>JAQXIX010000013.1 GCA_029008005.1 Bacillota bacterium | reverse complement strand
GCTTTGCAGAAATGATAAGACAGTTGTAGGTATCGTCGTTTGCAGAAGCATTATTTTATATCAAGCCAAGGTCAATGCGATTTTTGTTTAGGTTTTCATATATATCCTCTATATTTCCAAACAGGAAATGAAGCTGACAATTCGGATTTGTTTTTGAAAACTGTTCAAACAGCGGCATCAGCGAATCCAATATCATAGGATTATCAATCGCAAGATAAAGACTGTTTTTTGCGATTTCAGCGTCAATTAAGCGGCGGTTATTTTCTAAAAAAGCATCAAGCGTTTTCATTACAAAGTAACCGAACACTGGAAAATAATATCCAGCCAAACCTTCTTCGAAACTGGAAAAAGGAGTTTGAGGAACATGCGGCAGCTGTCTTTGACACCCGCAAGGACGACTGGATGGAAAAGAAACTTCAGGAAGAGAAAAAAGCAAAAGAAGAGTATGCTAAGAAGGTCGGCCAGTTAACAATGCAAATTGACTGATTGGAAAAAAAATCTGCAGAAATCCTTGGACCAGACTACGAGAGTCAATTTGGTCCAAAGCCTTTTGACGAATAATGATTCCAATCTCTCAATTTCAAAAGCATCAGAACTTATGGGAATCAGTCGTTCAAGCGTTTACTATACGCCTGCACCGCCCTCTGAGGAGGAACTAGAATGCAAACGAATAATAGACGTGCTGCATACTGACAATCCATCATGGGGTTCCAGGCAAATGTCTATGCAGCTTAAATCAAGAGGATTTAACGTTGGACGTCGAAAAGCCCGAAGATATATGGATGAAATGGCAATTGATCCAATTTATCCAAAGAAAAAGAAGAAAAAGGATATGCCTGAATCCAAGATATATCCTTATCTCCTGAGAAATGCAAACATTATCCGACCTAATCAGGCATGGTCGATAGATATTACATATATTCCAATGCCCAAAGGATATGCATACCTTACAGCAATTATTGACTGGTACAGTCGATATCTTGTTGAGTGGGAACTTGATGAAACACTGGCTCTTCGGCCAGTCGTAAATGCGGTCAAAAAGGCATTCAAAATAGCCAAGCCAGAGATATTCAACTCTGATCAGGGAATACAATTTCGCAGCCCATGGTACAGCTATATTCTAAGCGAGAATAATGTTAAACAAAGTATGGACGGCAGAGGCAGATGGGCAGACAACATAATGATTGAACGATGGTTTAGAAGTCTGAAGCACGAAGAAGTTTACCTGACCTCGTACAATAACATCCGGGAGGCTAGGATCGGCATTGGAAAATATATACACACGTATAACTTTGAAAGATTTCATTCTGCATTGGATGGAATGACTCCTGCGGAAGCTTTCTATCCAATACAGCTAATTATTGCCAGACAAGTAATTACGATATAAAAAACTCCGGCGATTTCTCGCCGGAGCAAAAGCCTAACCTTTTGGGATCATCTCATCTCAGCACTCTCCATGATTTATTTTCATACTTCAATTCTACCGAATAGCAAGGAAACAGTCATAGTCTCCTATGATATCTATGTATTTCCATTTGCCGCCAGACAACTTATAGAAATTAACACTTCCGTGAACAAGTTTCACTGTACATTTCTTGCCATTATACTTGCACTTGAACTTCATGTATGCCTTATTCGTGCTAGGCATGTAATGAATCTTGCCTGATTTTCTCTTGAATTTCAACTTCTTATACTGTCCCGGATTGATCTTGACAGATGAACGAGTAAGCTTAAATTTTTTATTATATTTCTTTGCGTTTTTCTGCACATAATAAGCAGTTTCATTAGTGAATGTTACTGTCTTATTAGAAATATTATAAACCCACACATAATAGTATTTTCCTGAATTCGAATATTCCCACCTATCTGCCACCAGTCTCAGACTTGGGTCATATTTAACGGATACTGTAGTTATTCCGCTGTTATCCTCGTAATCGGAGTAATATACCTTAGTTGAGCCTGTATCCAGGAAGCACCCATCATAGTCATAAATATTAGTGTCTTCGATTTCATCAATGAAAACATCGTACTTAGCCTCTAAGTCAAAACTGTTGCCAACATACCCTTTTATTGTTGATGGTACATCTTCAGCATCTGCATGTGAAACGACCGTAAACGCCGCCATTATCAGGCACAGAAAACTTACCTCAACAAGGATTCTCATGATCTTCTTCATTCATATTACTCCTTATCTCTATTAGCAAGTATCTTTTCACAATATTATATACAATCGGAAATGCGTATGCAACTAAGCAGCCATTATACTGCAAACGTTTCAATTGTTTCTGTTTGACTTGTACCTTGAATGTCACTGCCTTGAGCGCTGATGCCTTAAATTGCTATTACCTTTTGCTATATAAATGATGAATTCGCAATACATTTCATCTGCCATAACGGCAGATAGTATTGCCTGCGACCGTATAAGAGGCAAATTAGCAACAACAGTAATTAAGCAACTTAAAAGATATATTGCCAAAAGGTCGGATTTGATTATCGCATCAATAAACAGGTAGATCCCTATTTGTTTAATTCCTTGACAGCAAACATACGCACTCGACATGTTTTGTCCCCGGAAAATTGTCAAAGGGTTTAACGGAAACAACTTCATACCCGTAGTACTGCATGTAATAAAGATTTTCCGCCAGGCTCTTAGGATTGCAGCTGATATACACAATCTGATCGACTCCGTAGCTGATTATCTTATCCATGGCATCTGTCGACATTCCCACTCGAGGAGGGTCGACAACTATTACTTCCGGCTTATCATCTATTGATTCAAGAACTTTGAAACAATCTCCGGCAATAAATCGGCAATTAGCGATTCCATTTAGCGCAGCTGCGGATTTTGCCCCTTCAATAGCCTCTTCCACAATATCTACGCCGATAACCTCCGACGCCTTGCGAGCAAGCACCTGAGATATTGTGCCGGTTCCGCAGTACAAATCGAAAGCATTTTTATTTTCGAAGTCATCTATAAGACCGAGAGCGTAGCTGTAAAGATTTTCCACGGCATCGACATTAGTCTGGAAGAATGCAAAAGCATTAACCCTGAATTTCAGCCCCATTATTTCCTCATTGTAATAATCGCGCCCCTTGAGAATTCTCAGCTCGTCGCAGTATACAGCATCTGCCGGTCTGTCGTTAATTGTCCTTAAAATTCCCACAACAGTATTCTCGAGAGGCAGAGCTGAAATCATCTCCGTGAAACCCGCTTCATCAAAGCCTTCTTCCGAGGTGGTAACAATATTAATCAGAATTTCTCCTGTACGCACACCCCTTCTGATTACAAGATTTCTCATAAGCCCTGTATGCTTTTTCTTGTGATAGTGAGTATAGCCGCGGTCTCTGACAAATTCCAGGGTTTCCCTGAGAATAATATTGAAATCTTCATGAACCAGCTGACATTCGTCAACAGTAATAATCGACATGAAGTGTTTTTTTCTGTGCATTCCCAGAGTCATCGGCCCACCCTTTTCCATATCTCCGAAGGTGTATTCCATCTTGTTTCTGTATCCGTATCTTTCCGGAGACGGTTCTATGGGAAGCAGGCGTTCCGTATCTATTCCCTTTTTCTCCAGCAAAGCCTTCACCTCGCCGAATTTATTCGCCAGCTGTTCCTCGTAAGCCACTCCCTGATATGTGCATCCTCCGCAGAAATCCCTGTCCCTGCAAAGTTCCAAATCCTTAAAATCTACCATATGAATCGTAAAACTCCTTTTTGTATTCCGAAAACCTGTCTTCGTCTATCGCTTTCCTGATATTTGTCATCGTGTTCACCAGGAAGTGAAGATTGTGGTTTGTAAGTAGCATCGACGAAAGCATCTCATCACATTTGAACAGATGTCTGAGATATGCCTTCGAATAATTTCTGCAGGTGTAACAGTCACAGTTGTCATCCAGAGGCGAGAAATCTCTCTCGAATCTGGCATTTTTAATATTGACTCTCCCATGGGAAGTCATAGCCATTCCGTGTCGGGCAATCCTTGTCGGCAGAACACAGTCAAACATGTCAATTCCACGTTCGACACCTTCAAAAAGGCAATCCGGACTCCCCACACCCATAAGATATCTCGGTTTGTCCTTCGGCATCACATCAACGCAGACGTCCATAACATCATACATGATTTCCTTCGGTTCACCTACGCTGAGACCGCCTACTGAGTATCCCGGCAGATCCAGCTCCGCAATCTGTTTCATGTGTTCCACTCTCAGATCCTTGTACATTCCGCCCTGCTGAATGCCGAAAAGCGACTGATTCACTCCCTGTCCGAGGCTCTGACTTTCACCGCCGTTTTTCTCGCAGTACTCTTCGTGGTACTCCTTGCATCGTTTCAGCCAGCGTGTAGTTCTCTCCATTGAGTTTTTAACATATTCTCTGTCTGCAGGGTACGGCGCACACTCGTCAAAAGCCATCATTATGTCGGAGCCGAGTGAATGCTGAATTTCAATTGATTTCTCAGGGGTAATCATGTGCTTGGATCCGTCAATGTGAGATCTGAATGCAACACCCTCTTCCGTGATTTTTCTCATGGCCCCCAGACTGAATACCTGGAAACCGCCGCTGTCTGTAAGTATAGGCTTGTCCCAGTTCATAAACTTATGAAGTCCACCGGCCTGGCGGATAACATCGTGCCCCGGTCTAAGATAAAGATGGTATGTGTTGCTGAGGATAATCTGTGCCCCCAGGTCACTGACTTCTTCCGGTCTCATCGCCTTAACGGTTGCCGCAGTTCCCACAGGCATGAAAATCGGTGTCTCAATTTTACCGTGAGGTGTTGTAACCACACCTCTTCTCGCCTTAGTACGTTTATCTGTTTTTAATAATTCAAAAGTAATTGCTGACATTTCGTCTCCGTTCTCATTCTATAAACATTGCATCACCATAAGAAAAGAATCTGTATTTTTCTCTCACGGCCTCTTCGTAAACATCCAGTATTTTTTCTCTGTCATAAAGGGCTGACACCAGCATAATAAGTGTCGATTTAGGAAGATGGAAGTTCGTAATCAGGCTGTCGATTATCTTCCATTCATATCCCGGGTAAATAAATATTCCCGTGTTTCCCGTGCCTTCTCTGACAAGATATCTGCCGGTTTCATCGTCAAAATACGCAGCGCTCTCGACAGTTCTCGTCGATGTTGTTCCCACTGAAATTATTCGTCTTCCTTCTCTGACTGCTCTGTTGATAGTTTCCGCCGCCTCTCTGCCGACGGAATACTCCTCGAAATGCATTGAATGATCTTCGACACGATCCACTTTCACAGGTCTGAAAGTACCTATTCCCACATGCAAAGTCACGTAAGCCGTCTCAACACCTGCTTCTTTAGCCTTTGTGAGAAGTTCCTCCGTGAAATGAAGTCCGGCTGTCGGCGCTGCCACTGACCCCTCAACTTCACTGTAAACGGTCTGATAACGTTCCTTGTCTTCATCTTCGGATGGCCGCTCGATATAAGGCGGGAGCGGCATGCTGCCGATTTCCTCAAGGCGTTCCATAAATACGCCCTCATATGCAAAATCCACAATCCGTGTTCCGTCAGGACCGTTATCTATTATTTCAGCTGTCAGAACAGGCTCCTGACCTTCCCTTTCACCGAAATACACTGTGTCTCCCGGCTTCAGTCTCCTGCCGGGGCGCACCATGGTTTCCCACCTGTCACCTTCAAGTCGTTTTATCAGCAGAAATTCAACTCTGGCGCCTGTGGATTTCCTGCCGTAAATTCTGGCGGGAATTACCCGCGAATTGTTCAGCACCAGAACATCGCCCTTCTTCAGATATTCAAGAATATCGTAAAAATGGCGGTGTTCCGTAGTATCACTGTCTCTATGTACAACAAGAAGCCTGGAGCTGTCGCGTTTCTCTGCAGGCTTCTGGGCTATTAATTCTTCCGGTAACCGGTAATCAAAATCATCTATTCTCATGTTCCTTCTCCTAAATGCAATACTCTGACAAACAGGCTCCGTACATTATAAGGCATTTTGACACTTACTGCAAATTCTTCTGCACTATCATTTACAAACACATGTTCGATATGGTATACTTGTCCCATGAAAATACTGGGAATAGACCCGGGCTATGCGATTTTAGGCTACGGTGTCATTGAAAAAACGGGAAACAAATTCATACCTTGCAGCTACGGCTCTCTTACTACGGATAAAGATATGCCAATGCCTCAGAGGCTGGAGCTTTTGTACGACGGACTCCGTGAAGTAATTGAATACGAAAGACCGGATGCTGCCAGCATTGAAGAGCTTTACTTCAACAACAACGCCAAGACGGCAATATATGTAGGTCAGGCGCGGGGTGTTGCGATGCTCGCGTGTATTAAAGCAGGTCTTGAGATTGCAGAATACACACCGCTGCAGATCAAGCAGGCTCTCGTCGGATACGGCAGAGCCGAGAAGCGACAGGTTCAGATGATGGTAAAGACAATACTCAATCTTCGCGAGGTTCCCAAGCCGGACGACACGGCAGATGCACTGGCTGCGGCCATATGCCACGGACACAGTGCGGGAAACCCTCTGAAAATTCAGCAGCAGATCAAGGAGAAAGGCTTCAGATTATGATTGGTTACTTGAGAGGGACTCTCGCCGCTAAAGGCGACGGTTACATTATAATAGATATTAACGGTGTAGGCTGGCAGGTTACTGTTCCGTCAAATACAGGTGCTTTTCTCAGCAGTGAGGGACAAGAAGTGACGGTTTACACGACTATGGTTGTCAGAGAAGATGATATTAGTCTTTTCGGATTCTCCGGTTCAGGTGAGCTGGATGCATTCAAGAAACTCACCTCTGTTTCAGGCGTCGGACCGAAGGCCGCAATATCGATACTTTCATCCTTCAGTCTGGAGGAGCTTCATCAGGCCATTGTATTCGAAGACAAGACTGCTCTTACGCGGGCAAACGGTATCGGCAAGAAAACCGCCGAAAGGATACTTCTAGAGCTTAAAGATAAATTTTCTCCTGAAGATTTTGCGAAATCGGCAGGAGGTGTTTCGTCATCTGAAATTCCGTCTGTTCCTTCGGATGGTCGCGGTGAAGCTTTGAATGCTCTCATGGCACTGGGATACACACGGGCTGAGGCATCCGGTGCTCTTTCGACAGTCAGAGACAATGATTTAACAGCCGAGGAATATATTAAGCTGGCCCTTAAGAACCTCTTTTAGGAGATAATGAACCATGGATTATCATGAAAGAATTACAGCTGCGGAGCTGGGAGAAAACGAAGAAAAAAGCGAATTCACTCTCAGACCTCAGACATTAGACGATTATATAGGACAGAAGAAAGTAACAGATAACCTTAAAATATTCATCGAGGCCGCCAAGCTTAGAGGCGAGCCTCTCGATCACGTGCTTTTTTACGGCCCTCCGGGTCTGGGCAAGACTACTTTGGCGGGAATCATCTCCAACGAGATGGGTGTTGATATTCGTATTACATCAGGCCCTGCCATTGAGAGAGCCGGCGATTTGGCCGCAATACTGACTAATCTGAATGAAAACGATGTTCTCTTCATAGATGAAATACATCGTCTTAATCGCTCCGTTGAGGAGGTTCTCTATTCGGCAATGGAAGATTATGCGCTGGATATTGTTATCGGCAAAGGACCATCGGCAAGATCCATACGTCTGGATATTGCTAAATTCACTCTTATAGGGGCCACTACTCGTGCGGGAAGTCTCAGCGCTCCTCTAAGAGATCGATTCGGCGTAAGCTGTAAATTCGAACTTTATGACAAAGAAGAACTGGGCCGCATAATCCGACGGACGGCAAGTCTTCTCGATGTGCCTGTTGATGATGACTCTGTTGCTGAAATGGCCGCCCGCTCCCGTGGAACTCCTCGTGTTGCTAACAGAATTCTCAAGAGAGTACGTGACTTTTCGCAGGTTAAGGGAAACGGTCGAATTGACACCGAAATAACGGAACAGGCGTTAAAGGCTCTTGGAGTAGATTATCTCGGACTTGAAAATCTCGACAGGGAAATACTCAAGACTATAATCGAAAGGTTTAACGGAGGTCCTGTCGGCATAGACACAATTGCTGCTTCAATAGGTGAAGAGCGTGTAACAATAGAAGATGTGTATGAACCTTACCTTATTCAGGCCGGTCTCCTTGACAGGACCAAGAAAGGTCGTGTCGTTTCGTCGAAGGCATACAAGCACCTTGGACTTGAGTATCAGGAAGATATCTTTTAGTAAAATTCAATTACAGGTTGCAACTTTTCCCGTTTTATGGTAATATTTAACAAGTGATTCACTATAGTTTTGTAATCATTGTTGGGGAGAAAAAGGAGACTATGCGAATTTCAAGGCAGAATAAGATCCTGGAGCTTATCGGTCAGTATGAGATCGAAACCCAGGATAAACTTGTTGCGATGCTTGCAGATTACGGTTACGATGTAACTCAGGCGACTATTTCGAGAGATATTAAGGAGCTTCAGCTCATTAAGACTCTTTCTACATCTGGTCGGTACAAATATGCAGTTGCCCACAGTAATCCGGGCCTCGTTTCAGAAAGATTCAAGGACATCTACAGGAAGTCCATTACATCTATTGCTCAATCTGGCAACATTATAGTTCTAAAAGCTCTTTCCGGCTGTGGACCGGCCGCCGGAGAAGCGTTAGATTGCCTCGATTTACCTTATGTTATCGGCTCGGTTGCCGGCGACAATACCATACTTCTTGTGGTAGATGATCCGGATCACACTCAGGATGTTGTGGTAGCTTTAGAAAAAATGTATCAATAAGCAAAGGAACCTTTATGATCAGACATATCGAAATCAAAGATTTTGCAATTATTAAAGAGGTTATTCTTGACTTTAACGATGGTCTGAACATTATTACAGGTGAAACCGGCGCGGGAAAATCAATTGTAGTAGAAGCAGTGAGCCTGGCTTTGGGAAGCCGTGCGGACACTGCTTTTATTCGTTCCGGGCAGGAAAAGGCCACTGTTCAGATGATTGCCGATTACAAAGGTGAAGAATACATTATTACTCGTGAGCTTTCTTCAAACGGCAGAAATATCTGCAAGATAAATGATAAAATCGTTACGCTTGCCACCCTTAATGAGCTGTGTCGCAAGATAGCCGATATTCATGGTCAGTATGACCATCAGTCACTTCTCGACCCCGAATACCATATAAAACTTGTCGACACCTACGAAAAAGACAAAATTTCGCCCCTTAAGGAGCGAGTTTCTTCAATATGGGAAAAATACAGAGATCTCAGCAGACAGCTTGACAGACTCAGGGCTGATATCAGCGAGAATCGACGCAAGCGGGACTTTATGGAGTTCGAACTAAATGAAATACGCGATGCGTCACTTCGTATCGGCGAAGACGAAGAGCTTCGGGAAAGAATCTCACTTCTAAAAAATGCCGGAAGCATTTATGAAAACCTGGCAGGAGCGTATCATATCGCTTCCGAATCCGAAATGCCCCTTTTATCGGGAGTTCGCCGGCTGGGAGGAATGATATCCGACGCAGCACCTTATTCCGGAAGACTAAACGATTTAAGTCGCCGTGTAGATGAACTGTATTATGAACTCGAAGATATTTGCACCGAGATACGTGTCTGCCGAGATGAGACTGTTTTTTCTCCTGAGGAACTGGATTCCGCCATTGAAAGAGAACAGGAAATTTCAAGACTCAAAAACAAACACGGTAAAACCATCAGCGAACTTCTTGAATATGCCGATTCGATTGAATCCGGCCTTTATAATATCGATAATGCAGACCAACGGGAAAAAGAGCTGCAGGCGGCTCTTGCAGATTGTACGGAGGAATTGAGAAAGGCGAGCCTGATGCTTAGCGCTCAGCGGAAAGAATCGGCTTCGAAGCTTCAGAAACTGATTTCTGATGAGCTTACTCAGCTTAATTTCTCTGATTCGGACTTCCTGATTCAATTCAGTTCCTTGCTTGAAGATAACCCCGACGGATTTACTCCTGACGGTATAGATAATGTCGAATTTCTTATTTCCACTAACCGGGGCGAACCGCTTAAACCTCTGAGCAAAATCGCTTCAGGTGGTGAAATGTCCCGAATAATGCTGGCATTTAAGAAAATCGTCGGAGACTACGATGAAATTCCTACCATGATATTTGACGAAATAGACAGCGGTATAAGTGGTATAGCAGCTTCGGTAGTCGGGAGAAAGCTTCTTGAGATTTCCTCCGATCACCAGATTATCTGTATAACCCATTTACCTCAGATAGCTGCCTGCGGAACGAGCAACTACAGAATCTCCAAGCATTCTGACGACTCCATGACTTTCACTGCTGTCGATGCGCTGAATTCTGAGGAGAAGGTTTCTGAAATTGCACGTCTCCTCGGAGGCGACAACATTACCGATACAACCCTGGCTTCTGCACGTGAACTGATTTTATCAGCGGAACAGCAGTCACAAAGGTAAAGCATTCCCGTCATTAAAAAAGGGCCGTTGCACTAAGATGATTAGTGCAACAGCCCGTTTTTTTATTATCAGTATTTTATTTAGCGTTAGCTTCCTGCTCTGCCTTGTAATCTGCTATAATCTTCTGAGCAATCTGTCCCGGAACTTCTGCATATCTTGCGAATTCCATTGTGAAGGAACCTCTTGCCTGAGTCATTGATCTTAATGCGATAGCATAGTCAAAGAGCTCTGCCTGAGGAGCTTCTGCATGAAGAATCTGTCCACCGCCAACCTGCGGATCCATTCCCATTACAGCACCTCTCCTGTTAGGAAGGTCTCCCATTACTGCTCCAACGTAATCGTCAGGAACAGTTACTTCCAGCTTCATTACAGGTTCGAGGAGGCACGGATTAGCTTCAACGATTCCCTTCTTGAATGCCAGTGATGCAGCAATCTTAAACGCAGTTTCGTTTGAGTCAACATCATGGTATGAACCATCATAAAGGATAGCCTTAACGTTTACAACCTTGCATCCTGCGAGAGGTCCTTTTTCCATACATTCTCTGAGACCCTTTTCAACTGCCGGCCAGTAGTTCTTAGGTACCGATCCGCCGAAGATTTCTTCGCCGAATTCAAACTCTTCCTGTGATGGCGAGAACTTAATCCATACATCACCGTACTGTCCTGCACCGCCTGACTGCTTCTTGTGTTTACCCTGAACATCTGATGTGCCCTTGATAGTTTCTCGGTAAGCAATCTTCTGAGGAGTTGTTGCAACTTCAACACCGAACTTATCCTTAAGCTTGGCATTGATAATGTTAAGCTGAATATCTCCCTGTCCACCGATAAGTGTCTGGTGAGTTTCAACGTTGTTTTCAAGAACGAATGAAGGATCTTCTTCCATAAGCTTCTTATATGATGAACCCATCTTTTCGTCGTCACCCTGTTTTACAGGAACTACTGCCTGATAAAGTGTAGGTGATGGGAATTCAATTTCAGGGAACTTGATGATGTTTGCCTTTTCGCAAAGTGTATCTCCGGTCTTAGTGTACTGAAGCTTACCGATTGCAACGATATCTCCGGCAACTGCTTCAGTTGCATCTTCCTTCTGATTTCCTCTGAGGAAGAAGAATGAACCGAGCTTTTCTTCTCTCTCTGCCTGTGCATTGTAAACAGTCTGTCCGGACTTGAGACTTCCTGAAATCACCTTAGCAAGTGAAATCTTGCCGAGGAATGAATCGGAAATAGTCTTGAATACCAGTGCTGCAGGCTTTCCTGCTTCGTCAACTGCAACTTCGATATCTTCATCCTTACCGTTCTTTGCAGGATACGGAGCATGAGCCTTTGCCTTAGGAACGAAATCTATGAAGTTCTGGAGGACTTCCTTAATGCCGTCTCCGCTAAGAGCTGAACATGTAAATACAGGGGCGATATCTCCCGTTCCGATACCCTTTGACAGTCCCTTTGCAAACTGCTCGTCAGTAAGAGCCATATTTTCGAAATATGCTTCCATAAGTTCTTCGTCAGTACCTGCAATTTCTTCTTCCATTGCTTCTCTGTCATCAAGAGTAACTACTGATGTTCCGAACTTAGCTTTCAGTTCGTCTATTACTTCGTCAACATTTACATTATCTTTGTCAGTCTTGTTAACAAGGAAAAATCTAGGAACTCCAAACTGATTGCATGAATCCCATGCCTTCTCTGTTCCTACCTGAATACCTGAAGATGCATCTACAACAATGGCTGCAGCTTCTACAGCTCTCAGTGCGGAATTTACTTCACCTACAAAGTCAAAAAATCCCGGTGTATCAACGAAATTCAGCTTTGTCTTATTGAATTCAACCGGCACGATTGAAGTGCTGATTGAATATCCTTTTTCAATTTCCATCTTATCATAGTCAGAAACTGTATTTCCATCTTCTACCTTGCCAAGTCTGCTGATAACGCCTGTTGCAAGCAGTGCCGCTTCAAGAAAAGTAGTCTTACCGCAGCCGCCGTGACCAACCAGCGCAATATTTCTTATGTTTTCGCTTTTATAGCCCTTCATGTTAATGAGCCCTCCTCAATTTTTTATAAACATATCGCAAACATTATATCATTGCAAACAGGCAACCGCAATGGTTTTATGCTTCCTCAATGTACATTTCCGACGGCTGAAGTCGCTGAAAGAGCTTGAAGAATTTCTTCGGAACACCTTCCTGAAAGATATATTTCAAGTTCTGTGCCGTCAAAACACTTTTCCCATCTATCCAGCTCCGAAGACCTTATTATTACTTCTCCCTCAAGGTATCTGCAATTTGCAAATGCATAACTCATGTCTGTAACTGTCGCCGGCAATTCGGGCGAACATGTTATTTCGCTTCCAGCAAAGGCTCTGTAAAGGGATGTCACCTTTTCACCGTTTATTTCTTCCGGTACAGGCTTTGCCGATTGGGCGCCCGTATTCATGATTCGTGCTGACCACTTGCATTCGGCTCTGCTCCATAATGATGTATCGGTCCACGTATTCTCAGTTATTTCTGCCTCTTCACCGGAATACTTCATTCCGTAGGAAAAAACATAACCGCCAGCAGTGAACAAGTCTCCTTCCTGCAGTTCCGGCATTTCGTCACCCTCAGTCAGAATTTCATTTTCACCGGCATCAAAGTACATAGCCCCTTCAGGCACCAGATTACCCTCTACTCTTCTATTTCCCGAATAATCAATATTCCGGTGCGACTCATGCGCACATGTTACATTATTGTCCGCTGCTGTACTGAGCATATTAAGACAGGTTCTCTCCGAACAGCTTCCCCCAATCTGAATGGGCAGCCGCGTATCTTTATAGCATTTCTCGTAAAGCTCCGGATTACCGTCTATAACAGATGTTCCCGTCAGCAGGGCACACCCCTCAAAGGCGCTTTCTGCATTTCTCACATTATGCGTTATCGATGGTGCCGACGCCAGCTTTGTGCATCCGTAAAAAGCATGATCCATATTCTTTACTGCGTTTTTAATGCTGAAAACAAGTGCATTTCCATCTCTTCCCATATCATATCCTTCTATTGCTTTGTCAGGTACGGCAACGTATTGTACAGAAACTCCGTTCTCGTTTCTGTTTACGTCGAAACTGAATGTTTCTATGTTCTCATCGGTCGGTAGCGTTAATTCCCCTACTTTGTTTTTTGCATATTTTGTACTGTGCTTGTAGAGACATATCCTGCAATTCTCCGGTCTTTTCCCGTAACTGTTACTGTCATCATTCCAGGTTATACTACCCGAAACTGTCATCCTCTCCGGTTCGTGAACGAGTACAATATCATCGTTTCTGCGGCTGAGGGTATACCCGGGAATACTGACATCTGCAGTATATGTATCGTTTTCAAGATTATCAAAAGCAAAGGCTCCCGAATCCGATAAAAATGTTCCTGTCCTTACTTCATTCCCTTCACTGTCAATAAGAGTTACTTCCACAGTTTCCGGTCTGATACCGTCTGCATTGTCATCGTCGTCCCAGATAATATTTCCCGTAAATTCCGTTGCTTTACCCCATACTGCATAAAGAGTTGTATTTGAGCTTATATCTATGGTTCCCTCCGGATAGAAGGAAGGCGTACTTGAAGTTGCGTCAGTCGCCCATCCCTTGAATATATACCCATCCAGATAAGGCTTTTGAGAACTTATGGTAAACCGGACAGGAGAAGTTCTCATATATTCCTTCTGAGTACCGGGTGCACCTTCTCCTCCGTTGCCGTTATAAAACAGGCTTACTTGAGCTAGAGCAGGCACTGTAAAATTCGAAGTGGCCGTATAGGTTCCCGCAAACAGTCTTCCGCTCGGAATTTTATATGTTGATTTGACTGTCACTGTCTGTGCAGCTGTTCCTTTGTTCCATGTATATTTTCGACTCACTATCTTCTGGGTTGTACTTCCACCGTATTCGAAGCTCTGGCTTGCTGATGAGGACGTCTGCCCTGTTGCCGACAGCGTAACAGTCGAACCGCCCATTGTTGCCGATCCACCCTCCATCTTGACGTAAGCATCGACGCTTATCGTAAATGTAGTAAGGTTTTCGGAAGTTGTCCATTTGTAGTATGTACATACTCGCCTTTTATTACTTGCTCCGCTCGGAAGCTTCCATGCACTCCAGCTGCTGTAAACAGTTCCCGAAGCTCCGCTCACTTCTTCCGGCTCACATATCAATAATGCTGTTCCCGTGAATAGGATACATACAGCAAGAGTCACGAGTCGTCGCAATTTTTTCTTTTTGCATTTCATATTGTCCTGCCTTTTCGTTATTACTTAAAATCAAATGCTTTCTCAAGATTAACGCATCCGTAAAATGCATAACTTAAATCTGTAACACTTCCCGGTATTTCAGGACCTTTTCTCAATGATGTACACCCGTCAAAAGCGTGAGACATAGTAGAAGCATTGCTGCTTATTACGGGTGCCTCCGTCAAGTTCACGTTGTCTCGAAAAGTATTTATTACTCCTTCAACCGGATCTGCGCATATTAATGACAGCATTTCTCCGTAGCTTTCCTTTAGAGGCTCCGAAACGGAAACAAACCATGTATCTGAATTGTTTTCCTCCCATGTTATCTCCTTTCCCTTTAAACCTCCTTCTCGGTTCATGCCATACCTGTATTCGTAGTCTCCGAGTCTGTATATATCACCGGTTCCCGGTGAGTCGGGGAATTCGTCACCGTCTGTAAGACGGACTTTTTCTGAGCTGTCATAATACACCCCTCCTTCCGGAATCATTGAACAGAAAACATTCTTGTTGTTTGCGGTTTTTATTACGTTTTCGCATAAATCCTCATCAAATTTGTGGCATAGCTTTATTGTGAGAACGGTGTTCAGAAAACAGTTCTCAAAATTCTCAGGCTCACCATTTACCGTCACTTTCCCGGAAAGTGACGCACATCCCGCGAAAGCCTCCTCAATATCTGCTGTATTTTTCGGAATTACAGGAGCGCTTTCAAGATTCACGCAATTTCTGAAGGCTCCGTTTATCGATAAAATACTTTCCGGAATGTACGGCGAATCAATCATTTCGCTGCAGCCGTCAAAACAGCCGTCCATACTGACCACAGGGGTTTTTCCTATTTTATCCAGTATTTCTCCGTAATGTTTCTTACTTGTTTTTGCTGCTTTTACATACCATCCGGCATAATCGTAATCTCCGGCGGAATGATAGGTATAGATGTACTCCCCATATTCAAATACATCTCCTTCTTCCGGTTCGGGAAAACGATCTCCTTCAATATAACTGTCATTATCCGACGAAGTATAATAGCCTCCCTCGGGAATTTCTATTCCGGAGTTCAGTCTGTTTATCACACAATTCGAATGGGATAAACCTTCGTTGTTAATTTTATAATTTGTAAATTCCGCAACTGCTGTACCCTCGGTCAGGTTAATTTCAGCAGTATCTGTTTCATATGTTTCAAGAACTGTTCCCGAATCCTTAACGTACACTTTGACAGATCTGTTCCTGTATCTTTCTGTTTCAAGTTCCGCAACAGTGTATTTTCCCGGCTCCATGGATATTGTTTTTTCGGCATTCATATATCCGTCTGAAATTTCATATATCACGCCGCTTTCTAAATCCGTGTATTTTCCCTTCTCTCTTACTGAATCTATAGAATTGACGTCAAAGGTCAGGGCTTCATATCTTATGCTTCCGTCTGTTTCTATCTTATATGCAAATGTCGGCTCTCCGTGAACCGGGGTAATGTTCTGTACATCATTTTTAATGCGCTTTACTATCCGGAGTTTCGGTGCCGCTTCATATTCCCATGTTCCTGTGAATCTGATGTCGGTATCCGCAACTGTTTCCGAATCCTTATCCCATTGCTTAAGAACCCATTTACCCATGTATGAACCTTTTTTGTTTCGGACTTCATATGTACTGCCGATTCCCGGATTGGTTTTTCTTTTAACTTCCTGACCTTCCGTATACAGTTCCGGATCCGATACGGCATAATCACCCTGCTTCGTACTTATCTGTGGAGGGAGTCTTCTTTCATCGGAAGAAATATAGCTGTAATGCACTTTGAACTTTTTTGCATCCACATAGGTCCATGTTCCTGTGAATGTAATATCCTCTCCCGTACACTGTGTGCTTTCTCTGTCCCATGAAAGAATCCACCTTCCTGCTATACCTCCCTCTTCATCTTGTACAACATACACAGATCCTTCATATGTTTCGGGTTTTTCCCTGCTCTTATTAATTATTTCCTGTCCCTCTGTGTATTTCTTACTGTCACTTATTGAATAATCACCCTTATGAACGGAAATATCTTCGGGAAGTTCCATTCCTTCCGTCCCTGAACGGTATTCATAACGAACACTGTATGAAGGCGTAACCTTTACGGTTGTACTGTTTGACGGCACATCTCCGATACCTATATTGACATACCCGGTATTCTCTATTTCAGACAGTTCCCCGCTGTTTTCGTTTATTTCTGCAGTAATTGTCAGTACAAACCGCTGACCCTTGTAATTGTTTAAATTCGTAAGCCATGAACTGTGAATCTGCCCTGTCACCTTTCGTGTTTCCTCATTATATGAAACAAGGGCATTTCCCGCTTTCACAAGATTGACTCCTCCGGCTGTTAAAGAAGCGGATTTAAACGTCAATCCTTCCGCCAGCGTATCTGTAAACTTCAGTTCACCGAGAGGTGAAATGAGATTTTTCATAAAACAGGGACCGTCAAAAGCTACAGTGTATGTTATTTCATCTCCGGATTTTGCACTTATTTCCCGCTCGCTGTTCACGTATTTCTCGGGTCTGCCCAGAACTCCGCCGGGAGGCGGCTGGTACTGACAAAACACTTTGAAACCGGCGCTTACATTATTTGCTTCTCTGTACTGACTTGAGAAAATCCCGCCTGATGTGACTCCATATACACCTGCTTTTTTTATCTGTTCGGTACCATCCTGGTAATCGGGTCCGTCTGAATCCGACATGAATATGGGAACGGATTTATCTATTTCCAGAACATTACCGGAATATACGTAATATGTCGTAAATCCGCCCGTTGGTTTCCAGCTTTCCCTGTACCATCTGGAGGTTCCGTCTTTTCCGGGCATATCGATATCGCTGACAAGCTGATAAAAGGGCAGATTCACCGTCTGTCCGCTGTCGTGATATTTCATGTTCACCTTAGCGGTAATGTATTTCAGACCTCTGAAGGGATATGTTATATTTTTCGCATAGGTTCCTCCGAAGGTCATCGAGTAATCCTTAATTGTTCCTATCTGAACATAAGTGTCGTTCTCATTTGAAACGTTTTCCTTTCTCTTACCTATATAAACAGTCAGCGTTATTTCGGCATCTATGCTTCTGCCGTTGATTTTCCCAACATTAACAAACTTCAATACTCCGACATTTTCAAAGGTTTTCGCCTTTGTCCTGTCTGCTTTCGGATGCTTTATTCTGAGAACATACGCATCGCTTCTCGCAGTTTTGTTAAGAGACAATATGCTTCCCGCGCCGGAAATACCCGAAAATGTGCTGCGGTCGATTCTCATTTTCATATTGTCCTTTATCACAGGCTTATTTGCCGGAAGCACAACGACATTCGCGGCAGCATTTACAGGTTCTGAAACTCCGGCCGCAAAAAATCCCGTTACGAAGATTAAGACTGCAATAAACAGCAGCACCCCCGAACAAACCTTGTTTACTCTCATTTCCCCTCCTGATCAAAAGCTGCCGAAGCAGAAGAAACTCCTTCTGCCTGCACAGCTTCCTGGTAACATATCATCTCAAAATCCAATACATCTTCCTTTACGTTAAGTTCTGTGAACAGTGGTTTTGCCGTATCACCGGGTGCTAAAGGTTCATTGTAATACCAGAAATCTCCTTTCTCTGTCCAGTTTTCTCTGTCGAAATTCACATCTATACTGTCTCTGGCTTTCTGCTGCTTTATTTTAGCGAATATCCTCACGTAGCAGGCAGCGCTGCCTGTATTCTCCACACTGACTTCCTTAACATATCTGCTGCCTCCCTTAAATTCTCCAACCGGTGTGAATTCATCGGTGAGTTCCGTTTCGATATAATTTACGGTAAACTCGTTTGTCTCATTGGAAAGCATAATAAAATATGCAAATATTCCTGCGCACAGAAGTAGAAACACCATTACAAGAAAAGAAAGATTCAAAAGGGTAAATCTCCGTATATTCCTAAACTTCACCTTCATTTTCCCCTCCCGATTCCTCGTCCACCTCTATGTCGGGAGCTGTCTCCAGCTGGTTCGAAAGAATTGTAAATATCTCTCCGGCTCTTTTCCCTTCAAGAGAGGCAGATTGAATTCCGTAAACGTTAATAGGTATTGTAAGACTGTTATCCTCTCCGTTTCCTTCGAGGACATTGACAAAATGCACTCGCCTGAATATCGGATCTGTTATTTCCGGAGCATTTTTCTCCATTCCCCTGAGAACCGCCGGTTCCTCTTCCGTTCCGTAAATATACAGATATGACATGAAACTGCCTCCGTCGGTACTTTCTTTTGAAATCAGACTCCAGCTTTTGTCTGAATCAAAATCGAAAAGCTCCCTTTTTGCCCTCGAAAGACTCACACCGTCATCAGCAACGGTAAACACCTCTTTCACAGGTATTTTTACCTGAGCAAAGACATATGCATCTACCTTATCATTGTTGGCAACTCTGGGATCTTTTTCGACAACCTTCCCCGGAAACAGGCTGTCAGCCTCTTTCTGATCAAAGGACGGCTCTTCAATTGAAATATCCATGTTTCCCACTGTAAAAACATTGTTTATACTGTCTCTGTCTGCCATAACGGCAAAGGCCGGCGCAGCAAGGATGACTGTCATGACAACAAGAATCAAAAGCTTATATGTTCTCTTCAGTTTCATTTCTTTCAATTTCTTTCCTCCTCCCTGCCGCACCTCGCGGAGCTTTTCTCCGGATACAAAATCCTGATAACTTCAATTAATGCAAACGCTGTAAGCACAGTAATCAGCAGGACTGCTCCCTCGCGGCTTTTTATCCACATTATCGGATACCCTGCTGCAGGAACCGAAAACAACTCGGTTCCTGCAATCTGTTCTTTTCTTACCGGAGACAGATCTCGTTCCTCATTATTATCGCCTTTTGTAATAAACGTTCCATCATCTCTAATCTCCACAACCCTGTGAGTCACCATCATATCTCCGGATGTTCTGAAAGCAATGATGTCCCCTTTCTCGACATCTCTGTCTCTTTCATCTATGAAGCAGATACTCCCCACTTTTATTGCCGGCTCCATTGAACCTGACAAAACAACAAAGGGACTTACTGAAAATATGATTTTGGCAGCAGCCACCAGGATTACTGCTGAGAGAATCACTACCGAAAGATAAAACATTATCCCTTTACATATTCTGTTCATTTTACCTTCTCCTTCTCCCGAAGACTGTAACAAAGCCGAAAGCCGCCGAAACTGTCATTATCATCAATGCCAAAGCAATTAAACTTCCATCTCCTGTTTTAACAATGTTGTCGTTTTTCGGAACGGAATTGAAGAAAAATGTAACATTTCCATTCAGTCTCTGATAATCATCTCTGATTTCTTCAGGAACCTCCAGTCTGAATTCGATCTTCTTGTTTTTCCCCCTGATACTCAATATCTTTCCGTACTCAGATATTCCTTCTCCCGCTATCGGTCCCGAATAATATTCCTTTCCATCTGCCGTTACCGTCAGCCTTATTGCTCTGTTAAGCTTGCTGTCTCTGCTTTCTGTCTTGAAATATATGTCTGCATTTTCACCGCACTTAAACTCCAGATTGTCTTCGTACACATCACCGGGCATAAGCTCTCCGAATCCTGCGAAGAACCTTTCGTGATTTTTCACTCTTTCCCGAGTGTTTCCCTCAAATGCCAGATGTATTCCTTTGGAATCTGAGGGAGCAATACTGCAGGTTCTGTATTCGTCTCCGATATATGACGCTTCAATACAAACATTTCCCCACGGTTTATCACTTGTGAAATCCGGTTCTACATTCTTCGCCTGAATACATTCTGCCGTGACGATAAGATCAAAGAACATAATCTCCTCCAGTTCTGACGACAATTCCACTTCGCGACATACATCTGCTGTTTCCCTGTGTTTAAGAACTCTTGTCAGATACAGATAGCCTCCTTTCTTTTCCCATTCTCCATCTGACTTTCTGCACTGACCGATAATATTAATCCTTTCGTCGTTAACACTGTTTCTTTCACGAGCCTCGATTTTCACTCTTACGTATGCATCCTCTCCTTTGTTTGTAACCCGAGGACAATATGAAATGTTATCCGTTGATGTAAGTACTGTGTTTTCAGGTGAAGCAGCCGTAACGGAAATACTCGTTCCACCTGTCCTGAATTCTGTATTGCCCGAAGTATTTCTGACTGCGAAACATATACCAAGAATGCCCTGAAGAACAAAGACAAGTGATATTAACACGGCGGCCCTTCTCATTGTCTTGACGGAAACCATTTCTCATTAAGCGAACTGATTTTTAATCACAGCCCATACATCTGCCGGGGAAGTCTTGTTTGTTGTTCCGTCACCGATATCAGTCACCTGAATTCCGTAAGCTGTAACGTTTATGTTCTGTGTTGTCTCTTCGAGTCCTTCATCGTTAACTGCATTAACGAACTTTACTTCGTCAAAGACTGTACCGGTAACAGTATTCGGCAGTACTTCAGTCATTTTGTTATTTTCCGAATAGGCGTACACGTGTGTGAATGTATTGCTGTCGCTGTTTTTCACAGGTGTTCCCACTTCAACCCATCCTCTGTTCAGCGTATATGTAAAAAGTTCTGTATCCGCCTTGCTGCCTATGTGTCCTTCCGCATCGGCTGTTGAAATATTTCCGTACGGCACCTGAACTTCAACAAACATGAACGCATTGTTTTTTCCTGTATTCTTAATTTGAGGATCCTTTTCGATTACCTGATTCGGTGTAATATTTTTAGGAGGATTATCGGCATTCCAGCTAGGCTCCTGAAGTTCAATCTGAACTTTTCCTACGGTAAATGAGTTTACGGCCTGATCTGTATCCGTGAAATATGCAAAGGCTCCTCCGATTCCCATCACCGCAATTATTGCAGCTGCAACTGCTAACTTTGTCTTTGATTCAAATTTTCTTTCCATTATTTTTTCTCCTTCCCAATTTCAAAATAACTGTTATCCCCGCAGCAGATACACATATCAGCAAAGCAAGACAGAATATCAGAATAAAGCTGTCGTCTCCCGTTTCAGGTGCTGCATCTGCCGGTTTACTGAGATATACGGTCTGCTGCATGCTGTTTATATCTTCATGTGATGCAATAATTGACTCCTCCCCTGTCTTGCTGTCCACATGATAAAGATATTCAAATACTACAAGGCTTTTCCCCATTAAGTTCGAATCTTCAATCATGAAGTTGATATTAATGTTCCCCGAAGCCTCTGCTGCCGTAAAACTGCTGCTTCCTTTGATGTCAGTGGATTTACCGGTTTCCTTATCTGTCAGAACACCGCGTACCACATACTTTTCTCCGGGAAATACGCCGCTGTATATCACATTGTCACGTACGCTTTTACAATCATCCGAAAGGTTTGCGGCCGTTTCGAGTTTTACCGGCGCCGGATTGTCTGTAACTGTAATATGAGTTTCCTCCGAGTTTACCGTGACAATATGACTCTCGGGATCTATTAAGAATCCTCTCGGCGCCTTTGTTTCGATTACGGTATATTCACCATAAGGAATATCACTGAACACAGCTGTTCCGTCATCGCCGGTGGTAACAGTCTTAATCACTTCTCTTTCTCCGTTAACATCCCTGACCAGACTGTACTCTGCTCCTTTCAGAGAATAATATGCCATCGAATCTGTCTTTTCCTGTTCCGATGAATTCTTTCGGAGCAGAAGCTTTCCGAAATCAACCCACTTCACGGTAAATGACACTGTTTCATCGTTTGCGATTCCGAAAACCTGATCCTGCCTGCCGCTCACTTTTATTATGTACGAATGAAAGCTCTTCTTATTTCCTGTCATAACAGGAGATTCATATTTCCCTCTTACTGTCGAGGGAGCGGAAAAGCAAAACTCTTCACCGCCTTTAATCTGAACCGAAGTTCCTTCCTTCGTACCGCTGCAGCCTTGATTTTCCCCTTTTTTCTTCAGTTCTGTTCCTTCGGGAACTTTAACGTTAATGAAATTATCCGGGTGAGCATTTAATCTTATATACGGCGTAGTCTGTATTTTATTTTCACTGTCCCAAAATGCTTCAATATTACTTTCGCTTAAAGAAACGCCTGAATTATCAACGGGATCCGGCCAGCTCTTTACCTGCGTCAAAAAAGCTTTAACCTTGGATTTTGATCCTGCGCCCACTCCCTTGAAGGCATCTCCGTCATTCTTGCACCCGTCATAAATGTAGCTTAAAAGTATGTGACAGAATGCATAATTACCGTTGCTCCCCTGATAACATTTCTTCAGTCCGAGCCCTGCCAGATAAGCTTTTGTTTTCTCCTCATACCCAGGATACCCGTAGGAATAATACAAAGCCTTCTGCATAAGCGGCCGGTCATAAAGCTTGGCCGTATGCTTTCCCTTGTTAAGAACTCCTACACTGGGCTGCACGCAATATGACGGAATTTTCTCTCCGTCAATTGTCACGCTGTAATTTCTCGTGAAATATCCTTCATAGTTTATCTTCTTAGTGTATGAAAATTTCACGACTTTGCTGCTGTCCGGCGGTGTATCCGACGAAAAGAATATCTGTCCTCCGCTGTCTTCCATAGCTTCTACTACCTGCTCCGACTTCTCATCTTCTCCTTCCACCCGGACAGTACCCAGTTCACTTATTTCATCGCCGCTGCCCTCAGGCTCTTCCG
>JAQXIX010000012.1 GCA_029008005.1 Bacillota bacterium | reverse complement strand
CATCAACAGGATCTGTATATCTGTTTTCTGCTATGAGGCTGTTTCTAAGCTCGTTAAGGGCAAATACCAGAACTCTGACCTCATCATGTGTCAGCTTAAGCTTCATTGTATATCTCATGACTCTTTCCTCCAATCTTTTCTTTATTGTTTGCTTCAGTTTAATATGTTGAAATGAATGCAGCAAATGTGCGAATTCGGATATGAAAAAAGACAGCCGAAGCTGCCTTGGGGTTCACATATTACCAATTCCATGTCTTTTCGTATATAAACATATCATATGTATGTCCATCATGATCTCGTTTAAACGAAAAGTTTTCTGGATTATATCTTCCTTCAACTTCAACAATATGAGCTCTTCCATTTCTCATATCGTCAAGCATTTCACTTCTATCATCTTCTGAAAGAATGTCTGAAAATAATATATCAAGAACTATATCCGCCTCGTAGAAATACTCATCCTCATTTTCATTTGAAGGCTCTGCATCACTAGTAATATGGTAGCTGTCTGAACCATCACCTTTTGTGAATAATAGAGAGATGCCGTTCCACGTTACAACTGCGTAATCTCCTGCTCCGTTTTCACCACATTCTACATTTTCCTTATTGAGAACTTCTTCGTCAATATACTTATTATAACTGTTCATAAAATAATTAGCGTCTTCATGTTCGCAATACTGAATTAACTCTGATTTTGCTTCATCTTCAACTACTTGTTCTGTAGAATTAGAATCACTTGATGTTATCTCGTCGCACCCACATGCTAACAAAACTATACTTGCTAGCAGCAATACTGAAATCAAAAGTTTCTTCATAGTATTCTTCCTCTCAATTAAAATCTAAAAATCTAGTCTTTTATAAAGTCATTATACCTTTCGGCACTGGCCTCGTAAACACATACTATTATGCATCATCTGCAAAAGGGCAGACTTCCCCCTTGGTATAAAAATTAACTGATGTTCGAGTCCCGCGGGCAACAAAAAATGTGAATTTGCAGTTTCTGAATCCACCCGAAAACGGGCTTCTCCCAACCAATTCCCATTTTAAAGTTCCTTTGTATACCTTTGTATGCGTCTGTACGACGTTAATCTATATAAAAAGGGAAACCCGCAAAGCATTGCAATTGCTTGTTTCCCTTGAAATTTCAATGAAAAAGAGACCTTGTTCAGGTCTCTGATGTATGGCGGAGGACACGGGACTCGAACCCGCGGGGCTGTTACACCTTACTCGCTTTCCAGGCGAGCTCCTTAGCCACTCGGTCAATCCTCCATGCCATGTCGGCTAACTTAAAATCCTTCAAATTCGCTAGCCTGTAAATGATACCATAGGGTGCTCAATTTTGCAAGTTTTAATATGTAGTGGGACGGTGGTTGTTGTGGAGTTTTTTCATATTTCCCATAGTTTCACCGCTGCAAAGGCTGTAATCATTGATTTTTCGCGTGCTGCGGTGAAAACTGGCTTCCGGACCTTATATTTCCATCAATGCAATTGCTGACATGATGAAATAAAGCGAAATTAAAACAACCCGCTCCGGTGGCAGGCTCTGCGCCTGATTCCCGGGGCGGATTACGTTTTTTAGTTATTCTGTTAGTTATTCTGTTTTCCCAGCAGAAAATTCAGTGTTACAGGATTATGATCGGAGCACATAAACTCTTCGTTCCGTACCTCCGTCCCGACTACCTTGACATTATCCGTTACGAGAAATCCGTCAACAGTACACACGAATGTTTTCCCCTTCACGTATCCTATATCTGCATTCCTGCATGAAGGAACTCTTGTCTTATCATCATAGGCAGCCACGAGACTGATTTTATCCGGGATATCTTCGACCGGAAACGGTTTGCACCAGTTTTCATCAGAGCCCAAGGTTACTCCCTCGAAGCATTTGGAGGAATCACCTAAAAGGTCTTTGTTGAAATCTCCGCCGCAGATTACATAATTGCCCGCTTCATATTCCTCAAGCATCGTGTCGTAAATCATATTCAGCTGCTTCTCGTTTACCTTCGGATCTGTCGTATAGGCGCTCAGATGCCCGTTGATAAGCACCAGTTCTTTACCGTCACTGACAGGAATCCTGGAAACGTTGAAGCATCTGTCCAGATCAAGAATCTTGTTGAATCCCGACTGAATCGGCAGGCTGCGTCTTACCGAATCTGTAATCTGTCCGCTCGAAAGCGTTACGAGACCTGACTTGTTAGCTCCGTGAGGCGATGCTAAAGGATAGAACAGATACGGCGAATCGTAGTTCTGTGCAAAGGCATATGACATATCCCCGAAATGCTCTCTTATTATCCGGCTCTCATCTACATGCCATGTTCTTGTCCCGCCGATATCAACCTCCTGAATCAGATATAAATCCGAATCAAATTTATCAAGAGTCCCGGTAATATCCTCCATATTCTCCAAAAGTCTTTCTTCACTTTCGGCTCTCGATTCTTTGCCTCCGTCCATAAAGAAACTGTAGTCCTGAACATAGGCGCCGAACCCTATATTCCACGTTGTAACGGCCAGTTCCCTGCCCGCTTCAAGACTCTCCGCAGCTCCGGCAGCATTATTGATTTCCGCCTTCCGGTTATCCTCGATTCTGTGGTAACTTAGGAACACATAGGCCACATATGCTCCGACAACAAGAACAGCTGCAATCAGTATTACCAAAAGAATTTTCAGCGCTTTCTTCACTTCTTATCCCTCACAAAATCATTCTGCGGTGTATTCCTTCTTCCATATAACCGTTCCGTCGCCGTTCACAAAAGTCATTGAAATCGTCACACCCTTAAGTCCGCTTTCATTTTCAATCAGTTTAATCGACTCTTTACACTTATCGGCATATTTATCACTGTTCTTTTCAAGCTGAGCCGCCAGCTCCTTTGAAACCGTTTCATCAAAAGTGTCGCTGTAAGTACAGGTAATCTCACAGCAGTTTTTAGAATAATCAACAGCCAGCTTCCCATCGTCACCGGATTTCAGCCCGTTCTCGATTTCCGACACAAGATCCGGATGCTCCGTCATATATGCCTCCAGGCTGGCAGGAGCATTACTTCCTCCGCATCCTGCGAAAGCTGCCGACATACATATCAGAACAGCAAAAGCAACAATCCCTCTAATTGCTTTTTTCATTATTTAACGCTCTCCTCAACAACATTAATCATCTCAGGTATTTCTATTACTCCCTTATGTCTGATTTCCTTGCTGTCCAGATTCTTCAGTCCCTTCGGAACACGCACACCGGTTTTACCTGCTACTGCCTCAATGTATCTGAATCCGTTTTCTTCTTCAGGCAGTCCGATTGCCTCGGCCACACTTTCTGCGAATTTGTAGGCACTGGCAGTAGATGCGATAAGCGTCGGGGTCTCGTCGCCTGTCTTCTTAACGTAGTCTCTGTAAACCTTATATCCTACTGCAGTATGCGTATCTATAAGATACCCGTTCTCATTGAACATTTCACCTATTGTGGCATTTGTTTCTTCAACTGTAGCTGTTCCGCCGACAAAATTCTTCATGCCCTCGCGAATCTTTTCGCTTACTTCGTAGTGCTTGTTCTGATCGAGTTCACTCATAAGTCTTGATATTTCTTCTCCGTCATTTCCGCTCAGATGATAAAGAAGTCTTTCCAGGTTACTGGAAATCAGAATATCCATCGAAGGTGAGTTTGTCAGATAGAAGTCTCTCTTCGTGTCATATACGCCGGTTTCAATAAAGTCTGTGAGAATACGATTCTTGTTTGACGCGCAGATAAACTTGTTCACAGGAATTCCCATCTGTCCTGCGTAATAAGCTGCCAGAATGTTTCCGAAGTTTCCTGTAGGCACGCAGATATTAACTTTTTCTCCCGCCTTAATAACTCCTCTTTCAACCAGTTTCACATAGCCCCATACATAGTATGCCACCTGCGGCACCAGTCTGCCGATGTTTATGGAATTTGCAGAAGAAAGCTTGCACTTCATACCTGCCAGCTTTTCTGCGAATTTATCATCATTAAATATCTTCTTAACTCCGGTCTGTGCGTCGTCGAAATTTCCTTCTATCGCGAATACATGTGTGTTGTCGCCTTCCTGTGTAATCATCTGGCGTTCCTGCACCTGGCTGACGCCTTTGTTAGGGAAGAATACGATTATCTCTGTACCCGGCACATCTGCGAAGCCTTCGAGTGCAGCTTTGCCTGTGTCTCCCGATGTTGCGGTAAGTATGCAGATTTTCTTATCTTCCTTCTCTTTCTTCGTTGCTGTCGTCAGGAGATACGGCAGAATGCTGAGTGCCATATCCTTGAATGCTGCTGTTCTTCCGTGATAAAGCTCCAGGAAATATGCACCGCCCGCTTCCTTTACCGGTACGATTTCTTCCTCTTCGAATTTGCCTGTGTATGCACCGTCTGTGCAGTATTTCATTTCTTCATCTGTGTAATCATCGAAGAATGTTCTTATTATTTCATAGGCAACTTCCTTATATGTTTTTCCAATGAAATCCTCTATTTTCATCGGCAGTGCCGGAATGCTCTCCGGCACATAAAGGCCCTTGTCCTCTGCTATTCCCTGAATAACAGCCTGAGCTGCTGTCTTGTAGTTTTTGCTTCCTCTTGTACTCTGATATCTGATCATTTTATCTCCCTGTTAATTTATTTAAGTTTATTGCTGATAAATTCATATATTTCTTCCGGCGTCTCGAGCTCGATTCCCGTGAAACCATCTTTCGTGCAGATATGTCTCGTCATTTTACCGCTTCTGAGATCCGCCAGATCGTTTGCCATTATGTAATCCATTCTGTTTTTTTCCGCCAGACGCTGTGCCACGCTGTAAAGTTCCTCTTTCGGAACGTTTTCAAGCAGCTTGCACCCTACGAGAAGTGTGTCGGGAAACCACTCTCTCAGTTTTCCGATAATCTTCGGTGTCAGCGTCAGCTTCGCCGTAAGGTTCTTCTGATAGCTTGAAATCTTCGTATCGTCATTAAGCCTGCACTTAGGGTTCTCCATTATTGCCAGGAAATCCGCAGATGATTTGGCGCTGTCTTTTGCCGCGAAAAGTTCTTCGGCCATGTCTTCCAGAAGAAATGAGAACTCACCCTTGTAATCACCTACTGCAGCTGCATGTATTATGGCATCATAATGTTCATTGCCTTTGCACGATGAAATTGCATCCATCATATCTTCTGTTGTTTCCACACCGATGTGAACGAAATTTCCCGCCGGCAGTCCCTCCGCCGAAATCAGGTCGTCTATTCTGCCTATATCAACACTGTGATTAAAAACTGCCGTAACCTTGTATCCGTTCTTCAGAAACAGCATCGCCAGGTTCCGGGAGAGACTTCCCGTCGACATGTTGGTAATCTTCATGACCTCATCGATATATTCGTTTGTAGGTCCTCCGGTGATTAATATGCTTTTCATCAACTGCCTCCTTGCTGTTGTATTTGAAGTTCATTGTATCATAAAACAATCCTTTGTGATACAATGAAATAGTTTAGGGAGGTTACAATTTTGATAGGAACTTTGGTTAACGCATGTACAATAATAGCGGGAAGCCTTGTAGGGGGTTTCTTCAAAAAAATAATGAGCGACCGTGTGAATAAGGCGCTCTTCGTTGCTATGGGACTGGCTGCTTTCGGTCTCGGAATCAATTCCGTGGTTCATAATATGCCGGACAGTCGATTCCCGGTTCTCTTTATTGCAAGTCTCGCTCTAGGCGGTGCCATCGGCACAATGCTTGATATTGACGGGCGCGTCGGCAGGCTTACAAGTGCTCTCGACAAATCGCCGTCACAAAACCCGGAGGGCAAAAGTCCTCGACTTGGCGAAGGAATCGTAACCGGTTCTCTTATTTTCTGCGTCGGAACTCTTTCGATTCTCGGTCCCGTGCAAAGTGCATTATACAGCGATCATACTTTTCTCTTCACTAATGCCACCCTCGATCTGGTAACTTCAATGGTTCTGGCTTCCTCTTACGGTATCGGCATGTGCCTTGCCGCAGGTATTCTCGTTATATGGCAGGGAAGCATATACGGACTCACTCTTCTCGTAGGTAATTTCATCACCGATACTATGATGTGTGAGCTTAGCATTGTCGGCGGATTTCTTATCGCTATGTCCGGTCTGGGCATTCTGGAAATCAAGGACTGCAAAACCCTCAATTTCCTTCCTGCCCTTGTTATCCCGCCTTTGTGGTGTCTTGCTTTTGCTTAATTATTTAAGCTTTTCGCCGTCACCAAATGCATCTCCTACTATTTCGCCAAGCACTATGTACTTGTGATTTACAGGGTCATATGTGATTGGCTTTATTTTTGCCGGGTCGATTTCTCCGTCTGTCAGAACGCTTTCATCTGCATTCACGTTGACGATAGTACCGATCATCATATGAGAATCTTCATCATAGCTGTAAAGCTTACAATCCAGCGCCATTTTAAGTTCACTTATCAGCGGCGCGTCTACGAATTCGCTTTTCTCTGCTGTGAAACCTGCTCTTTCGAACTTGTCGGGAACATTGTTTCCTGATTCGATGCCGACATAGTCACATGCAACTTCGAAATCGGCACTTCCCACGCTTACTGTAAACTCCCCTTTTTCGAGGATGTTCTTAACTGTTTTATGACCCGGTGAAACGCACATTGCAATACGGTCATCTTTACAGATTCCTCCCCATGCCGCGTTCATTGCACACGGAACTCCGTCTTTGTCGTATGCTGCAAGAATCAGCACCGGCATAGGATAAAGATATGGTTTTACTCCGAAATTTTTTCTCATTTTCCTGTCTCCTTTAGCATCTGATTTTTCTCTATTATATCACTTTCTCTTTACATTTGCATTCCGCCTGTGTTATAATTTCGTGTGCAGGAAAGAATGAATATGCTCTCTTGGTCAAGTGGTCAAGACGTCGCCCTCTCACGGCGGAATCAGGGGTTCGACTCCCCTAGGGAGTACCAATAAAAAACAGAGTGTTATTTGACACTCTGTTTTGTTATAATACATAGATCTTGCCGGATCAGTTGTTTATCCGGTGGTGGAAAGTCGGGGAATCTTTTGTTATCGCCTTGAAACTGTACCCTTCTTCAAGACCCCACTCTATTATCTCGGGCAGTGCTTTTACGGTTGTTGCCTTTGCGTCTGTATCATGCATCAGAACCACATTAAATGTATTTTTGCTGCACTCTTTTTTTACTGAGGCGATAAGTCTGTCTGCCGGCACGTTGTTCCCTGATGCATCTGTGGAGTCAACATTCCAGTCATTGTACAGATATCCTTCTTCCTGCACTTTGCCGGCCAGTTCTGTCATAATGCCGCTGCAGTAATTCTTACTGATGGTATTCGAGCTTCCTCCCGGGAATCTCATGCAAAATGCTTCATACCCTGTATCATTTTTAAGCTTGTCGTGGAGCTGCTTCAGGTTGTCCATGAATACATCGGAGGACTTGTATATGCGGCTGTAATCGTGAGAATAGCTGTGGAGAGCAACTGTGTTGCCTTCCTTTATGGCACGTTTAACAATCGCAAGTTTATTCTTGTCATCTCCGTAATTGATTATGAAAAATGTCCCGTGGATTTTGTACTTTTTAAGTATATCCAGAATTTCAGGCGTTGAGCTGAGACTGGGACCGTCATCAAAAGTAAGATATATTGTGCCCTTTTCCTGTTTCACAGGCTCACCCTCCACCTTCACTTTTCTTGTGACGGCACCGTGATTTCCGTAGGAATCCGTCGCTTCATACGTCAGCACATAGCTTCCTTTGTTGGAGACGTCAACAATACCCTTTCGAAATACTGTCGATGTTACATCTCCGTCCGAATCATCCACTGCCCTGTAGCCCGGCTCGGAGAATTTCTGTCCCGGGCGAATTGAGATGCTGTCTCCCCCTTCAAGAGTAATTTCCGGAGGTTCCTTATCAACAACATTGACAGTTCTCACCGCACTGTCTGTTTTGCCCAGATATGTGACGGTATATGTAACCGTGTATGTTCCCACTTTGCTGTCATTGACTTTACTGTCAATTTCAATGTGGGAGCTGATATCCTTAAAAGAGAACTTCGCGACGGCACCGGGCTCACTGTACCCGTCCTTCATTGTGACCTCGACTTCGGATTCTCCATTAAGAACAATATGCGGTGTAACTGACAGAATATAAATGCCGACAGCTACCGCCGCAATAAGAATTAAAATCGTAATTATTATCTTCTTATTCATTAAATCTACCCCCTGTTATCATTAATCCCTGCTTTTTTTATCCCAGTTTTTCAAGCAGGCAGTCTATAACCTTACTCGCATCTGCCTCGCCCGTATAATCGGAAGCCGCGAAACAGTCTGCATTACCGTCACTGTTGACATTTACGATAATGCCGGAATCGCTTATTCCGCACAGATGATGAGCTGCTCCGGAAATGCCGAATCCCACATAAAGTTTCGGTCTCACTGTTTTACCGCTTGTCCCGATCATGCTCTGCTCATCAGGTCCCCAGCCCATATCAACTACCGGTCTCGTGCATCCGGCTGCACCGCCGGTTATTTCAGCCAGTTTCTCAAGTTTCTCCCAGTTTTCGGCAGAGCCTATACCGAAACCTCCGCAGAATATTATATCGGCTTTTTCTATTGGATTCTTCTGCATTTCGTATTTCACAGTTTCGAGAAGTTCAACGTCACCGGTCCCCTGTCCGCACCGGCAAATCACATCGCTGTAACCTCCGGCACCCCTTTCATCCGCAGGGAAAACGCCCGGCTTCACAGTTGCTATTGCAGGTCGCGTATCAGGAATGAATATTTCACCAATAACCTTACCGCCAAAGGCCGGAACCATATAGGCTACACGCCCCTCTCCATTCACGAGAATATCAGAGCAGTGAGCTGCAACACCTGTCCCGAATCTGATTCCGAGAGCCGGCGCCACCTCTTCACCCAGCGCTGTTGCCGGAACAATTACAATATCCGGGTCTATCCGGCGTATTTCACTTTCAAAAGCATCCGTTACAAGCAAAGGATTCTCACTGTCAATGCAAAGTCTGATGAACTCAGTTACACTCCCGGTAAAAAGCTGCCGCATTTTGCTCATGCACTGGCAAAAAGCATCCCCTACATGTTCGGCGTTGCTTCCGTCAAATATCAATATCTTTTTTATCTGATCCTTCTTCATGCTCATGCACCTGTCTTTCCAATGAATCTCGCAATTCTTTCGGCAATTGTCTCTGCATCGGTTCCCAGCGATTCACCGCTGCGATTCATGTCAGGCGCAAGCAGTGCTCCGGCCTTAGTCGGCGATCCTCCGATTCCCACCTCCTGAGGGTCAAGACCCAGATCCGCACAATTCCACACATTAAGCGGCTTCTTCTTAGCCTTTATCAAGCCCATGGCGTTGACAAACCGCGGTTTGTTAATATCAGAATTAACAGCAAGAACACAAGGCATCTTGATTCTGAATCGCTGTTTCCCGCTGTCGCCTTTTCTCGATACGATAAAAGCTTCGTTCTCTGCTTCGATGCTGCTGATTCTGCTTAAATGAGGAAGTCCGAGCCACTCTGCCACCTGCACAGGAACGTGAGCTGTCGCGCCGTCGGCACTTTCGTTTCCGAAAAGAATCAAATCAAAATCGCCGATAAGCGATGCTGCTTTGGCAAGCGTCTTCGAAGTACCGAAAGTATCTGCACCTGCGAAGGTCTTATCGGAGAGAATAAATGCCTCATCGGCCCCCATTGCCAGACATTCAGTCATTCTGTCAGCAGCTGTCTCCGGCGCCATTGAAAGAACAGTTACTTTGCCGCCATGCTGCTCGCGAAGAAGGAGCGCCTCCTCGAGAGCATTTCTGTCAGCCGGGTTAATAATCGAAGGAACCCCTTCACGAATCAGTCGTTTCGTGGAGGGGTCGATTTTAATATCAGCGTATTTCTCCGGATTCGGAACCGGTTTTACACAAACCAAAATATTCATGATATCTCCGTTATCTTTTACTTAAAATTTCTTATAGTATCGCCTGCGATAATAATCTTCTGGATTTCGCTTGTACCGCCTGAAGAAATACATGCCAGCGCATCACGCATATATCTTCCTGCCGCATATTCATTAACGACACCGTATCCGCCCATGATTTCAATAGTCTTTCTCGCGCATTCGCAAGCCTTTTCGGTAGCATAGTACTTAGCCATACTGAAATCCGTAGCAACCGGTTTACCCTCATCTTTAACTGCCGCCGCCTTGTAAAGCATCAGCTTCGCAGACTCATATGCCACTCTGATATCCGCAATGTGGAACTGTATTGCCTGAAGCTTCGAAATCGGTTTGCCGTAAACGATTCTCTCGTTGGCGAATTTAACGGAATCCTCCAGACATCCTCTGATAATTCCTGTGGCAATAGCAGCCATACTTGCTCTGCCGACTTCTCCGATTTCCTTCATTGCAATCGGCGTACCTTTACCGACCTCACCGATCAGATTTTCTTCGGGAACGCAGGCATTATTGGCAATCAGCTCACCTGTCATCGATCCGCGAAGACCTAGTTTGTTTTCTTCTCTTCCCGGCATGAAACCTTCAGTTCCCTTATCTATCATTATTGCAGAGAATGTAGCACGACCCTTTTCATCCTCCCCTGTTTTGCATGTGAGAATAGGGTGATCTGCGCAATGGGAATTTGTAATGAAGCATTTTCTTCCGTTAATTACCCACTTGCCGTCTACCAGCTCAGCTGTTGTTTTCTGTCCGGCAACATCACTTCCGCCTCCCGGTTCCGTAACTGCCAGTCCGCAGATCGATGTACCTGCACACATATCCGGAAGGTATTTGAGCTTTTGCTCTTCTGTTCCGTAATCAAGTATTGCGGCCATTCCCAGCTGGTGAGTGAACACCATCATTGCCAGTCCGGCCGAATATCTCGCAATTTCTTCCAGTGCCATAACTCTCTCAGTATGTCCCAGACCTACTCCGCCATAAGTTTCCGGTACAAAAACCCCCAAAATCCCCATTTCGCCCATCATCGGCATAAGATCAACTGCTGTTTCATTCTTCTCGTCCCACTCTGCCGCCTTCGGCGCGATTTCTTCCTTAATGAATGTCGCAAAAGCTTCTCTAAGCATTATCTGGTCTTCCGTAAAATTGAAATTCATGGTATCCTCCTCTATTCCATTATGGCCTTCAGCTCTTCAATAACATTTTTAATATGACGGCTTAAACCTGATTCCGCCACGCTTACCACGTGAATGTGGCATCGATTGACAGGCAGCAGCACCTTGTGGGTATGACTTCCGCCTATAGCCTGTGCCATGGCAGGCGAAAGCTCGCCCATCATGGAGTTAGCGCACAGAATTCCCACGACGCCGATTACAATATCAACGTGCTCCATATTGTGAATAATGGCATTCTCGCCTGTTGCACCTTCTGTAGCTCCGGCTCTGAGCATCTGCCCTGTAGCCAGGGAATTGGTTCCCAGCGCCAGAATATATAAATCAGGAAATGCCTTTCGCACTTCCTCCACAATTGCTTTACCTATTCCTCCGCCCTGTCCGTCGACTACGGCAACTTTCATATCTTTCATAATGCCTCCAATCAAGAGTATTTTACACTATATACCGCTGTTGCCGCAACGATTACATTGTTATTATCCTGTCACTTACGTGATTTACCATCGGAATATCGTGAGCGATAAAAAGGACCGACATATTTCGTTCCACGGATAGCTTCTTAATCAGGTGCACAATCTGTGCCTGAGCTGTCACGTCGAGTCCTGTCAGCGGTTCGTCGGCAATAATAATGTCCGGCTCCGTAATCAGCGCTCTGGCAATGGCCGCCCTCTGTCTCTGCCCTCCCGAAAGTCTGTACGGATTTCTTCCCGCAAAGGCTTCATCAAGCTCAACAGCCTTCATAGTCTCCGTTACCTTGTCATGAATCTCCTGCCGCGTGAATCCCCCTGAAATGACCAGAGGTTCGCCGATTATCTGCTCAATAGTCATTCTATCGTTAAATGACGATCCGGTGTCCTGAAAAATCATCTGCATTTTCGCACCCTGCCGAAGCTTAACGGTTCCCGAATCGATTTTCTCTATGCCCATAATGCATCTGGCAAGAGTCGATTTGCCGCAGCCCGATTTACCCACAAGGCCTACAGTCTCTCCCTTGTCAATCTCCATGGAGAAATTCTCCAGTACATTTCTCCTCTGCTTTCTGCCGGTTTTATAGCTTTTGCAAAGGCCTTCCACTGTGAGAACCGCTTCTCCCTTTTTACCGCAGCTGCGATGGTTATGGCCTTTGTTCTTGTTGTAATCAAGATATCTCAGAAGCTTAACTGTGTATTCGTGCTTCGGGTTTCTGAAGACTTCTTCCGTCTTACCTGTCTCGACTATTCTGCCATCCTTCATAACGGCAACTCTCTCAGCCACTTCTTCAACGAGACTCAGGTCATGAGTAATAAACAGAACAGCTGAGTTTGAAGCCTTGCGTACATCCTTGAGAAGCCTTAATATTTCCTTCTGGGTTTCTTCATCAAGAGCTGTCGTTGGTTCGTCCGCCAGAAGAAGCTTAGGTCCTGCGGCTACTGCCGCGGCTATGGCAATTCGCTGTCGCATTCCTCCCGAGAACTGATAGGGCTTACGATTATATCCGGCTTCCGCGTCGTCTATTTTAACCAGCTTCATAAGCTCTACAGCCCTGGCTTTCGCTTCGCTGCGCGTAACCTTTTCGTGTATTTCAATCACTTCCGCAATCTGATCTCCCACACTAAAAGCAGGATCCAGTGCAGTCATTGGATCCTGAAAAACCATGGCAACGTCTCTGCCCCGGTATGAAATCATTTCTTTTTCGGAAGCATTGGTGATGTTTTTCCCGTCAAGGATTATCTCTCCGGAGCTGATTTTCCCGCGAGAGCAAAGCAGGTGCAGTATGCTTTTGCATAAAACTGTCTTCCCGCATCCGGATTCTCCCACCAGCGCCAGGGTTTCTCCCGGAGCAATGCTCAGGGAGACGCTTCTGACTGCTGTCTGTTCATCATCTCCGCTTCCGAAAGCTACTGTCAGATTGTCGATTTTGAGTGTTTCATTCATTTATTTGATTTCCCACTTTTCTATGTTATGAAAGATCCCGACACCGTGATGACCCAGAACTGTGTCCTCTGTTATTCCGGTAATGTTATCGCTGCCCACATAAATTGCGTCGGCATAAGCTATAAATGTGTATGCGGGATCATCTGCGAGAACCTCCTGGAAACGGCCGTACAGTTCTTTTCTCTTCTCAGTGTCTTCAGTTTCTCTTGCCTCCTGCAAAATCCTGTCAACTTCTTCATTTGAATATGCACTGTAGTTTGCTCCCTTTTCGGTTCCGAACACTTTGTATGTGTGATCATCCGGGTCAAAAGGACTTCCCCATCCTATAAGGAATGCTTCCTGTCCTGCCCAGTCAGTTTCAGCCGGTGAATCGACACTTACCTTGAGACCGATGTCGTTAAAGTTCTGTGCGCATATTTTCGCCATGTCGATTCTCACCTGGTCTCCCTGGGTGCAGTTTATGGTAAAGCTGAGAAGCTTTCCGTTCTTTTCGTAGATACCCTCATCGTTTTTCTTCCATCCGGCCGCTTCAATCAGTTCCACTGCCTTATCGGGATTGTATTCGTATTTTTCAATATTCTCGTTGCAGTAATCTCCTGCCTGTAAAGGTGAATATGCCACTTCCCCATGTCCCAGAAGAACTGCATCTATTATTGCCCGGCGGTCAACGGCATAGCTTAATGCTGCCGGCAGCTCCGGATTGTCCTGCCAGAGCTTGTTGTTGAAATTATACATTATTCCTCTGTAGTCGGAAGTCTTCATTTCGTAGACTTTGAAACCTTCTTTGTCCTTGAATTTTTCTTCGGATTTCGGCGTAATCTGTGCGAAGTTCAGCTCTCCCGATTCCAGCTGGAGCGCTCTGGCGTCTGTATCCTC
>JAQXIX010000011.1 GCA_029008005.1 Bacillota bacterium | reverse complement strand
TGTCGTAAGGGTCTGCTCCTTTGTGGGCTGTTCTCGCCGGAAAAAATCGATGGGATCGACTTTGCGGCATGTGTATTCTCTGCGCCGGAGTTCTCAGATATGCTAATGGGGAAACCGCTGTTTGTGAGCAGCAAGGCGAAGAAAATGGGTGTGACGGAAGCAATGTCAGGCCGGGAAATAGCTGAATTGTTTAACGGCAATGGGGAACGGGAATAAGCTTGAAGGAGGTAGCGAGTGAATATTTATATGTTTTGGCCGATTTTTCTAGCGGTATTTGCGGATGTATTCTATCAGATTTGTTCCAAGTCCACACCTGCGAATTTGAATCCCTTTGCGGGATTAACCATAACCTATCTGGTTGGAGCTGCCATCACAATGGTGATTTTCTTCATAACCAGCGGAGGACAGGGCCTGCTGACAGAATGGAAATCAATCAACTGGACAACCTTTGTTCTTGGTTTTGCGATTGTAGGCCTGGAGGTTGGAAGCATCTACATGTACAGAGCCGGATGGAATATTAACACAGGATACATTGTCAAATCCATAATTCTGGCAGCAGCCCTGATTGTTGTGGGATACTTTATATACAAGGAGCAGTTAACAATGAACAAGGCAATCGGCATCGCCGCATGTATGTTGGGATTGTTTTTTATCAACAAATAGATTCAGCAGTCTGATTCTGTCGCTATAGGCATTCCATGTCGGAGATTGAGAAGATGCTCCTCACGACAACTGACACAACAATCATAATGGTTACTCACAATCTTGCCCAGAGAAAGGAATTGCCATGAGACTACATAACAAAGCAATACCGGTTCTGGTTGTATTAACGCTGACCCTTGCCTTTGCATCCTGCGGGAAAAGCGAAGAGGCTTCATACTCACAGGTGGATGCCGCAAAGGCAAAGCAGCTTATGGAGACAGAACAGGACTACGTGATTCTTGACGTGCGTACCGACAGCGAGTTCAGCGAAGGGCACATACCGGGAGCAATGCTCATCCCGGACTACGAAATCGAAGAGAAGGCTGAATCGATTCTTAAAGACAAAGACCAGCTGATTCTTGTGTACTGCAGAAGCGGCAACAGAAGCAAAGGCGCCGCCGAGACCCTGGCTAAACTGGGATATACCAATGTTGTAGAGTTCGGCGGAATAATCGATTGGCCCTACGAGATAGAAAAATAAAACGCTGTAGTGATGCTGCCGGGTATCCCTACAGCGTTTGTATAAATTCCTCAATTTATTGCAAATGCCACAAACAGTCGCCAAAAGACCTTGTTTCTGCATGTTCCTGTGGCATTCATCGCAAAGGCAATGGAGGCTATGCCACAAAAAACCGATGTATTACCCGATATTTATGATATCTTGTGGCAAACATGATGATCAAGTTCAGGGCAGGGCGGTGATTTGCCAAAAGCAATCGAAGAAAACCCTGATATTCGACGAGTTCTGTGGCATTTAAGTTGAGCTGAAAAGTAGAGACAACAAAAGGGAATAATCACCGGAGCGATTATTATGGTGATTGTATTGAGTAAGTTCGGTTACGGCAGAAGTCAGCCTTTGCTTGAAGCATTTTCACATCTAAATAGTTATTCTAAAAATATCCCTATACATTTCGCGGGGACAGCAGTATTATAGGAAATGATTAGGCGAAGTGTTAAAGCTTAATATATGCAAAGGCAAAAACGCAATGTATACCGCAGGTGTGCTAGAACTGGTTGGTAGCCCAGCCGTCCTGGATTATTCAGGGTAAGTAACCTGCCCTCCGGGTTGTCCGGCCTTTGTTCATCAATCAATTAAGGAGGGATTGTCATGGACAAGGTAATCGGCAGGCTGACAGTCTGCAATTCAGTCCGGCTGTGGCAGCTGTTGTAAAAGAAAAAGTCGAGATCAAAAAGAACTTGAAAAGCAGAGAATGTTTGAACTGAAACAGCAGAAAAAAAGGGAAAAGCATAAGGAACATTAATGACCCTTGGCTTCTCCCCCGACAACCGATTGAAGTAATTTGTATTCAAAAAAGGAGGAATACTGCTATGTTTAGAAAGATGAGAAGATTTAAGCAGCTGCTGTCCAATGAAGTGGCCGTAGAAGTTCTGGAAAGAAATACAGGAGGGACGCTGGCGTTATTGGGAGATGAAGACTATCCATATGCTGTGCCGATCAGCTATGTATATACTGATGGGAAAATATATTTTCACTCGGCAAAGGAAGGTCATAAAATCGATGCCATCAAGAATCACGATAAAGCGTCTTTCTGTGTGATTGATAAGGATCAGATTGTGCCGGAGAAATATACGACGTACTTCAGAAGTGTAATTGCATTCGGCAAAATTCGTATAATAGAAGATAAAAGTGAAATAAGGAAATTTGCGACGATACTGGCAATGAAATATTCTGCAGACTTTGCGGAGGGCATTCCGGAAGAGATTGACTCGACTATTAACAACATGGTAATTATCGAAATGGAAATTGAACACATGACTGCAAAAGAAGCTATTGAGCTGGTGAAAAGCAGATAGCATATAACCGGGATAGTATTTTGAAAGCGAGATATGGGCACAGAGAGAATGAAAGAAAAAACCATAACGTTACAAAATTTTTGTGATATGGATCAGCTGTTCAGACTGCTTGATAACTGGTCACAAAGCTGTGGCATGGCAACTATGATAGTGGATTCGGAGGGCAACAGACTTTCTGAAGATTTCGGGATGACGGAGTTTTGTCGTATGGTTCAGTCATATGACGAGGGACTGGCCTGCTGTATGGAAATCTGGAAGGAAGATTTAGGACAAGTTTATGAGTGTCCCTTCGGGTTTTCGGATTTTTCCATTCCTATAGTGCTGCCTGACGGGCAGGTGCTTGGGAAAGTACTGGCAGGACAGGCATTATCTGTTAATCAAAGTGAAGATGAGATAATCCACAAGGTGACACCTCTCGGAATCGATGAAGAAACTGTCAGGGAGGTTCTTTCTCATGTTCATCGAAAAACCGATAGAGAAATGCAGGGAGCATATGAACTGCTGAAGGAAACGCTGCATTTTTTCATCCAGAACAGTTATTCGGTGTATAAGACGAAGAATGAACTGAAGAGGGCGCCGGAAAAGAAAGACAGAGTACTTTCTCAGATTACCCGTATCATGTACAGCTACAATCTGACAATAGATCTGGACACGGGAAATTATACACTGACTACCGGAACCGGAATGACGAAAACTGTTGACGAATATAAGAAGCATGACAACTTCAGCGAGCTGAGAGAGTTTCATGAGGAATGTATTCATCCTGCATATATAGGCCGTTTCAACGAATTTACGGATTTTGAAACTGCCAGGAAGAATCCGAAGGAAAACGGATATCGTGGAGCTTTTGAATATCCCGTGCTATATCCGGGAACTGTTGAATATGAGTGGCATGAAATAAATGTGCTTATAGATACTGAGGAAGACGGAAGCAGAGTTGCCAACATCCTGGGGCGTGATATTACCGAGGCTCACAAAGCCCAGGAAAAAAGTGAAAATGAGCGTCGTTCGGCAGCTGCCAAAAACCAGATTCTGTCCGAACTCACTAAAATGCTGTACAGCTACAATCTGACGCTTAACCTCCGAACCGGCAAATACAGTATGATCATCGGAACCGGAATGACTCAGTTTATGGAGATTTTCAAGTCAACCGATGACTACGAAACTGCATATAACAGGAAGATATCGTATCTGGATCCGGAGTATGTGCAGCAGTTTTCTGCGATTGCCGGACTGGATGCTCTCAGAGCGAGGACTAATGCCAACGGCTTTATCGGTAGTTTAGAATACCGAGCGTTTACCGATTACGGCATGGAATGGCACGAGATAAATGTATTCATCAGTACAGATGAAACCGGTGATCCCGTGGCGAATATTCTCGGAAGAGATATTACGGAATCTCACAAAAGGCAGGAACAGAGGGACAATCAGCAAAGAGCTGCTACGGCACGTGACCAGATGCTTTCAGGTGTCACGAAAATGCTCTACGGATATAACGTTACCGTTAATCTCGAAACATGGAAGTATTCAATCATCGCAGGAACAGGCATGGAACACATAGTTGAAGTTATGCAGCAGGATGATGATTATGTGCTTTTGAACGCGAAGCTTTCGAAAAATATTGCACCTGAGGATGCGGATAAAGTAGATGGACTAATCAGTGTTCGCGCATTGAGGGAAAAAACAGGTGCTACCGGGTATATAGGCTCTGTTACATACAGGTCCTCTTCGAATGGTCAGGAACGGTGGGCCGAAGCAAATCTTTTCATCAGAACCAACGAGGACGGTGTTCCGCTGGCTAATATACTTGGCCGCGATGTTACGGAAGTTCATGAGCAGCAGGAACGCCGCGAAAACGAATTGAAAGCTATTGCGGCACGTGATCAGCTGCTTTCCGGCATTACCAAAATGCTGTACAGCTTTAATATGAGTGTCAATGTGAATACAGGTCGTTATACCCTGATTACCGGTACCGGACTGGATGATGCCGTTGCTGCGATGAAGTTAACGGACAGGTTTGATGTTGTATATAAGAAATTTATGACGGAAGTGGATTCCTCGTATCGTCAGAGGGCCATGGAGCTGTTAGATCTGGATAACTACAGGAAGCACATAGAAAAGACAGGTTTTCTGGGAACAGAAGAATTCCCTATGCACCGTAATGAGACCCTGGAATGGCATGAGATTAATGTCTTTGCCGGATATGACGAGAACGGTGAAGCAATAATCAACATTCTCGGGAGAGATATGAGTGAGGCGCACGAAAAGGCAGACACAAAAGCTCAGCTTGAGATTGCCAATGCATCAAGTGCAGCGAAATCGGCCTTTCTTTTCAACATGTCCCACGACATACGTACGCCGATGAACGCTATCATAGGATTCACGGAGCTTCTTGAAAAACATATAGATGACAGGGAGCAGGCTCTTTCGTATATAAAGAAAATCCAGACTTCCAACGGTTTTTTGCTTTCGCTTATTAACAATGTTCTTGAAATGGCCAGAATCGAAAGCGGTAAGGCGACCCAGGATGAGACTTACTGTGATGTTCATGAGTTTAATGACACATTATTCTCTCTGTTTGATTCTCAGATGAAGGAAAAAGGAATCGAATTCACGAGAACAAAAAATATCATTCATCCCCATGTTTTATGCGATGAAACAAAACTGAAGGAAATATTCCTGAATATACTGAGTAATGCGCTGAAGTATACGCCTTCCGGAGGAAAGGTTTCCATGAATCTGACAGAGCTGCCTTCCGACAGACTGGAATATGCTGTATATCAGACGGTCATTGAAGACACGGGAATAGGCATGTCAGAGGAATATCTTCCTCATCTCTTCGAAGAGTTTTCCAGGGAACGATCCAGCACGGAGACGAAGCTGAACGGCACCGGACTTGGTATGTCCATAGTAAAGAAGCTGGTGGATTTAATGGAGGGTACCATTGAGGTTGCAAGCTGCGTCGGTAAAGGAACGAGGATAACAGTCACTCTGCCTCACAGAATTGCGCAGGAGGGAGACGCCCGGGCGCTTGCCGATAAAGCACACAGTTACAATACAGAAACCTTCAGAGGTAAGAGGATACTTCTAGCAGAAGACAACGAATTGAATGCGGAAATAGCAATCACAATCCTTGAAGAGGCAGGATTCGTTGTTGAACATGCAGAAGACGGCATCATCTGCGTAGATATGATGGAAAAAGCAGAAGCCGGTTATTACGATCTGATTCTGATGGACATTCAGATGCCGAATATGGACGGATACAAAGCCACGCGCACCATCAGGAAGCTATCGGATCCCGACAAGGCGGGAATTACCATTGTTGCCGTGACGGCCAACGCCTTTGAAGAGGATAAGCAAAATGCATATGAAGCGGGAATGAACAGACATATAGCCAAGCCGATAAAGATAGAGGAACTGATGGCAGCACTCGCGGAAGTACTGTGAGTCATGTTTATGATTAAATCTTCTGAATTAAAAAGCCCATTCAACACAACCTGTCGAATGGGCTCTTAGTTTGGTTCCTTGAGTTTCACTACCCTAACCTCCGCTTCTTAATATTTAGTTTCGTACTAGTTACGCTTACAAATTACTTTTTCGGTCTTACCTCCATAAAATTGTATTTATAACTTCTTTAACAGTACTTGTTTTTTGTAACTTTATTGTAGTATAGCAGAAGAGAATTGTCAAGGAATTTTCTGAAAATTTCATAAATATTTTCGATGCATAAATATGCTATAATTTATACAAAATCATCCATGTTTTATTCTATCTGAACAGAAATCTTGGTAATATGGTCAGTTACGGCGCTGGTATTGAAGTACGTGACCAGGCTGTCTTCATATGAATTTCCGGCCGGAACCAGACCGTGAGAATGAATATATTCAAAAATCTTTTCGTATGCCCTGTCAAGGGTTGTATAGTGGCCTTTGTGGTAGTATACAAGGTACCTGCCGGCAGGGCGAATCGTAATTCTTTCGCTGTCGTCAAAGTCTTCGCTGAAAACAGTGGAGTAGTAGTAGCTTCTGTAAGTTTCTCCTTTAAGTAAAGTCTCGTTTCTTACTATGGCACCGATGTGAAAGGCCGGGCCGTGAAAGGTTTTTAGACATTCTGACAGAAGATTGCCGATAGCAGCAACATGGCTGTCCTGTTTATCGGGAGATTTGATTGCTGAGGTGAACAGAACCTTTTCATCGGGCTCCGCTACGATTGACGGAACACCGATGACAGCGCTGCGGGATTCCCGTATCAGACTCTGAGATTCCTGAATTCTGCGTTTCTGATTATTTATTTCCTCTATCTGCTTGTTAAGCTGCTGCAGGTGCATCTGCAGCAGTTCCTCATAGGAATCAACCGAATTGCTTTTTATCATTTCGGCAATCTCATCAAGAGAGCAGCCTATTGCCTTGAGAATATGAATGGTGTCATATTCAAAAAAATGTCCCGGTGAATAGTAGCGGTATCCTGTCTTTTCGTCACGCTTCGGGCATAGAATACCCAGTTTGTCATAGTGAAAAAGAGTCGCCTTGGTGGTGCCGCATATGCGGGCGAACTCATTTGTTTTGAAAACAGGTGAGAAGTCCAGCTGATCTTTTGAATTTTTCAGGTCTCTCATATGAGTAATCTCCTTTTCTTTTTCGGGAAAACACTTGACTATAATGTTACATTATACTTTATAACAATAATATGCAAGTATAATTTATAAAAATTTGTTATAATGAATAACGATATATTTAATGGGAGGTTTATATGAGCAAAGTAAAGGTGGACATAAGCCGGTGCAAAGGCTGTTTTATATGCACCAGCGTTTGCCCGAAAGAAGTGCTTGTTCCGTCTAAGGAACTGGGTGCCAAAGGGTTTGAAATAGTACATATCGATGAAGAAAAAGAATGCATAGGATGCGGCGCATGCTACAAGATGTGTCCGGACTACTGCATTGAAATATCAGATTAAGGAGGCAGAAAAATGGCAAAAGTATTGATGAAGGGAAACGAAGCCCTGGCTGAATCCTGCCTTCGTGCCGGATGCAGATTTTTCAGCGGTTACCCGATTACTCCGCAGACAGAAATTCTCGAGTACCTGTGCTGGAGAATGGACGAAGTAGGCGGAGACTGTGTGCAGACCGAATCAGAGTTGGCAGGTGTCAACATGGTTCTCGGAGCAGCGGCCGGAGGAATGCGTGCTCTGACAACTACTGCAGGCCCGGGATTTTCACTGAAGCAGGAGGGAATCTCATATCTGTGCGGAAGCGATCTTCCTGCGGTAATAGTTGACGTACAGCGTATCGGTTGTGCTCTCGGCGACATATTCATGGGACAGGGAGACTACTGGCAGCCGACAAGAGGCGGCGGCCACGGAGATTACAGGACAATCGTTCTGGCACCGGAGAGCGTACAGGAAAGTGTAGACCTGGCCTATGGTGCTTTTGATCTGGCAGAGAAATACCGTCATCCTGTGCTTATTGCAACAGACGCAACAATAGGCCAGATGATTGAACCGGTTGAACTGCCGGAAATGAAGGAACACGATATAGACACTTACGATTGGGCACTTAAGCCGCGTGAAGAAGGCGAACCTCAGAGAGCTATCTGGAACCGTTACTGGGACTGGGAAGACGGCGGACGTAAGTATCCTGCGTATATCCTGGAAAAATACGGTAAGATGGAAGCAGAGGAGCAGCGCTGGGAGAATGTTGAAACCGATGACGCAGAGATTGTAATTGTTGCATACGGCACAAGTGCCAGAGTCGCAAAATCCGCAATTCAGCGTGCCCGTAAGGAAGGAATCAAGCTGGGACTGATTCGCCCTATTACTCTTTGGCCGTTCCCGAAGAAAGCCTTTGATGAACTGGGAACTCAGGTTAAGGCTATTCTGGATGTAGAGAGAAATATTCTCGGCCAGATGAAGGATGATATTATTCTGGCAACAGGAAACAGAATTCCTGTGGAATTTTACGGAGAATACTGGGACAATACCAGTGAAATTAAAATCGTTGAAATGGCAAAAGAAATGCTGAGCAGATATTAAGAGGAGGTGCAGCAGATGAATTTCAAAATTCCTAATGACATAGATATGACACAGCAGGCCTCCTGGTGTCCCGGATGCGGACACGGAATAATCTGCCGTGTAATTACAGAAGCTGTTCAGGAGCTTGGTGTAAGCAACAAGGTGCTGACAGTAGATGATGTAGCATGCGGACAGTTCGGACAGTTTGCAATGAAATACAATACGGTAATGGGAGCTCACGGCAGAACCATCGCAACTGCCGCAGGTCTTAAGCATGCCAGACCCGACTGTCTCGTAATTGCCCGTCCGGGAGACGGATCGGCATACAGCATCGGTATTGAGTCAACATTATACAGTGCAATAAGAAACGAAAACATTCTGGCAATTGTTATTAACAACAGCGTGTTCGGTATGACAGGCGGACAGATGTCGCCTGCTACTTTACCGGGAATGAAGACAGCGACATCACCATTCGGCCGCGACGAAAAGAAGGACGGAAGCATGGTGGACATTGCTAAGATTCTCGGTCAGACAGATATGGCATATCTGGCTCGCGGTGCGGTAAACACACCTGCTAACACTGAGAAAACAAAGAAAATGATAAAGAAAGCTCTGCTCAAGCAGATGAACGGCGAAGGATTTTGCCTGATAGATGTTCTCAGCATGTGCCCGACAAACTGGAAAATGTCGGAAATCGATGCATGTGAATTCGTCAAGACAACACAGAGCAAGTATCTGCCGCTTGGAGAATTCATCGACAGGGGAGGTGACAAGTAATGGTTGAAATAATCTGTTCGGGAATCGGAGGACAGGGTGTTCTCGTGGCCGGAATGGTTCTGGCAGACATTGCAATGGAGGATGGAAAGAACGTATCATGGTATCCTTCCTACGGATTCGAAATGAGAGGCGGTGCCGCCAACTGTGAAGTTAAAATAAGTGACGAAAGTCTGAAGAGCCCATACTGCCTGGAGCCTGATATTCTCCTGACGATGAGCGAATCGGCAATAGACACATTTGAAGAAAGACTTAAGCCGGGCGGCGTACTGCTTGTAAACAGCAGTCTCGTAAACAAAGACAGAAAATACCGTGATGACATTAAGGTTATCAAAGTGCCGGCAACAGAAATCGCCGGTGAACTGAACAACAGCCGCGGAACCAATATCATTATGCTGGGGGCGCTGGCCGGAGCATCGGATTTTTATGACGCAGATCACGTAAGAGAAGGTATGGAACATTACTTCAGCAAGAAGGGTAAAAACAACCCTAAAAATGCAGAAGCCTTTGATCGCGGAGTGCAGTCTGCACTTGAACAGCTGTAGGAGGAAGGATTATGGAAAACAAAACACTCCCTCTCGAGGGCGTTAAGGTTGTAGAAATGAGCACCGTTGTGGCAGCGCCTACAACTGCGAGAATGCTTTGCGCATACGGCGCGGAAGTAATAAAGGTGGAGGGCCTGGACGGAGACGTTATGCGTGTAAGCGGCACCCATGAATTCACTCCCTATTCGGATGACCTGAATCCTCTGTTTACAATACACAACAGCAACAAGAAATTCATTTCGCTGAATTACAAGACAGAAGAGGGAAAGAAAATCCTTCTCGACCTGATAAACGATGCAGATGTTTTCGTAACGAATGTAAGAGAGAAATCTCTTGTTCGCAACGGACTGGATTACGAATCGGTGAAAAAAACGAATCCGTCTCTTATATATGCCCACTTCAAGGGTTACGGAGACAAGGGTCCCGCAGCGAACGACCCGGGATTTGACATAAGCTCATTCTGGCTCAGAGCAGGAGCGCTGGGTGACTGGCAGGTTAAGGATTCCTTCCCGTTTCTGCCGACGTACGCATTCGGAGATATGGTAACGAGCAATGCATTCCTTTCGGGAATAGTAATGGCTCTTTACGGAAGAGAGAAGACAGGCAAAGGCACTAAAGTCAATATTTCTCTCTTTGCCAACGGTATCTGGTGCAATGCCATAGGAGTAGTCCAGACACAGTTTGACCACAAACATATGAATCCGGATCCTCTTCGCCCTACAGATCCCTTTAATCAGACATACAAATGCAAGGACGGACGATGGATCGGCGTATACTGTAACGAGTATGAAATGGACAGAGAAAAGTGGTACGGCTTATTCGGCATTCCCGAATATGCCACAGACCCTGATTACGCCAGCATTGCAATAATGCAGGAAAACGACAAAATTGTTGATGTTATAACTAAATGCAACGAGATTTTTCTGACTAAGACAGCACAGGAATGGAGAGAATATCTCAGTAAAAATAACTGCGCCTGTGAGATTTTGCGTGAGCAGCACGAGGTAAGCAGCGATCCTCAGGCTATAGAGAACGGCTATATGGTTCCGGTGGAATATCCGGATGAGAACCACACTACGGTTATGATGCCGTCACCGCCTGTTTCTTTCAGCGATTACGGAAGAAGAGAATACAAGCCGACAGGGCCTATCGGTGAACATACAGACGAAATACTGCTTTCCATGGGATACAGCGAGGAAGAAATCGATCAGCTGAAGAAAGCCGGGGCAGTTAGATAAGAAACGGAGAAAAGATATGAAACATAAATTCATAGCTAAACGCTACTGGAAAGATCAGAGTACGGCCATGGGTCAGTCTGACGTTATGGCAAAGTCTTTTGACGATGTTATCGACTTGAGCCTGGGTGACCCGGATCTGACAACAGATTTCAGAATAATCGATGCTGCCTTTGCAGATGCAAAGGCCGGACACACTAAGTACACAGATTTCAGAGGAGATCCGGAACTGCGCCGGGCGATAATAAAGTTTTACAAGGAAGAATACAGCATGGACATAGAGGATGAGGAAATCTTTGTCTGCGCTTCCGGATGTCTCGCTATGTATCTGGTTCTGGAAGCGATCTTAGATGACGGAGACGAAGTAATCCTCCAGGCTCCGTTCTTCACTCCGTATCCGCAGCAGGTGGAACTGGCGAGAGGAATTCCGATTGAGCTTCCGACATATGAAGAGGAAGATTTCCAGATTAATGTGGACAGACTCGAGAGCCTGATAACTGAGAGAACGAAAGCTCTGGTTATTAATTCGCCGAGCAATCCGACAGGAAACTGTCTTACTGTGGAAACGATGAAGAAGATAGCGGATATTGCCGAGAAGTATGACCTTATTGTTATTGCTGACGATATCTACACAGCTTTCAGCTACCAGAATCCTTTCGTTCCGTTCTCATCTCTGCCGGGAATGAAGGAAAGAACGATCACTATCAATTCCTTCTCCAAGAACTTCACGATGACCGGCTGGAGAGTAGGTAACATCATAGCGCCGGATTACATTATTAAAACTATTCAGCAGATAAACGAGAATGTTGTATTCACAGCACCTTCAATGTCTCAGAGAGCAGCGATATTTGCTCTTGAGCACAGAGACGAGGTTCAGCCGCCTATGGTTGCAGAGTACAGAGAAAGAATGTTCTATGCTGCGGAACGTATAAACAATATTCCTAAAATCAGCGTGATTTATCCGCCTAAGGGCAGTTTCTATCTGTTTATAAATATTAAGGAAACAGGCCTCAGCAGTGTGGACGCAGCAGACATGATTCTGCGCGAGGCTCACGTGCTTACCCTGCCGGGCAATGCTTTCGGAGAGTGCGGTGAGGGATATGTGCGAATTGCATGTACAGTAGGCATCGATACACTGAAGGAAGCCTTTGACAGAATTGAAAGAGCGCTTTCTGACTAAGCTGAGATTAACTTCGGATAATACAAATGAAAGAATTAGATAAAATAAGAGAGAAATTTTCAAAAGACAGATTTGCAACAGAAACGACAGGAATAGAAATAACAGAGGTTGGAGATAACTTTGCCAAGGTTGAGCTTGATCTGGACGAACGCCATTACAATGCACTGGGCAGTGTTATGGGCGGAGTCCTGTTTACTATGGCTGACTTCGCTTTCGCAGTAGCTACCAATTCAGGAAGCGAGAGCTGTGTAACGCTAGGAAGTCATATCAGCTTTATCCGATCCACATCGGGCAAGCACCTTACGGCAGTAGCTGAATGTGTTAAGAAAGGAAGAAGCACCAGCTTCTATCTTGTAAAGGTTTCTGATGAATCCGGAAAGCTTGTGGCTCAGGCGACAACTGACGGATATATATTAGGCGCGTAGTCTGTTTATGAAGGAAAAGGCCTATTATGAATCAACAGGTCATAACATAATATGAATAGAATGACAATTGCGAATACATCCAAACTGATATTTTTCTGCGGGCTGGCCGGAGCTTCGGCCGGCCTTGTTTTGTGGCTCTTTCTCAGAGCTGTATATCTGGGGACAGAGTTTCTGTGGACATTTGTTCCCGAAATGACAGAATCACCTGTATGGTATGCGCCGGCAGTATGTACAGCCGGCGGTCTTATTATAGGCATTTTCAGAAAGAAATTCGGCGATTACCCTCAGAGCATGTTTGAGGTGCTGGGAACAGTTAAAAAAACGGGGACATATCCCTATAACAGAATAGCGGTCATTCTGACTGCAGCTGTTCTGCCGCTTATTTTCGGAAGCAGCGTGGGGCCGGAGGCAGGTATGGTCGGTGTCGTAGTTGCCATAAGCTGCTGGGTAAACGATAATGTGAAACATGCAGGCAGAAATACTGCCCTGTACTCAAGAATAGGCATGGCAGTCTCCCTTTCGATTCTCTTCTATTCGCCGCTTTTCGGTTTTTTCTCCGCTACAGAAAACGAGGATAATGAGAAAGATGATATTGCTGGCGGCAGCGAAAGCACCGGGCAAGCCGGCAAAGTCCTGATTTACGGAATAGCCATTACGGCAGCACTGGGAGTTATTGTTCTCCTTAATATGATTTTCGGAAGGGTTTCACACGGGCTCCCGAGGTTTGATGATATCAGCATAACGGGATGGGATTGCCTTATGGGAATTGTATATCTGATCTGCGGAATGGCTCTCGGATGGATTTTTGAAAAGACGGAACTGCTTTTCGCCATAGTATCAAGACATCTCCCGGCAATTGTTAAAGAGACCCTTGCCGGCCTGGTGCTTGGAACTTGTGTGATGTTCCTGCCGGCGCTGGCATTTTCCGGTGAGGAACAGATATCGGTTCTTATAGAAAGCTACAGTGAATACATTCCTGCAGCGATACTGATTCTGGCATTTTGCAAAGTCCTGATAACCAATATGTGCATACAGCTTGGATTGAAGGGAGGACACTTCTTCCCGCTTATATTCGCAGCAGTGTGTCTGGGATTCGGAATATCTCTTATGGTTTTCCCGGGAAGTCCGGCACATGCAGCCTTCGGCGCTGCTGTAGCAACGGCCGGAACAATGGGTATGACCCTTAAAAAGCCGCTGGCAGTTACATGTCTGCTTCTTCTTTGTTTTCCTGTCAAAGCGATACCGTGTATATTTATCGCTTCCGTAATCGCCGGAACGTTATCGAAAGCCGTCGGAGGAAGTAAAGAAAAATAAAAAACGGAGGGCAAAAGCTATTCTTATTGCCAGTATATGTCGTTTATGTTATCATGACATATAAAACATATCGGGTGGGTGGAGATTAAGGTGTATGGTAACACAATAATTTACCGAAGGAAAACATAAAGGAGAATGAGACAATGAAAAAGAAAAGACTATTGTGTCTGCTTCTGGTATCTGTAATGGCTCTGAGTCTGCTGGCAGGCTGCGGAGGCGAGGATAAGGAGTCAGACGGTAAGCAGAAGGTAACTGTAGCTCTTTGGGGTTCACAGCTTCTGGAGAACTATTCACAGTTTCTCTGTGACGAATTCCCGGATGTGGATTTCGAATTCACCCTGGCCACAAACTCAACTGACTATTACAGATTCATGAACGATCACGATGATCTGCCGGACATTATGACCGTACGAAGATTTTCAATGAATGATGCGGGACTGATCAAGGATATGATGTATGACCTGGGTGACACGGAACTGGCGGCAACCTTCTACGGAACATACCTTGAGAACTACACATACGATGACGGCACCGTAAACTGGCTGCCTGCATGTGCGGATGTTGACAGTCTCATAATAAACGAGACCCTCTTTAATGAATACGGAATTCCTATTCCGAATGATTACGAATCCTTTGTTTATGCCTGCAAAGAGTTTGAGAAGAACGGCATTCAGGGCTTCACTTCAGACTTCTCGGCAGATTACACCTGCATGGAAGTTCTCCAGGGTTTCTCCATTGCTGAGCTCCAGTCAATGGAAGGAAGAGAATGGCGAAACAAGTATGAAAGCCATCTGACCGACCAGCTCTCAAAGGAAGTGTGGGTGCCTGCCTTTGAGAAATTCTTTGATGTGATGGAGGTATCGGGAATCGACGTCAAAGAGACGGAAATGGTTAACATGGACGCCAAGGAAATGTATAACCAGGGAAAGGTGGCAATGTACAGAGGTACGGGAACCGATGTAATTGAATACGCAGGCCGTGAGGGAGACAAATCCATGCTGATGCCGTATTTCGGAGAAACGGAGAACGACAACTGGTATCTGTCATACCCATCCTTCCAGGTAGGCGCCAGCAAGAAGGCAATGGAGGATCCTGAAAGAGAACAGCTTATTATCGATATAATGGAAGCTATGCTAAGCGAAGAGGGACAGAGCTGCATTTCATACGGCAAGAACATGATTCCTTACAATAAGGGTGTAAATCTGGAGCTGCTGCCGGAGCTTGATAACATCAAGCCGTACATTGAGGACAATAAGATGTATATCCGTCTGGCATCTTCAGAGATGTTCAGCATTTCACAGAATGTAGTTCAGCGCATCATAAAGGGAGAAATAGCAACACCTGAAGAGGCCTTCAAAGAATTCAACAAGCTTATGAAGGAAGAAGACGAAGAAGAAGCAAAGACAGTAACAATAGACAAGGCCGTTTCAAACGATTTCACGGAAGAACACGGAAACATGGCGGCATCGGCTGTATTCAACACAGTACTTGCCGAGTCCGGTGTGGACCTTGTATTCGGGCAGTCATGCTATGTAAGCAGTGACATATATGAGGGGGATTACACGGAGAAAGATTTAGGATATCTCACCAACAACGATACGGGGTGGCCTGCAATAGCGAAAATATCCGGGAAACAGCTTAAAGAATTGGTTGCATACACTTTGGAACACAAGAACACCAGAGGTGCTGTGTCAAACGACAGCACATTATATGTTTCCGCCGGATTCGAAATGGACATTTCCAGAACAGATGATGGGTATAAGCTTAATAAGCTGACAGTCAACGGCAAAGAAATGAAAGATGATGCGCAATATAGTGTGCTGATTTGCAGCGATTATGATCTTTATACTATGCAGGCTCTCGAAAAAATCGGCTGTACAGATTATAATAATGATGATGGTCCGTTTGAGAAGTACATATACAAGAGAATTGTTGAAGATGGCGGACAGCTTGAAGAACCGTCAGACTACATGACCATAAAATAACATTTGCGAAGATATGTGAAGGCTGGCGGAAGCGGACAAGTGGTGGTTTATGATAAAACCTGAAAACATTAAAAAGTACATATTGCCATTAACTTTGATAATAGTTCTGTCCATCATGATGGTAATGGGCATTGTTTACATACGCTCATATATGAATCAGAAGGCAGCGGCAGAGAGAGTGGCACAGCTTGAACAGATCAGTTCGCAGATAAAGGTAAATCTGGAATACGGTCTTGATAATCAGTGGAGCCTGGTTGACAGTATCATCCATTACTGTGAGGGGAAGAAGTTTGACGGTAAAGATGATGTTCGTAAGGAAATCGGAGAAATACAGAAGCTGTTTGCCCTTGATAATTACGGATGCCGACTGATGTTTCTCGATTCTCAGGGAACCGTATATATTGATGAGGGTACAGCCGGAATATGGGATGATATTAATCAGCTTGCCGACGGGGAAAAAAGACATACCTTTGTTACCGAAACAAGTAATGTTGAAGGTATATATATGTCCTTTGTCCAGAAGCTGGATACCCCGATCAGTGATGGGGAGGACGGAATTGATATTACTCATGTCGCTCTGCTCAAGGATATAACTGAATTGAGAAAATACTACATTACGGAAGCTTACGGCGGTCATGCGGCAACATATATAATTAAATCAAACGGGGTTCAGGCATTTTATGATGCAGAAGACGATATAATAGGGGTGAGAAATGTATTCAAAGCTCTAAGTCAGGCTGAGGATGTTAAAGGCATGAGCTTTGATGAGATAATGCAGATTCTCGAAGAAAGGGGTATTGTTTCGGCAAATATTAAAATAGACGAGACAGAGTATTATTATTGCCTGGCATCCCTGAAGCAATTTGATATTTATCTGATGCTGATGATACCGGCGGAATATGTTGCCACAAACACGATAAAAATGATGAATTCCTTTGTACGGATTCAGGTGGTATTCATTCTGGCGCTTATAATACTTCTCGTAATTGCATTTATGAGCTTCGTTGTTATCCAGAAGAGAAATCAGATGATGCAGATAGAGAAGCATAACAATATGGAGCTTAACAGGCTGCGTATTGAAGCGGAAAACGCACGAGCAGAGGCCGAACTGGCAAACAAAGCCAAGACATCATTTCTCAATAACATGTCTCATGACATCAGAACTCCGATGAATGCAATAATCGGGTTTACGAATATAGCGCTTAAACAGGATAACAAGCCGGAGGTAAGCAAATGCCTTAAGAACATAAGCAGCAGTTCGGAACATCTGCTTACTCTTATTAACGATGTTCTTGATATTTCGAGAATCGAAAGCGGCAAGATAAAGTTTTCGCCGGTTCCAGTTGAAATATCGTCGGTGGCAAAGTCTGTTACAGGTATAATTGAGGGCTTCCTGTCCAACAGGAAACTTGAATTCAAAACCGATCTTAAAACTCCGGAGTATCCTTTCGTAATGGCGGATGTTGTAAGACTCAGGGAAGTACTTGTTAACATTCTGGGCAATGCAGTGAAGTTTACCGAAGACGGCGGGAAAATCTGTTTCAGCACAGAATATCTGCCGGGACAGGACGAAGAAAGCATTGTTGTCCGCTACGTTATTTCCGATACGGGTGTCGGTATGACACAGGAATTTGTGGAACATATTTTTGACGAATTCACACAGGAGGATAACGGAGCCAGAACCAAGTACAAGGGCACCGGTCTGGGAATGACCATTACGAAGAGTTACGTGGATCTTATGGGCGGAACAATAAGTGTGAAAAGTACTAAAGGCAAGGGATCCGAATTCACTGTCGAAATACCGATGAAAAAGACCGATGAAACAGTAAACATAATTCGAGGTGAAGAAGGTAATAATGTAAAGCTTGACGGAGTTCACATTCTCCTTGCAGAGGATAACGACCTTAATGCAGAGATTGCAGTTATTCAGCTTGAGGAGGCAGGCATAAGGGTAACGAGAGCTTTCGACGGTAAAGATACGGTCAGAACCTTCTCCGAAAACAGCCCGGGAACATTTGATGTTATCCTGATGGATATCATGATGCCGGACATGAGCGGATATGAGGCGACCGCAGCAATCAGAAGTATGGACAATCGTCCGGACGGTGCTGAAATACCTATTATTGCCATGACGGCAAATGCCTTTGCTGAGGATGTTCAGGCCTCAATCGATGCCGGAATGGACGGGCATATTGCCAAACCTATAGACATGAATGAAGTTAAGAAATCAATCTCGGTCAATATTGACAAGGACAGAAAAGTATGATACTTTCTGTTCGTAACAACATATTAGATATTACGCTTTGTTTATGTTCTTGAGACGTGAAAGTCTGAAGTAGAGTAAATGAAAACCGTATATACTGCTTTTGCAGGTATGCGGTTTTTTGGTTTTGTTAATCGGGAGGAGAAAATGACATACGAAGAGAATACTAGAGAACAGTTAAAAAGCATGGCATTCGGATATGGATCCAGAGAAAAGGGTACGGTGGTGCCGAAGACGAAGCTTAACCGTAAATCGATTGATGCTAAGGCTGCGAAGGCTCTGATAGTAAATGAACTCCTTGATGAGGGCAGATCGAGGCTTAACCTGGCAACCTTCTGTCAGACATATATGGAACCGGAGGCTTTGGAGCTTATGAGTGAAACTATGGATAAGAACGCCATAGATAAATCCGAATATCCTCAGACTGCGGAAATCGAGCAGAGATGTGTGAAAATCCTTTCCAATCTGTGGCATTGCCCGAAAGGAGCGAATGCTATAGGAACATCAACTGTAGGGAGCAGTGAAGCATGTATGCTTGCCGGAATGGCAATGAAATTCAGATGGAGAAACAATCTGAAGGATGGTGATACAGCAGGCAGAACTCCTAACATCGTAATGAGCGAAGTGTATCAGGTGTGCTGGGAAAAATTCTGCGTTTACTGGGATGTCGAAATGCGTACAGTGCCCATAGACGAAGACCATTTGTGCCTTAATGTCGATAAAGTTATGGACTATGTTGACGAAAATACAATAGGAATAGTGGGAATCCTGGGAACAACATATACCGGCGATTACGAAGATATTAAGGCTTTGGATAAAAAGGTTTCCGAATACAACAGAAAATCGGGAAATCATAATCTGGTAATTCATGTTGATGCAGCGAGCGGCGGTATTTATACGCCTTTTGTAGATTCGAGCTATCGCTGGGATTTCAGACTGGAAAATGTCGTGTCAATTTCCACATCAGGCCATAAATACGGACTTACATTTCCGGGAGTAGGATGGATTGTCTGGAAGGACAGAAAATATCTGCCGGAAGAGCTTATATTCGAAGTGGAATATCTGGGAGGCACGATGCCGACGATTGCAATTAATTTCTCGAGAAGTGCCAGTCAGATTGTTGCCCAGTACTATAACTTCCTCAGGTTCGGGCGCAGCGGATACACGGTAATTCATAAGCAGACCCAGGAAGTTGCCCTGGCGGTTGGCGAAGCTATTAAGGAAATAGGGATTTTCAAAATGCTTAATTCGGGGAAAGGTCTGCCTATCATATGTTATACAATGAAAGAAAATGCAACGTATGAGGACGGCACTCCTGTAGTCTGGAATCTTCACGATTTATCTTCGAGACTGCTGATGCACGGCTGGCAGGTGCCGACATACAGACTCCCGGGAAAAATGAGTGATGTTGTTGTACATAGAATTGTGTGCAGGGCAGATTTGACATACAATATGGGAGAGAATTTTATCAGAGATCTCAAATCATGTATTTATGAACTTAAAACGGCTAGAATTCTTTGTGGTGAGGATAAAGGACAGATATAAAAATGAATGAGGCATTGCTGGAGGATCTGAAAAGGCTTCTTGAATTCAGAAGTGTACTGGGAGAAGCGGAACCCGATGCTCCTTTTGGAAGAGAAATAAAAAATACATTAAACTTCGCACTGGATTTAGGCAGAAAGATGGGCTTCAAGGCTGTTAATACAGATGATTGCGCAGGATATATCGAATATGGTGAAGGAGAAGAAATGATTGCCGTGCTTTGCCATCTCGATGTTGTCCCCGCAGGAAGCGGATGGAGCTGCGAGCCTTTTGCTCTTACTATAAAAGACGGGAAAATGTACGGCAGGGGAATAATGGATGATAAAGGTCCTTTCATGATGTGCCTGTACGCTATGAAAGAAATAAAGGAACAAGGGCTGAAGACGAAACGAAGGATAAGGATTATTCTCGGAACAGATGAAGAATCCGGATGCCGGGATATGGAGAAGTACTGTGAGAGTGAGGAAATTCCGGTAATGGCGTTTACACCTGATGCGGATTTTCCTGTAATATATTCGGAAAAAAGCATTTCCGTCGTGAAGATTTCCGCAGAGCTGTGTGATGTGCCGGAATGCTGGAAGGTTGAATATGCAAAGGCCGGAGACGTAGTGAATAAAGTTCCTGATTTTGCTGAGATAGGGTTTTCGAATGGGGAAAACAAGAAGGTGTTCAGGACTTTTGACGGGGTTTCCGCTCACGGAAGCACGCCGGAACAAGGAAAAAATGCCATAGACATTATTGTTGGGGAAATACTGGACAGCGGTTTTATTGAAGTCCTTGAACCGAATGTGAAAGCAATGCTGAGGTTTTACGAGAAGCATCTTATGGATGATACCGGAGGAATCAGTATGAATTTTAACGGGGATAAATTTGAAACAGGACTTCCTACGGTAAATGCCGGAATGCTCGAAACAGAGCAGGGAAGAGGAATAAGAAAGCTGACACTGAAACTTGATGTCAGAATACCTGCCGAAAAAAATCATGAGGATTATCTGAAAAAAATTGAGAATATCTGTGATAAATCCGGTCTGGAATTCAGTGTTGAGCGAAGCAAAGACGGACTGCTGATTGACAGGGAGTCGGAACTTGTGAAAATACTGAGCGATGTATATGGCAGCGAAACGGGAGAAGAAGCGAATCCAATAGCAATAGGCGGCGGAACATATGCCAAGAAGCTTCCTAATACAGTTGCTTTCGGACCCCTGTTTCCCGGAAGAAAGGATACTATTCACCAGGCTGACGAATGTTTCGAAATCGATGACTTTATAAAATGCAAAAAAATATATAAAAAAGCAATGCTTGAGCTTGCTGCGTTAGTGTGATAAAATACAACCGGAGATGCATATGTATAAATCAAGCACAGTATATGTTGTAGGCCATGGGAAAACCGGTAATGATAATGCTATTACCGGGAACTTCGGAATATTTTTCATAGGATTTGTAATCGACAGGGAAACCGATTTGATTGTGGATCTGGAGTGTACGGCGACAATCGGTATCACAAGCAGATTTGTCCATGATTTATTTGTGGGCAGGAAGTTTGACAGATACGACGAAGAACTTGCCGAGGAAATTTCTTCGAGGTATTTCGGAAGTTCCAGCAAAGCAATTGTTGTGGCTTACAGAGACGCATTAAAAAAATATATGGAAATCAGAAAATAAATTATAGATTTGCGCTTTGCTTATCGGGCAGTGTCCCCTTTTTAAGGTCATTGTAAAGTAATCAAAATCCGCACGGACATTTATTTTAATGTTTGTGTGGATTTTTTTATTCCGATTGGAGGTACATGGAATGTTAAGTGAGAAGCTTGAGTCGTTGCTTGCAGAATACGGAGCCAAAGGAGCTTTTGCAATTCGCAATATGAAAAGCGGAGAGAAAATATCCTATAACAGCAGCAGGATTGTGCCGTCGGCCAGTCTGATAAAACTGTTCATACTGGTACATGCCTTTGAATTAATCAGAGATAATAAGCAGAATCTCTCGGATTTGATAATGGTGAAAAGTGATGATGTTGTTGATTTCAGCGTTCTCACCTTCCTGAAACCAAGAGAATATGAGCTTGAAGAACTGCTCAGGCTGATGGTTGTATACAGTGACAATACTGCGACAAATGTTCTGATTGATTATTTCGGCATGGAGGAAATAAACGAAACGATACGCCGCACAGGTTGCGATAATTCAGTACTTGCAAGGAAAATGATGGATTTTGACGCCGCGAAAGAAGGCAGACAGAATTATACAACAGCGGACGACATGTTTGGGCTGATGATTCGCTTGTATGAAGGGAACCTTCTGGGACGGGAATATGATGATGCAATGCTGGAAATAATGAAGGGACAGGCTGACGAGGAAATGATGCGCAGATATATTCCCGATGAGATTACAATTGCCCGTAAAAGCGGGGAGCTGGATGCACTTAATCATGATGTTGCAGTCGTATATACAGAAAAACTGGATTATATCTTTGTTTTTTTCTCCTGGGACGGAGGAACCTGCAATAACACCCGGGAACTGGTGGGAAGAGCGTCAGAACTTGTATATAACGATTTTATGGCAGATTAATGCCTAAAATATTTCATCATTACATTTATTATTAAGGAGGAAGAAGATGGCGGAGAATAAACGAAATTCGGATTTCACAGCCACTGGTGTAAGCGGAGAAGATTACAAACCGTATATTTCCCCGGATGAAAACATCAGAGAATTTACCGTTCGTGCGATTCTTATCGGATGTGTGCTGGCGATTCTTTTCGGTGCGGCAAATGCATACCTTGCTATGAAAATAGGTATGACAATCTGTGCATCGATTCCGGCGGCGGTAATAGGAATGGCACTGCTGAAGTGTTTTAAAAACAGTACAGTGCTTGAAAACAATATTGTACAGACAGTCGGATCCTCAGGTGAGGCTCTCGCGGCAGGTGTAGCTTTCACGCTGCCGGCTCTTCTGATCATGAATCTGGACATCAGAATCACAACTGTTTTCGTAATTGCGGCAACAGGCGGTATTCTGGGATGTCTTCTTATGATCCCTCTGCGTAAGTTTCTTATTAAGGATGAACACGGCAAACTGCCTTATCCGGAAGGAACTGCGTGTGCAGAGGTTGTAGTTGCCGGTAAGGAAGGCGGAGCTTCTGCCAAAATGCTTTTTAAGGGACTTGGAATCGGTGCGGCGTTTAAGTTTCTTACAAACGGAATATGCCTGTTCCCCGAAGAACTGGATATTCCTCTTAAAGGTTATCTCAAGGGAGGAGCTGTAGGTGCAGACGTATATCCTTCCCTTCTCGGCGCAGGCTTCCTTGTAGGACCGAGAATTTCGGCAATGTCTCTCGCAGGATCCCTTGTCGGATGGTTTGGCGTTTTACCGCTTATATACATGGTAGGACAGTATGCTCCTGAGGCAATCGGGGGAATAGCCGATATTCCTATCAGTGAAATGGACCATTGGGATATGTGGACATATTATCTGAAATATGTTGGTATCGGCTCAGTTGTAATGGGCGGATTTATCAGCCTTTTCAAAGCATTACCTATAATTGTCAAGTCATTTAAGGGAACATTCGGCGCCTATAAGAAAGGTGAAAGCGAAGTAAAGAGAACAGAAAGAAATGTTCCTGTTAAACTGATAATAATATTAGCAATCGTAATTCTGGCGGTAATAGCATTCCAGCCGGTATTCCCAAGTGTTGCAGCCGGAAGCATCGGTGCGATTCTGGTTCTCATATTTGGATTTATTTTCGTTGCTGTATCGGCGCATCTTGTAGGTTATGTCGGAAGCTCCAATAACCCGATAGTTGCAATGGCAATAGGAAGTCTGCTTGTTACGGCTATTCTGTTCAGAGTAATGGGATTCAATGGTACCAGCGGTGTAACTGCTGTTGTAATCATCGGTTCTATTATCTGTATCTGCATAGGTGTATCAGGAGATATGGCTCAGGATTTGAAGACAGGATTCCTGCTGGGTTCAACACCTGCAAAGCAGCAGTACGGACAGATGATAGGTATTTTGTGCTCCGCAGCAGTAATGGGAGCGGTTATCATCATGCTTGATAAGGTATACACTATAGGAAGTAAAGATCTCGCAGCTCCGCATGCTAACATGATAAAGTCTTTGGCTGAAGGAGTAATGAGCGGTAATCTCCCTTGGACACTTATTCTGGCAGGTATGGGAATTGCTCTGGCTGTATGGCTCCTGGGAGGAGAGGTTCTTCCGTTCTCCGTAGGTTTATATCTGCCTATTCACCTCAGTACAACTATGATGGTTGGCGGAATCATCAGAGGAATTGTTGACAAGAAGCTGAAATGCTCAGATGATATCAGAGCGAAGAAAGTTGAAAAGGGAACTCTTTATGCTTCGGGATATATTGCCGGCGATGCGCTTATGGGTGTACTTGCTACAGCTCTGATATACTGCGGAACAGGTATCGACAGCTGGGGATTCCTCGATTTCGCACGTACTGACAATGCATGGGTTTCAACTGTAGTATTCTGCGTTGTAATTGCATACTTCTGCTATCAGGTATTCAGCAGCAAGGGTGAAAGTGAGCTTTCAGGCAGAGATATTCAGATGTAATTACAGAAAGCGATGAGGTGTATTAGATGCAGATAGAAAAAGTCGAACTGAAACATATCAGTATACCAATGGTCAAGCCGTTCAAGACGGCGTTAAGAACTGTTACAAGTGCTGAAAATACAGTTGTTATGATTACATCCTCAGACGGTAAGGTTGGTTACGGAGAAGCTCCTCCGACAAAACCAATAACGGGAGATACTAACGAGTCGATAATAGCGGCGATAGAGAATAATATTTCAAAGGCAATTGTCGGCATGTCAGCAGACCCGGCAAATAAAGACGAAGTAAATGAAATCATGGAGGCAATTCAGAACTCCGTTGAAGGAAACACAAGCCCTAAGGCAGCATGTGATATGGCAGTATATGATTTACTGAGTCAGGAAGCCGGAATGCCGCTTTATAGATATCTGGGCGGAGAAAAGAGAACTCTGGAGACGGATTTGACAGTGAGTATTAACAGCCCCGAAGAAATGAGTGAAGACGCGCAAAACGCAATAAACAGAGGTTTTCATGCTGTCAAGCTGAAGGTGGGAATCGATCCGGAGCTGGATATTAAGAGGATTATGTCCATAAGACAGGCAATTGGCAGCCGGCCGGGAATAAGACTGGATGCCAATCAGGGATGGACACCGGAAGAAGCTGTTAAGGTCATGAAGATCATTGAAGCGGAGAATGCTGACATAGAATTTCTGGAACAGCCTGTTGCTGCCGGAGATATCGAAGGGCTGAAATATGTGAAAGATCATATTAATACTCCGGTTATGGCAGACGAAAGCATATTTTCTCCGGAGGATGCTGAAATTCTTCTTGAAAATAAAGCTGTTGATTTCATCAACATTAAGCTCATGAAATGCGGAGGCATATACAATGCACTTAAGATATGTGAAATAGCTGAGCGATATGGTGTTGAATGTATGCTTGGATGTATGTGCGAGAGCAAGGTAAGTCTGGCAGCCGCCGTACATCTGGCTTCAGCTAAAAAAATTATTACGCGTGTTGATCTTGATGCGGCAATCCTTCTGGCGAAGGATCCTGTAGAAGGAGGATACGAAAAGAATATTCCGTATTTCGAGGCTCTTGATCGTCCTGGTCTCGGAATCGGCGGAATTGAAGGTTTAACGGAAATATAGCACTCTGGTTGGTTTAACGAGAAGAAGAGATGTCGTTTCTGCTGAATGAAACGGCACCTCTTTTTTATTACTGTGTATCTATAATCGTAAGCACCCGGTGAAGATCGGAAATAACATAGTCTATTCGGTAATCCTGTGGCTGAGGCTTTTGCTCAGGATTGTACCAGCATGTAAGTATTCCGGCATTGTTACCGCCGCGAATATCGCTGGTGAGAGAATCCCCGACAATTATAACTTCCGAAAGATTTTCCGGTTGCACAGTATTAAATACCGCATCGAAGAAAGCACGATTTGGTTTTTCTACACCGATTTCGTCAGAAATAAATATGCCGTCCATCAGGTCTCCGAGACCGGAAAGGCGTAGCTTCTTCTTCTGCGCCACGATTGTGCCGTTTGTGACTACGTACTGCTTGATTTTACCGCGTAATTTTTTAATTATATCAATGCTGTTGTCTCTGTATACCACCGTATCCCCGAGGCGAATCTGATACTGCCGGTTGAATTCTTCGGCGATAGCCGTATTCACACCTATTTCGCCGAAAAACTGTTGGAAACGACCGACCAGAACCTGAGGTTTCGTGATTTCATTGGCTTCCAGTCTTTGCCAGTAGGAACTGTTTATTTGAGAATATCTCTGAAGCATGTTTTCGGAACAGGTCCCGAGAGAGAACTCTTCGAAGAGACTTTTAATTGCAGCGCTTTCGGCAGCTTTGAAATCAAGAAGTGTGCCGTCGACATCCCATAGTATTGTTTTTATCATACGTTAATTACCTTAATCTTCTTCAATGTCGCGAAGGTAGTACTTTATCAGAGCCTGCATGCCCTTTTTTCCCAGCCCCTGTTTGCTGAGCTGCCGGTAGTGGTCCAGAGTCAGCTTCAGGTTAGGAAGCTCCAGTGCGCTTTCTGCTGCGGAATCGTATCCCAGCTGCATATCCTTTATCAGCAGGTCAATGAAAAATCCCGGATTCATGTCCCCGGCAATGATTCGTTCTCCGTACCGATCCATTATAGAGTTCTGACTTGATCCCGCCCCGGTGCTTGTGAGAAAACGGTTTAAATTAATGCCTTTTTTCTGCGCATAAGCCATTGATTCACACACGCCGGACAATATGGAAGCCTGAAGAATCTGATTGGCAAGTTTAGCATGCTGACCGCAGCCGGAGGGTCCGTAATAGGATATGGTTTTACCCATAGCCATAAATATTTCACGGCATGACTCGAAGCATTCCTCTTTTCCGCCAACGAGAATTGACAGGGTTCCGGCCTTTGCGCCTGCTTCTCCGCCGGTTACGGGAGCGTCGAGAAAAGGAAGGTCTCGTTCTGCAGCACAGGCTGCAATTTTCTCTTCCAGTGACGGAGCTGTTGTTGTCATATCAATGAGATAGGTTCCCGGCTCTGCGCTGTCGAGAATATTGCCTTTGGCGAAATAGACTTCTTCAACATCTTGCGGGTAGCCGACAATTGTAATTACAGCATCGCGGCCATTGACACACTCCGCGATGGTATCGTGAAAAACGGCGCCTTCTGAAATTACGTCTTCAACTTTAGCTCTGTTTCTGGCGAAAATGTGAACGTCATATCCGTTTTTCATCAGGTTTCTGACCATGGGACGCCCCATGATTCCAACACCGATAAATCCAATTTGTTTCATGTTTACCTCCGGGTTATTATAAGGTAAATACATTATATCAAAAATCCGGAAAATTTGACTGCTGACGTCATCGTATTTCTCTTATTTACTTCAAAGCAATTGTGAATTGCCATTCGCGAAGCTGTTAACGCCCGTTACGGCAATGGCTCACCGCCATTTATTACAGCTTTTGCGACGGTGAAACTTAACAACGTATGTTTCTCAGAAAGTCTTGAAGGATTAGGTCTTAATGAATTTCGCCTGGGTATTAAAAAATGAAAAAAACGGAATATCGTGTACAGATGCAGACGTTGTACTTTATAATAAAGAGAATACATCAATACCGGCAGGGCTTGTTGATTCATTCGCTTATGAAGATCCGATACCGGGTACGAGTAAAAGGGGATTTGGTTCAGGCAAGAGAGCCACGGGACTGCCGCCTTTGAGCCTGTCGCTGGTTGAGAACTGAGAACGGAGGATAATTTATGAGAACTCTATATTTTGACTGCCATTCCGGAGTAAGCGGAGACATGGTGCTTAAAGCATTAATCGGTCTCCTTGATAATCCGGAAGAAGCGAGGATTATTATAGACGGTTTCGAAAAGGAGCTGGCTGCCTCTGCAGGAGACGGCGACGATGAGCATCATCATTTTCACCGGAGTTACACTAAGGTGAAAGAACTGATTGATGCAGTAAATACAGATGAAAAGGTAAAGGCAGGGGCGAAAAACATATACGAGGTAATAGCCCGTGCCGAAGGCAAGGTTCACGGTGAGTCAACCGACACTCTTCACTTCCATGAGGTAGGGAGAAACAGAGCGATTGTGAACATACTCGGGGTATCATACTGCGTTGAGAAACTCAGTGTTGATAAGGTGAAATGCTCCGAGATTTATGACGGACACGGCACAGTGAAATGCGCGCACGGTGAAATCCCGGTGCCTGTCCCGGCAGTAATGGCTATGAGAGAAAACTGCAACCTGTCATTCCGGGAGGCAGACGTGGAAGGTGAAATGGTAACGCCTTCAGGTCTTGCTATGATCATCGGCCTCGGAGCAGAAACAGGCAAGCCTGAAGGCAGGGGAATCAGAAGCGCAGAAGGCTTCGGAAGCAGAACATACGTGAAGGAGGGATTAAAAGCCTCCGTTTACGAAGCATAAGAAGTATAATCATAAAGCAAGCAAAAGGCAGCATCAGTATAAGGAGAATTTGCAAAGGGGTACGACGGAGATATCGTAGTGTTTGATTATGTGAATAACGCTCAATATAAGAACCTGCCGTTCGGGCAGGTTCTTATCTCAATTGCCATAGAAAGTATGCTATTCTCCCATAACCTCGTCAACTTTAATCATGATGGCGCACTCCATGCGTTTTCTGAACAGATCGCAGCCGGGCTCGTAAATACCTTGTATCGAGCCGCTGGCATGGTACGCGTTAGCGGCACATCCGCCGGAGCAGTAAAGTTTCGCCCAGCAGTCTTTGCAATCAGGCCTTGAGTAGGCGTTGCAGCTGCGGAACTCTTCGCGAAGGTTGTCATTTGTTACTCCACGCCACACATCTCCCAGCTTGTATTCTTCTTCTCCGACAAATTGGTGGCACGGGTACAAATCACCCCAAGGTGTCACAGCCATATACTCGGTGCCGGAGCCGCAGCCTGAAATTCTCTTATATACGCACGGGCCGTTTTCAAGATCTATCATATAATGGTAGAAAGTGAAAGGGCGTCTTTCCTTGCGGCGTTTTATCATTTCCTCGGCAAGTGTTTCATATTGCTTTTTAACGATTTCAATATCTTCCGTGGTAAGCGCTGCCGGATCATCAGGCTCACAGACTACAGGTTCCATGCTGAGTTCGGTAAAACCGAGATCCGCCATATGGAACACATCTTTTGTAAAGTCGGGGTTCGCATGAGTGAAGGTTCCGCGCATATAATAGCTTTTGCCTTCTCGTGCTTCCACCATCTGCCTGAATTTAGGAAGAATTACATCGTAACTTCCATTTCCTTCATAATCCACGCGAGTAAGGTCATGAATTTCCTTTCTGCCGTCAAGGCTCAGGACCACATTACTCATTTCCCTGTTGGCGAAATCTATTACATCTTCGTCAATGAGCATGCCGTTTGTTGTCAGGGTGAATCTGAAATTTTTATTATGGATTTTTTCCTGCTCCCTTGCGTAGTGAACCAGTTCTTTAACGACATCCCAGTTCATAAGAGGTTCGCCGCCAAAAAAATCCACTTCAAGATTTGTACGGTCACCGGAGTTTTCGATTAGAAAATCCAGTGCGCGTTTTCCTACTTCAAAAGTCATTAGAGCGCGATCGCCGTGATACTTTCCCTGACTGGCGAAGCAGTAGGAACAGTTCAGATTACATGTGTGTGAAACGTGCAGGCAAAGGGCTTTGATAATATTACCTGAACGCTCTTTGAAAACCGTGGCAGAATCGGCAAACGTATCTTCGGAGAACAGCTTGCCGCCGTCGACAAGTGATCTGATATCTGCCATACACAGTCTCAGTTCCTCATCAGTCACATCTTCCCTGTCTGAATATCTTTCGAGCATCTGTGCGATAATTTCTTCTTCGGATTTATCTCTGAACATGCTGATTATGTCGTAAGCAACTTCATCCACTGCGTGAATGGAGCCGGAACACGTATCCAGCACAATGTTGTATCCGTTTAATTTATATTGATGAACCATTTAATTCCTCCGGTTGTTTCGCTGCATATAAAAAATGCCGCCGCATGGGCAGCATTCTCATAACATGTTATTTTTCTTTCTTTTCGCATGGCTGATTTGCTACGCCGCAGCTAGTCTTGCATGCTGACTGACATGAAGTCTGGCATTCGCCGCAACCACCGTTCTTAGAACTGTCACATAAGTTACGAGTTTCAAGAGTCTTGATTCTTTCCATGATTGCCCTCCTATTTGTTGAAATTCACAAATAAAATCCTAACACGGGGAGCGCGAAAAGTCAAATAGTGTATTGTCATTTGACGGTGTCAAGTTGTTGTAGAGTTTTTTTCAAAAGTCACCAAGTTTCACCGTCGCAAAGGCTGTAATGATTGAATTTTCGTGGACTGCGGTGAAAATCAGGCGTCGGAACGTATCATTTGTTTTTTGTCCAGATCAAAAGTACCCTTCCAGTCTCTGTTTTTCACCGCAGTCCATCTGTTTTCAATGCTTTTGCAGGATGCGACGGTGAAATTCAATCATGGAAGTGAGACATTGCCGTAACAGGCATTAACGGCGTCGCAAATGGCAAAAATTATACATAATGATATTCTTTTTAACGCATATGGCAATTTAATGCCGGAAACTGTTCTGTGAACCCATATTCAACGCAATTTCATGGTATAATAGGCATTATGAAAAACACAAATATTAAAGAAATAAATATTAACGGCAGACCGGCCGCCGGAATTGCTGTTGATA
>JAQXIX010000010.1 GCA_029008005.1 Bacillota bacterium | reverse complement strand
AATTGTCAATGCTGTGGTGGACCATCCGCCTGCCGATTCTCCGAAAATTGTAACGTTGTCAGGATCACCGCCAAATGCAGCTATGTTCTTCTGAATCCACCGGAGAGCTGCAATGTGGTCGCGAATACCAAGGTTAATGTCTTTGTATTCCTCACCGCCTTCAACCTGTGAGAAATCAGCCCATGACATGAGTCCCAGTCTGTAATTGCATGTTATGAGAATCACGTCGTCGTGTGCCTTGATCAGGTTCCGGCCGTCATACATCGGGTCAGTTGTTCCTCCCCAGCCATATGCGCCGCCGTGGAAGAATACCATTACCGGCTTGGCCTCTTCGCCTTCACTTGTGCCTTCTGTCTCCCAGATATTCAGGGTCAGGCAGTCCTCGTTTTTTTCAGAATAGGATGCCGGTTCCGTCGGCCACTCGTACTGAAGAGCCGTGTATCCGAAATCAAAGCATTCAATCTCTTCATCGCTTGCATCAGGTGCCTGTGGAGCCTTCCATCTCAGATCCCCTACAGGAGGCTTGGCGTACGGAACACCCTTAAATGATGTGACACCATCCTCTGTCTGACCAAGCATTATGCCGTTTTCGCAGGTTACTTTAACTGCATCCTCATGGGTGCTTTCCGATTCACCGCAGCCGCTCATAACAGCTGTCATTCCAACAACCATTACAGCTGCCATGATTATCGATAATAGCTTCTTCTTCAATTAAATCACCTCTTTCACTCTCACATGACTTTAGCGTTTTTCATATGATAGCCTCCAAAAGGGCAAAATAAAAGTACCCATCAGGGTACCTTTTATCGTATTTCGTCATCTTTTCGGTTAACAATGTACATCAGCTCTATTCTGGTTGACACACCCATCTTCTCGAAGATGTTTTTCATGTGCTTTTTAACTGTATTTACAGAAATAAAGAGTTCCTCCGCAATCTCCGGATTGTTTTTTCCCTGGCATACCAGTCTCAGCACATCGGTTTCCCTTACCGTGAGCCGGTGCTGCTGCGCAACCATTTCAACTGCAGCAGGGTACGGGTACTCATTCCTTCTCTCTTCTGCCACATAGAACAGCGGGCTGAAGTCCTCCTTAAAGAGATAGATGAAGGTGGCGCAGCTGACGATTGCCGTGGCGGCGCCGGTAGTATCCATAACGCCGTAGATCCAGGCGGATTTGTAGAGTCCGGAGTACAGACCCCAATCCACAAATATCTGCTGTATGTCCCACACCAGAAGGGCGACTGCAACCACCGCCACATAGATACGCTTGTACCTGCTGAGAGAGGATCTCACAAAATCCAGGGCGTATTTGGAAGTCACAATGGCTGTCAGGACTACAGTTGATATCTCGATAATAATATATGCTCTTCCTGCGGTATCGCTGCCGAAGAAGTAGTATTCGTCCATGAAGAACGCAGTGGCAACAATCCCCGGAAGGGCAATAAGAACTCCGATAATCCAGGCCCATGTGGAACGGAATCTATGCTTCACGTCATCAAGAACATCCATCACATTCAGCCAGAAAAAGAAGATGCTGCCGCAAAGGCAGTAGTCAAGTATTCTGAGAAATACATTGACTGCCTCCTCCCCAAGAATCATATCCCGGTAATAAAAATACAGATACAGAACGCACTGCACGAAAACAACAACCGCAAAGCACATAACAGCCCGGTATTGTCTGGATTGACGGTTTTTTTCTCTTGATATGAGCAGCAGCACAATTCCTATGCCCAGGAGGGCCAGAAATGCCGCCGCGATGTATATCAGAAACAGTGCACTCAAATACATTTTTCTTTCTAATACAATACTAAAAAGTTTCAGATATAAAAAACAGGCCGAATGACCTGTTTTTTTGGTCGGGATGACAGGATTTGAACCTGCGGCCCCCTACTCCCGAAGCAGGTGCTCTACCAAACTGAGCCACATCCCGTTACTATTGTGTTACAAGCGGTATTGTCATTAAGACAACACCGCTATTATACCACTTTTTCAAATAACATCAAGGGATTTTGCGCATGAAATCCCTTATATCTTTTATAAGAAAATGTATTTCAGGATGAAGAGCACTGCCAGAACATACATAAGCGGCGTAATCTTCTTCCCATTTCCTGTAAACAGATTAATCACAACGTAGGAAATTACTCCTATGCAGATACCCTCCGAGATACTGTAAAAAAGCGGCATCGCAATAATGCATAGGTAAGCCGGAACAGAATCTCTGAGACTTTCAGCATCCATTTTAATTTCGCCTATCGCCTCGAACATCAGGAATCCGACCATAATCAGCGCCGGAGCTGTAGCAAATGCCGGAATCGAAGTGAATACCGGTGAAAACAGCACAGCCAGCAGGAACAGAACACCTGTGGTTATTGCCGTAAGTCCCGTTCTTCCGCCTGAAGCAACACCGGCAGATGACTCAACAAAAGTTGTCGTTGTTGATGTTCCGAGAACTGCACCTGCACTTGTTGCAACAGCATCTGAAAGAAGCGCCGGTTTGATACCCGGAAGCTTTCCCTCTGAATCAAGCATCCCCGCCTTGGTACTCACACCTATAAGAGTCCCGATCGTATCGAACATGTCTACAAACAGGAATGAGAAAAGCACTACTATGAAGCTGAATATGCTGACTCCGGAAAAATCAGCCCGGAAACACTGCCCGAAAGTATCACCGAGAGAAGAAAAATCGAAGCTGATTATTCCCGATGGGAACAGGCTGTATGCTCCGTTCTGCGGATCCGGCACATATATACCGGCAATCTGGCAAATCATTCCGAGAAGCCACGTGATAATAATACCGAGAAGTATTGTTCCTTTAACCTTCTTTATGTACAGAATTGCCGTAATAAAAAGTCCGATAATCGCCAGAAGAGCACATATACCCTGTGTGCTGAAATTCTCAGTGAAATTCGTTATTGTGACAAGCGTTGACGAATCCACTGCAAGTCCGGCATTCTGAAGGCCTATAAACGCAATAAAAATGCCGATACCTACAGAAACGCCTCTTTTGAGCGGAAGCGGAATCGCATTAAAAATCGCTTCTCTGACATTTGTCAGGGACAGAATGATAAATATTATTCCTTCGACGAAAACCGCCAGAAGCGCCACCTGCCACGATATTCCCATTCCCAGTACTACAGTATACGCCAGAAAAGCATTTAATCCCATTCCGGCCGACAAAGCGAATGGCAGATTCGCCATAAATCCCATGCAAAAGCATCCTATTACCGATGCCAGACATGTTGCGATAAGAACTGCGCTCGGATTGATTCCGGCATCACCTAGAATACTCGGGTTTATTGCCAGAATGTACGCCATAGTCATAAATGTAGTCAGTCCGGCAGCAACTTCTGTTTTCGCCGTAGTATTGTTTTCTTTCAGCCTGAAAAACTTCTCCATACTATAATCCCCCTTTTACTATAATATCCCCTTTTCTCTGTGGAAAGCCTTTGCTGCTATACAGTCGCTTTCTATCTGTGCGCAAAGTGCGTCAATGCTGTCAAACTTCTTTTCGTCTCGCGTTTTCTTGATAAATTCAACGCGTATGTCTTTACCGTACAATTCACTGTTGAAATTGAAAATATGCGTTTCCACGTTCTTGTTATATGTTCCGATTGTAGGTTTGTTTCCCACATTCGTGATGCTCGGATATCTTACGCCGTTATATGTGCATATAGTTGTGTACACACCGTTTGGAGGCGTAACCATCGACTCATCGATAATAAGGTTTGATGTCGGGAAACCTATAGTCCTTCCTATCTTGTTACCCACTACAACTTCTCCACCGATTGTGTACATTCTGCCCATAAATCTGGTACATTCCTCCATTCGGCCTTCTTCGATAAGCTGTCTGATATACGTACTGCTTACGACAATTCCGTCAATCATAAAAGGCTCCTGAACGTGTATTCCGAACCCTCTCTTAAGACCTTCACGCATGAGAACTTCCGGAGTGCCCGCACCTTTGAATCCGAATCTGTAATTAAATCCGCAGTACGCTTCTCTGATATTGAATTTATTCACCAGAATCTTTTCGATAAAATCTTCGGGGTTCATTCTGAGAATTGTCTGATCAAAAGGTATGTTAAACATGTAATCAATACCGAGAGATTCGATAATCGTTGCCTTTTCGTCGGCATAAAGAATATTTTTTACTGTCGGTACATTCTCAAGTATTGTGCTGGTATGATTGGCAAAAGTAAATATTGCGCTTTTGAGCCCTGCCGCCTCGGCTTCCTTCACAGTACGCCCTATTATCTCCTGATGTCCCCTGTGGACACCGTCAAAATTCCCAAGAGCAACAACCGTCGGCTCAATTCCGTTTATTTCTTCAAGACTGTTAAATATTTTCATGGTTCCCTTTCGACGAACACCTTGTCCGCTTTAAGCAATCCTTCCTTTTTATCGTAAAATCCTGTTCCCAGGAATCTGTTGTTTTCTTCTTCGTATACTCTGTATATACAGCTGTATTTCCTGCCGCGAGCGTTTACCGGCATAATTCCCTCAGAGGCCTCTGTGTCTATCTCAGGCTCCGACTCCCATTTTATCTGTCTGCTTCTGATGCTGTTACCTCTGCTGAAATAAATCATTCTCTCATGGGACATTACCGCTCTGCCAAAGTGAACGAGCGGGTAATCCGGAGCAAGAAGGATTTTTTCAAGACGTGAAGCCACATCATCAGAATCGGAATCGGCAAGAAGCCCTTTGATTCCAATCGGATCTGTTACAGGCAGCTCGCCATTGAGGCTTAGATTGCCTGTTGCCGTTCTTACAAGACCTGTCATAATACAGCCGCATCCAAGCTTTTCTCCCAGATCACTGCATATTGTCCTGATATACGTACCCTTCGAACACACTATGGTAAAGGTTATTTCTCCTGTCTCCATGTTAATATCCAGAATATCAAGGCTCTTTATATACACATGGCGCGGCTTAAGCTCGAAGTCGATTTCGAGCCCCTTGTGAGCATATTCGTAAAGCCGCTTTCCGTCAACTCTGACTGCAGAGTATTTAGGCGGAATCTGCTCTATGTGACCTGTGAATTCCGCAAAGGCATCAATCACATTTTTCTCACTGACCGTTTCTTTCCAGGGACGCTCTTCTATTACCTCACCCCATATATCCAGTGTATCGGTAATCGTACCTAGTCTGCATGTACATTTGTATTCTTTATAATCCAGCTCCAGATACTCCATTATCCTCGTAGCCTGTCCGACAAATATAGGCAAAAGGCCTGTCGCCATAGGATCGAGAGTGCCTCCGTGTCCTACCTTCTTGATGCCTTTGCACTTTAACGCGCGCCTGCATATTGCCACACAGTCGCTGGATGTCCAACCCTGAGGTTTGTTGAGCAGCAGTATTCCGTCTCTCATTCGTTACCTCCGAAAAGCAGAGCAAGAGACTCTGTTATTGCAGCTTTAATCTTTTCCGCTGCTTCGCTGATTTCCATATCTACCGTACATCCGGCAGCTTTAACGTGACCGCCTCCGCCGAACCTGCCTGCAATATCATTCACTTTACCGCATGATTTCGCGCGCAGGCTGACCTTAATTTTATTATCATCACGCTCTTTGAGAACTGCTGCAATCTCAACACCGCTTATATCCCTTATGGAATCAATTACCGTTTCGGCATGTTCCTGCCGGGCTCCTGCTTCTTCAAGCATGCGACGCGTCACGCAGGTTATCGCTCCCTTTCCTCCGGCAAAGATTTCCGCCCTCGCAAAAGCCGCAGACCGGATCTTAAGCTGTCTTATATCGACGTTCTGATAAAGCTCCACCATTATTCTGTTGTGATCCACACCTGCTTCCATGAGCTCTGCTGCAATAATATGTGTCTTGGGTGATGTATTGGAATATTTAAAATTCCCCGTATCCGTGCTTATGGCAACATAAAGAGCTTCTGCAACAGGCACAGTAATTTCCGCTCCCATTTCTTTCAGCAGTTCGTAAACAAGTTCTCCCGTAGCGGCAGCATTCTCGTCAACGTAAAAGAAATCACCGAATCCTGCCTCTGTTACATGGTGATCCAGTGTTAATCGAATCTTTCCGCTATAGTATTTGTCTTCTCTTCCGGAAATGCGTTTTTCCTCACCGCAATCAACGCACATGCAGATATCCGGATTATTGATTTTGCTTCCGTCCCCTATGCAGCAGTCTCCGGTAATAAAAGAAATGAAATCAGCCGGCTCCTCACCGACTAAAACGAATGCGTCTTTTCCCATTTCTCTTAAGCTCAGACACAGTGCCACACATGATCCTATAGCGTCACCATCTGCATTTTCATGAGGAAACAGCAGGATGCTTTGCGCATCCTGCAGTTTCTTTCCTATTTCTTTCAGACTTATGTTTTTAATCATCTTCAGCTGTCAATATTACTAAGTAATTCTTCAATATGTCTTCCGTATTCGAGAGAAGTGTCATATTTGAACCGGAGTTCCGGCACATGTCTGAGTTTCATCTTCTCACCGACTGTTTTCCTGATAAATCCCGAAGCTCTGGAGAATGCCTCTGTAAGCTCCTTCTTTTTATCAGCTGTTTCTTCATCACTGCCGTTGAGATTAAGTTTGGAGAAGTATACAGTCGCATAGCTGTTGTCTCCCGACACATCAACTGCCGTAATGCTTATCATTGAATCCAGAGCCGGATCTTTAAGACCGGAAAGGAGCAGGTCGCTTATTATTTTCCTGATTTCCTCACCTATACGGCCCTGTCTGTATCCTTTTGCCATTTCTTATGCCCTTTCGATTTCTTCCATTGTGTAGCATTCGATAATGTCGCCTTCTTTAATATCGTTATAATTTTCTATACCGATACCGCATTCGTAACCCTGAGCCACTTCCTTAGCGTCATCCTTAAATCTCTTAAGTGATGAAATCTTTCCTTCGTGGATTACTATGCCGTCTCTTACCAGTCTGATAGATTCATTACGAACGACTTTACCGTCAGTTACGTATGCTCCGCCGACAACACCGACTCCCGGTACTTTGAATGTTGTTCTGATTTCTACTGTTCCCAGTACAACTTCCTTATATTCAGGATCAAGCATACCCTTCATAGCCGCTTCAATATCATCGATAATATTATAGATAACGTTGTATGTTCTTATCTGTATGCCGTCACGTTCTGCCATTGAACTTACCGTGATGCTCGGTCTTACGTTAAATCCTATAATAATCGATCCCGATGTTCCTGCAAGCATAACGTCTGATTCGTTTATAGCGCCTACACCTGTGTGAACGATATTAACCTTAACTTCATCATTATTGAGTTTCTCAAGGGAAGTTACTATTGCTCCGACCGAACCCTGAACATCGGCCTTGACAATAAGGTTAAGTTCCTTGACCTCGCCTTCCTGAATCTGGCTGAACAATTCTTCGAGAGTTGTGCTGGAATTACGTGCCATAATTTCCTGACGAAGTTTCTGCTGTCTGTTGTAAGCGATTTCTTTAGCCTGACTTGACTTCTTCACTGCATTGAAGATATCTCCTGCCTGAGGCACTTCCGAAAGTCCGAGTATTTCCACTGCAGTCGCAGGACCGGCTTTCTTAAGCTTCTCGCCCTTATCGTTTGTCATGAGTCTTATTTTACCTGAACATACTCCGGCAACGATACTCATGTCTGACTTAAGTGTTCCGTTTGTAATAAGAACTGATGCAACAGGACCCTTAGCCTTGTCGAGACGAGCTTCCAGTACCGTACCCATTGCCAGTCTGTTAGGGTTGGCCTTCAGTTCCAGAACTTCTGCCTGAAGGAGAATCATCTCGAGCAGATTAGTGATTCCGTCTCCTGTCTTAGCTGATACGGGAACGCTTATTACGTCTCCGCCCCAGTCTTCTACGAGAACACCCTGTTCTGCCAGGTCTTTCTTAACGATGTCAGGATTTGCACCCGGCTTGTCCATCTTATTGATTGCAACGATAATCGGAACTCCTGCTGCCTTGGCGTGGCTTATGGATTCTATCGTCTGCGGTTTTACGGAGTCGTCTGCCGCAACAACGAGTACTGCAATGTCTGTGGTCTTTGCACCGCGGGCACGCATTGCCGTAAATGCTTCGTGTCCCGGAGTATCGAGGAATACGATTTTCTGTCCGTTGATTTCAACTTCCGATGCACCTATGTGCTGAGTGATTCCGCCGGATTCTCCTGCTGTTACATTAGTATTTCTGATGGCGTCAAGAAGTGATGTCTTACCGTGGTCAACGTGTCCCATAACAGTAATGATCGGTGCACGAGGCTTAAGATCCTCTTCCTTGTCCTCGAAGGTTTCTATTCCTTCTTCTTCCTGATAGGATTCTTCCTCATCGATTGAACCGATTGCTACCTGTATTCCCATTTCATCGGCAAGGAGCTGAACCATATCCTCATCGAGGTTCTGGTTCTGGTTGGCTATTACTCCCATCTTCATGAGTGTCATGATGATCTGTGAAAGTGTGGTCTTTGTCTGTTCCGCGAATCCGGCAACAGTAATCGGTACGTTTATGAGCACTGTGCCTGTAGGCAGAAGTTCCTCAGGAGCAGGTTCTTCAACCTTAGGTTTATTCTGATGCTTCTTGCGTCTTGTCTGCTTCTCGAGGCTCTTAGGTTCTGATTTACCCTGTTTTTTCCCTCTTTCAAGCTTTGAGAACTTATCCTGTTCTCTTTCTTTTTCTTTATCTTTCTTTTTCTTTCCTCTTGAGGATGTCTTTTCTGATGGCTGCTGCATTGCCGGAGCCGATTCTGTGTCACGTTTGCGGGCAGGGCGTGACTGTCTGTCGGAGGAGTTTACAGACTTCTTTTCTTTTTCCTTTTCGGCGGCTCTCTTCGCAGCGGCTTTCTTTTCAGCCTCTTCACGATGCACTTCTTCTGCTTTTTTGATAACCTTAAGAGTAGTCCTTGGTCTTCTTTCCGGGGACTTCTTTTCTTCAGGTGCTTTTTCTTCTGCCGGTGCCTTTACAGGTTCGGCAGACTGTGCCGGTTCAATTGTTTTTACCGGTTCCGGTGTCTTTTCTGTGTCTGCCTTTTCTCTGGCAATTCTTTCTTCCAGCATTGCCTTAGACACTTTAGGTGCCGGCTGTGCAGGTTTCTTTCGACTTGCCACTTCCTCCGGCACAACAGGCTTTCCTGCCGGTGCCTTCGCTGCAGTTGTGTTTTTACTGCGAGCCGGAGCTGCTGCCTTTGTGGTTTTCTTAATTTCAGGCAGTTTAACAGTTGCGGCTTTCACCGTAACTTTCGGTTCGTCATCCTTCTTCTCATTATCGTTTTTTCTTGCCTTTGTTCTTCTGGCAACCTTTGTTTCCTGCTTGGCACTGCCTCTGGTAATCGTGTTTTTTACGGACTTTGCGTCAAGATCCGTAATATCGTCATTGCTGTCCGATACATCAATTCCCATAGATTTTGCTTTTTCCAAAACATCATCTGCCGGCAGCTTCAGCTCTGCCGCTAAATCCAATATTTTCATAAGCACTTCCTCCTTTTAATTCCCGCATTCATCCTCAATTGCTTTGAGTATTGTACCGGCAAAATTATCGTCCAGAATACCGAACACACTTCGTCCCTGCCCTCCTGTCGCATGAGACATTTCGTCGATATTTCCGTATTTAACGTAATTCACGCCGTATCGTCTTATCTCTTTCATTATTTTCTTTTCACTTCCCGGTGATATATCTTCCGCCAGAATCATAAGTTTGACCTTACGTCTGCTCATATTGAAAGTACACGTATTAACACCGGATACAAGGTTTCCCGATTTCTTCGCAAAACCCATATAAGTGAGGATTTTACTGTTCATATTCTTCAAGCTCCCGGAAAATCGTTTCTTCCTCTTCTCGGGAAATTTCCATTTTGAAATTTCTCTGAAGAGCTTTCTTTTTCTGTGCAAGCTTTATGCATTTCTCATCTCTGCACACATACACGCCTCTTCCTTTGGCTTTGCCTGTTGGATCCGGCGATATCCTGCCTTCATAACAGGCAATTCTTAAAAGCGAATTTTTAGGCTTTGATTCCATACAACCTATGCACCTGCGCATAGGAATATTTTTATCCTTCGAGTTCTTCGTATTCTTCATATTCTTCAGTCTCTTCTTCGTTGCTGCTGAAATACCGGCTGTGGCTCTTAATGTCGATTTTCCATCCGCAGAGCTTCGCAGCCATTCTTACGTTCTGGCCTTCTTTACCAATTGCCAGTGAAAGCTGCTGATCCGGAACAACTACTGTTGCAGCCTTCTCATCCTCGTCTATAATTACCTCTTCAACCTTGGCCGGGCTGAGTACATTGCTGATAAGAATTTCAGGATCGTCATCCCATGTAGTAATGTCGATTTTCTCGCCCCACAGTTCATCTACAATGTTTCTGACTCTTATTCCGCCTGTACCGACACATGCGCCTACAGGGTCCACGTTTTCATCTGCTGCATACACGGCAATCTTCGTTCTTGAACCTGCTTCTCTGTATATGCTTTTGATTTCCACTGTTCCGTCTTCTATTTCCGGAACCTCCAGTTCAAAGAGCCTTTCCACAAATCCCGGGTGTGTCCTGCTCAGGAACACCTGAGGGCCTTTGTTGCTCTTTCTTACATCTACTATGTAAGCTTTGATTCTGTCATTTACTTTGTATCTTTCTCCCGGTGCTCTTTCTCCTGCAACGAGAATTCCCTCTGTATTTCCTATGTTCACGAAAATCGTTTCGTTGCTGATTCTCTGCACTATACCTGTAATAAGCTCTCCCTGTCTGCTTATATAATTGTCGAAGACCATTCCGCGTTCAGCTTCTCTTATTCTCTGAACAACAACCTGCTTGGCAGTCTGTGCTGCGATTCGTCCGAAATCTCTTGGAGTCACCTGATATTCCACGATATCGTTAACCTGATATCTAGGGTCTATTTCGAGAGCCTCTTCAAGGGAAATTTCAGTGAATTCATCTTCTACTTCTTCAACAACATTTTTCTGCATAAGAACGTCAACGTTGCCTGTTTCTTCATCAATGTCCACTCTTACATTCTGAGCTGTTCCGTAATTCTTCTTGTATGCGGAAATAAGCGCGGACTCTATTGCATCAATAAGCATCTCCTTGGGAATTCCTTTTTCCTCTACCAGATCATTGATTGCATTCATAAACTCATTCATTATTTTTTCCTCCGTTTTAGAAAATACAAAGTTTTATATAATTACGGCAAGTTGTGCCTTTGCAATATCTTTTCGTTTTAATATCCATTTCCTGTCGTCGGCCTGAACATTGATGATGTCATTGTCTCTTGTTTCTTCATCCTGCTCGTAGGATTCAAGGATGCCTTCGATATTCTTGGTTCCGTCGATTCCCTTATAAAGCTTTATCTCGACAGCACTTCCGATATATCTGATGAAGTGCTCTCGCGAAATCAGCGGTCTGTCCATGCCCGGTGAGCTGACCTCCAGAAAGTAATTCTGTTCAACAGGATCGGCCTCGTCAAGTTTCTCCGACAGATACCGGCTTACCTTTTCGCAGTCCTCTGTTCCTATGTACCGGGCTTTTTCACCTTCGGAAGGTGTTCCGTAATCTTCAAAATCAATATACACTCTCAGAAACCAGTCCCGGACTTCTTTAACAAATTCACAGTTGTACAAAACGTACCCCTCCTGTTTGAGAAAATCCGAAAGAAGCTCTGCCGTGACTTCTGTTATTTTCTTTCTGGCCATATTTTCCTCATTACAATAATTAAGAGTGAGCCGGTCGCTCACTCTCGAAATAACTGCTATTAACTTATTAAATGATATCACATATATACTGTGATTTCAAGGGGTTTATGTTTTTACTCCTGTATGAGGAGTTTTCCCTTGATGTTCTCTTTAATAATCGGACCGAATTCTCTTGAGTCCATAGAATCGGTTCTGTTGTCTCCCATTACCCAGTAGCTTCCCGACTCCAGCTTATATGGATATGATATTCTGTCATTCTCCGGCTCGGTTATTCCGTCCGGTCCATTAATGTATTTCTCTGACAGGCGCTGCCCGTTCCTGTATACATATCCTTCTCTAATGTCAATTTCATCGCCGGGTACTCCTATTACACGTTTAACATATCTGTCACCGCCGGGCATTCTAATTGCTACAATGTCTCCTGCCTTGTAATCGTTCCCCAGGCGCCAAAAAGCAACCACCTGTTTATCATCAAGTGTAGGTTTCATTGACTGTCCGTCAACTCTGGATAAACCGATGACAATATTGAAGGCAAGAAATGCAAGTATTGTTACAATCACAATCTCCACTGCGAGCTTAAGCCAGTCATGCTTCCTGTGATCGTACTTTGCCATAATTCTCCTGTTATTGCCACTCATTATGTCCCTCTGCTATTCGTCAATTAAATTTCCGTCCGCGGCTTTTTCGTCTATTGCGTCCTGCAGTTCCCTTTCGTATCTTTTAAGCTTGCTGTGTCTGACAATAAGGAAGACAATGATACCTATTAAGATAATAAGGGCCGGGAGATCCCACCAGCAAAATCCCAGTAATGTATGATGCATTGCATGGTTCATTATTCCACCTCCTGTGCTTTCATTTCCGCACTAATGTTTTCGGCTTGTTCTTCAAGCTCTCTCTCATAGTCATACTTACGCTTGCTCTGCCTGATAACATGCACAACAAAGAATACCACCATAATAAAGAATACTATTATTGCCAGAATCGTCCATAAGCAAAGTCCATATTCCGAATGAATCGACTGATGTAACTCAAACATTTTAACTCCTCCGTTAAATTTATCAAACATTCCAGATAGTGTTGCCGAAAGAGGCGACCTTCAGTCGCCTCTTTCAAGGTTTGATAGTCCGAATTATATTATTCGTTTTCTCTGAGGATGCCCTCAAGTTCGTAAATTTTTCTCTGACGCTTCTTCATATCGTATGTATACCATATGAGCACCAGTAATGCTGCCAGCATAATCAGCAGATGGAGTATACAGCAGTTTACATCCAGCAGATTGTTGGCAAGAGGTGTATCCTCGGCACCTATTTCAGTAAGCGTATATCCGTCTGTAATCACAAGTCCCGGATTTCCGTTACCATTACCGCCGTTACCGCCGTTACCACCGTTGTTATTTGCAGCATTCGCAATAACCTGCGATCTTTCAAGAACCACCAGTTCTCCGAATTTTTTTGTAATAACATAGTTGTTCTGGAGGTCTTCATCAAGTTCAAGTTCTGCACCATCTTCTTCAAAAGCTGCAATATCTGCTTTCTTTGTTACTGCACAGTTAAACTCGTTATCTAATCTGCCCACCTTAGTGAGTCCTTCTCCGAATGTTACCGCAAGTTCATCTGTATCTGCCAGCCCGTCTCCTGTTACATAAACGTTATCGTTTCTGAGAGGTTTTCCGTCATAATACTTGCTTGCAGAGCCTGATGTTACTGTGATATTTCTCTTGTTAATTTTAAGAGTTCCATCTGTAACCTGGAATGTAACTTTCTTAAAGTTTCCGTTGGTGCTTGAGAAATCATCTGCCGAAAGTCCCATCGAATACTCTCCTGCATTAACTTCGCTTATTGAAGCCTTTGCAGAATTGCCTGAAACCTTAATATCCGATTCCGCGAACAGTTTATTTGAGATCTGCACATCGTAACCCTCAATGGTATGGGCTTTACCATCGTACAGAACCTCATCATTATGTCCGGTTATGATTACAACAACTTCATCGATCGGTGTGATCTTCATGAATCCGTCATTTATCTCGAATTCTACATTGAAGTTATCGTTTTTATTTATAAACTGCTCGGCTTTGAGGTTCATGTATGTTGTGCCCTCTTCAGTTCTCACAGCCTTGGCTTCGCCGTTGAACTTGATGTAGTCTTCTTTATAAAGATCGTTGTCAGATACTACACTTTCAACTTTGTATCCCTCTGCAGTGTGCTCTGTTCCGTCAAACTCAGCAACACCAGTATTTCCCGCAATAACTACCTTGGCAGGTGCCTTGGCAATTTTAAGGCTGGCTTCTGCCACGGATACACTGAACTGGTTTGTTACGTCTACATTATCTGCATCCTTTACTACTGCCGTTCCTGTTACTTTAACCGGATATTCTCCTGCATCTGTTCCTGATGTACTTGCAGTAAGTCCGCTTACTGTGTACTTATGGTTGTTTACGGTAAATTCAAGTGTTTCAAATCCGCTTACTTCGTGCTCCTTGCTGTCATATACTACACTGCTGCTGTTTGGTACCAGCTTAATCTCGTACTTGGAGCTTCTTGTTGTTACCTTCAGAGTTCCTTCTTCTTTATTGATATTGTAGTTGTCAGCCTTTGTTCCTTCCTTGAAGGTGTAGTCGAATCTGTTAGCCGAGCTTCCTTCATACTTCTGGCTTCCTTTTACTGTTACGTTTACTCCTTCCAGACCTGCAAATCCGTCTCCGCTTACTGTTACTTCATCATTTGTCAGTGGATTTCCGTCGAATTCCTTCTCTGCCGATCCTGATGTAAGGGTTACGTCTCTCTTGGCAATTGTCAGTTTTCCGGCCTTTGCTGTTACTGCGAACTGGCTCGTTACATCGTTATTATCTGCATCCTTTACTACTGCTGTTCCTGTTACGTTAGCTGTGTATTCGCCTGCATCTGTTCCCGTTGCTCCGGCTGTAAGTCCGCTTACTGTGTACTTCTCGCCTTCTACTGTGAACTCTGTTGTTTTAAGTCCGCTTACTGCCTTGACTGTTCCGTCGTACTTAGAAGTTCCGCTGTTCGCTTCTACTTCTATGCTGTACTTGGTATTTCTGTCTGTTACTGTCAGCTGGCCTTCTACACATGTAATTTCGTAGTTTGAAGCATTTGTTCCGGCATTCAG
>JAQXIX010000009.1 GCA_029008005.1 Bacillota bacterium | reverse complement strand
TCATGGTTACATATTTCATTTTTGTCTTCTTCCGGCTTCGCCGGAATGTTTTGACTCAAATTTCTACACTATGAAGTTTTCAATGTTCGCAGCGCCTCAGCGCTCCGTCTCGCTCTCAGCGAGCTTTTTTATTATATTACCACCTGTACCCTTTGTCAACATCTTTTTTGGATTTTCTTTTAAATTTTGTAAACACCAGAATTCCTGCCAGATTGAACAGGCCAAAGAAGATATAAACACCCCTTGCCCCAAAGGAATCCAAAAGAATCCCACCAACGAACTGGCACACAATTGTGCTGATGTTGCTTCCGAAGAGATAGTATGCTGAAATAGCCAGATTTTCACAGCCTGACGGAGCTATCGCTGCCACATACCGCACGAACTCAACAAGTATGATACCGTTAACGGCTCCTTGCAGGAAAAACGTCGCCAGCAGTACCCACCAGGGAAGTCCTGTTCCGTACAAAAGAAATCTGCCTGTTGAAATCACCATGGCAAAAGTTATCATTTTTTCGGCGGTGAATTTTTTTACCAGCTTCTCACACCATGCCATGAAGGGAATTTCACTTCCTGCCATCAGGAGAAATGCAGCTCCTATCCCTGACAGTGTTCCTCCTCCGTCAGTATACAGAAAACCGAAGTATGTATTATTCGCTACATTAGTGCCTCCCATAAAAAACGTGCATAAAATAAACATGCATGTTTTTCGGTCTTTAAGAAGATCTGAATACCGTCCCTTTTTCTTGCCTTCTGATGACTTTGCAGTTTTCCCGCCTCCTCCGGTCCTTCTAAGATCCCATATTACCGCGCAAGTTAATGCAAAGGCTGCAATATACAGATAAAAAAAGGTTGATATCCCCGTTTCCTCGGCCAGCAGACCTGTAATAAAGACTCCGACCGAAAACCCAGCGGCTCCCCATGCTCTTTTCCCTCCGAAGCCTTCGGATGTTCCTACTGTGTATGCATCAGTCAGTGAAATTACGGGAGCCTGAAAAAAATACATAATAACGAATAATGCAGTGACAATCGCAAATGATGAAACTTCCTTCAGAATCCCGGCGGATATTATTGCTCCCAGGCAAATACATGCAATAACACCCTCCCTGTTTGAAGATTCATTAAACACTCTGCCCCAAAAGGCAACTGCCAGAATTCCCATAAACGTACCTGCAGAGGTAATCACACCGGTCTCTGCACCGCTGAATCCGATACTGCTGAGGTATTGCCCTATCATAGGAGTCATAACTCCTATGGCCATGTATGAAAATGTGTATAATCCTTTGTAAAGTCCGTTTTGCCTCATTTTCAGAAGTCCTCTTAAACTTGTCTTTATATTGTTTTTATGCTGTATAACATATTGTATTATCAAATACAATATGTTACCATGTTCTTACGTAGAGTAGATATTGTGCGTCAAGTGTCATGAGATGGGATGTTGCTCATGAACGAAGGTTTTGCCGCGGTGCAATATCGCGTCCGCTACTACACAAGAATTAGTCAGGAACTTCTAACTCTTAGTGTAGTTACTACGGGAAAGGAGTTTTTTTAATGCAACGAAACAGTAAAACGCAGCAATTAGTTATTATGGCAATACTGATTACAATCAGTATAATCCTCACTCGATTCTGCTCCATTAACACTCCGATTCTAAGAATCGGATTCGGATTCCTCCCGTGTGCCATCATGGGAATTATGTACGGTCCTCTGTGGGCCGGAGCAGGATATGTCGTGGCAGATGTGCTCGGTATGGTGATTTTCCCTTCCGGAGCATTCTTCCCGGGATTCACTCTGACAGCTTTTCTTACAGGTCTCGTTTACGGATTCTTCTATCATAACCGTCCTGTAACAATTAAAAGCTCGATTCTGCCGAACCTTATAATTTCGGTTGTACTGAATCTGATTCTTGACACAATATGGCTTATGATTCTCATGGGTCAGGGATTCTGGGTTCTGTTGCCTACGAGAATACTTAAATGTGTCGTAATGTTCGCTATACAGGTATTGCTGATACCACTCGTGTGGAACAAGATTATCATACGTATACCGGGACTTCCGCTTAAGACAGCTTAAAACATAATCTAAAAACATCCAATTAAAGGGACGGAATCAACCGTCCCTTTTTAATATATTATTTTCTGTTCTCAAATACTTCCGAAGCCTGCTTCATTCCTTCGCCTACAATACTGTCGGTTCTCGATTTCGAAGACTTCGCTGATTCGTCATCCGACCCATCTGCCGGAACTATGCAATGCACTGATCCGGACTCCATAGATACCCATGTGGGAATGTATGATACACCTGTGAGTGATGTTTCTCCGTTTTCGTCCCTAGTTATTTCAAGGGAGAAAATTATTCCGTCTTCTGTGTGTCCGTCAGACATCATCGGAATATATGCTCTCCTCTGATTTGAAAGCTGATTTCCCATGGAATATGCACAGAACATTTCGTGCTTTCCGTTTTCTGATGTAATAACCGAAACAGGCTGCACAACGTGAGGATGGCTTCCGATAATCGCATCTACTCCCATATTACAAAGCCTTTGCGCCATTTCTTCCTGATAGTCGCACTGCTTCAGTTCATATTCATTTCCCCAGTGAGGATAGAAAATAATAAACTGCGCACCCTTGTCTCTCATTTCTTTAATGCGTGATTCAAATTCCGCGTAAAATTTCTCTGTATCCGCCGGGTCAAAGGAATTAAGCAAAGGCGCCACACTTTCATCCACCAGGTTGGCGTTTACGGCTTTTCCGCCGGAATAAGGTGTCTCGTACGTATAGTTGATAAATCCTACCTTAATTCCCTTAATGTTTTCTATCAGATACGGGTCTTCCTCTTCTGATGTTCTAATACCCGTGAAGGAATATCCGTTATCTTTAAGATAATTACCTGTATGCAAAAATCCGTCCTTGCCGCTGTCATATATATGATTGTTCGCCTGAAGGAACATGTCGACACCGCTTCCTTTCAGGTTAGCGGCAATCACTTCCGGGGAATTAAACACGGGATAACCTCTGTATCCTGCTTCTTTGCCTGCAAGAGTTGTCTCCAGGTTAACGACCATATAATCGAAACTGTTATATATTCCGCTGATTTCCTCGAAGCATTTGCTGTAATCGTATTCGCCTTCGCTCCTGTATACCGGATTCTTTATAAAAGGATCATGGAGAATAATGTCTCCGGCACTTCCTATCGTAACAGTAACAGGCTCTTCCTTCGTTGAAGATGTTTTCTTATCACCGCTATGATTACCTGAATTCCTGTCCGAAAAACCAAACAGGAGCAAGCCTCCCATACAAATAACCAGTACTGCCACTGTTACAATTAATACTACTGTTCGTTTCATGGGATACCCTTACTGTTCAATAACTGTATACATATCAGTCGCATCTTCTTTGCGACAGGATTCAAGGAGCTTCTCAACTCTTACGGTCAGGCTTCCGTTTCCGAAAGTAACCTGTATGATGTCTCCCTGTTTAACTTCAGCCCCCGGCTTGGCGGGTTTGCCGTTCAGTTCAATTCTGCCTTGTTCACACGCTTCCTTTGCAACAGTTCTTCTCTTTATTATTCTGCTGTTTTTTAAAAACTTATCAATTCTCATAACTGAAAAAAACGAGTAGCCCAGCTACCCGTCTGAAATATTCCTTATTTATTTACTGCATCCTTGAGGGCTTTACCGGCTTTGAATTTAGGAGCCTTTGATGCTGCGATATCAATAACTTCACCAGGCTTTCTAGGGTTTCTTCCCTGCTTCGCTTTTCTGTCACGAACCTCAAATGTTCCGAAACCGATCAACTGAACCTTGTCACCTTTAACAAGTGCTTCTTCTATGCTTGATACTACGGCATTAACTGCCAGTTCTGCATCCTTTTTAGTTGAACCTGTTTTTTCTGCAACTGCAGCTACTAATTCAGCCTTATTCATTATTCATCCTCCTTATTTCGAACTACTTCAATAATTCCGTAATTATTACATGTCACTTTCTACGGAGATTATTTTCCCATCTTTCAAATAGTTTGTCAAGCTTAATTTACCATAGTTTTAGCTTATCAAAAATTCTTACAAGCCTTGAAGCTTTAGGCATTTCAAGGAGTTCCGCTCTGCTGATTGCATGGGTTCTGATAATCATAAATCCGTAAATGCAGACCCCTGCCAGTATCGATATCAGTACTGCTGCACTGTTGTGTCCCATGACTGCAAATGCTCCTTTGTATATAAGAGCAACAAGCACACCCATTACCAGCGCTGAAACTGTCGGTTTCACTACTGTACTGCCAACAGGAATCTTTACTCCCGTAAATCTCCTGACACAAACATAGTCCAGTACAGCTGCAATGGTAAATGCCAGCGCTGTTCCTATTGCCGCACCCTTAATATTAAGTCCCGGTATCGATGTGAGGAACCATGTTCCGATTATTTTAAGCACTACGCCTATTGCCAAGTTGATAACCGGATAATTCTGTTTACCTATACCCTGCAGTATTCCTGTCATTGCAGTGGCAAATCCGGAAAAGATAAATCCCACAGCAAGTATCTGAAGAGACGGTGCCGCCGAAATCGCACTTTCTGTCTGAGCAGGATAAAGCAAAAGCAATACAGGTTCAGCCAGCGCAATAAGCCCCGCTGCACATGGAATTGCAATCAATGCGGCAAGTCTGATGCCCATTATTGAGTTTTTATGCAAATCTTCCGTATCCCTAAGTTTGTTTGCCGCTGCAACCATCGGAACAATGCTGATTACTATCGCCTGCATGAAAACCTGCGGGAAGGAAATGATAGGCTGAGCGAAGCCCGAAAGATCACCATAAAGGCCTTTTGCAACATCCTGTGTGAATCCTCCGTTCATAAGCCTTGACACAACTATTGCCCCGTCTGTGAGATTCACAATAGGCATAATGGAAGATCCTATACTTACAGGAACAGCTATCGCAACGACTTTCTTGAGAATCTGACCTCCTGTTTCGTGGTCCCTTGTTTCATCCAGCGAAATATTCTTTTTTATAGCTTTCCTTCTGCCGAGATAGATTATCATCATTGCAAGTATACCGCCGAATGCTCCCGCCGAAGCACCGAAGCAGGCACCTGCCGCACCTCGTTCGTAAACATTGTAATCAAGAAATGACAACCATCCTGCATTAATGCACATCCACGCAAGAAACAGACCCGTAAATACTCTGAACACCTGCTCGGAAATCTGTGATACGGCTGTAGGACTCATGTCCTGCATTCCCTGAAAATATCCTCTGTACGCAGACATTATCGGTACGAGAAGCAATGCCGGAGCTGTCGTCTTCATACTTAACGCCGCACCCGGATTGTTTATTATTTCAGCTATAGGTTCGGCAAAGAAAAACAGAATAACAAATCCTGTAAGTCCTATGAGAAACATAAGGTTTCTCGAAAGCTTAAAAACCCTCTCTGCTTCTCTGTATCTGCCTACTGCGTTTCTTTCCGCCACCATTCTTGAGATTGCCACCGGAATTCCGGCTGTTGCAATTACAAGAAGAAAGGCATACAGCTGATATGCGGGAGAATAATTGGCCATTCCTTCATTGCCGATCCAGTTAGCAAGGGGAATTCTGAAACATGCTCCCAAAAGTTTCACTATTAACCCGGCGACTGCTAATATCGCCGCACTTTTCACAAGAGATTTTTTTGCCATACTATAATCTTTCGAGTATTCCTTTCGTTGCTTTTTCTGCTTCAAATATTGTTTTTTCTATATCAATTGTCGTATATTCTCCCTTGTCCCAGAGAATTTTACCGTCTGCCATTGTCATCTCGAGATTTGACTCTGAACAAGAATACACTAGATTATTGATGATGTTGTGAACAGGATGCATATTTGCCGTATTAATATCAATAAGAATAAGATCCGCCCTGTTCCCTTCCTTTATTTTGCCGCAGTCCTTTCTTCCCTGAGCCTCTGCACCACCGGCTGTTGCAGCATAAATTATTTCACCGGGTGCAAGCGCCACTGCGCTTCCTTTGGCTATTTTGCTTCCGATAGCCAATAGCTTCATCTCTTCGAAGAAATTGAGATTATTGTTGCTTGCAACACTGTCAGTGCCTAATGCGAGTTTGACACCTTTCTCAACCGCTTTTGAAGCATTAAAAATGCCGCTGGCCAGCTTCATGTTGCTTACAGTGTTTGTTGCGATTGTTACTCCCTTTCGCTTGAATATTTCCATATCCTCATCCGTTGACCATACACAGTGTGCGGCAATTGCCGGCACATCAAATAACCCTGCAGATTCCAGATATGCTGCCGGAGTCATTCCATATTTATCAATGCACTCACGGTGCTCCGATTCGGTTTCGGATACATGCACATGCATAACTGTATCTTTAATGTCTGCTGCTATTTCTGCCAGCGCTTTGGCTGTATTAAAATCAGATGTATATTCGGCATGCAGGCTTATATCGACTTTTATTCTGTTATCTGAATAATTGTGAAAGTTTTTGTAGAAATCCTGCGTTTCCCTGATGCTTGGCAGATTTTCCGGTTTATCCCCTGTGGGATTGGCAACGGACCTGGAGATATTTGCCTTTGCTCCGGAATCGGCAACTGCCCGCGCCATGTCTTCACAGAAGTAATACATATCGCTTGTGGACACGATACCGTATTTCACAGATTCAGCCATTGCCAGCATCGTTCCCCAGTAAACCGCGTTCCCGTCAAGTTTATCTTCGAAAGGAAAAATCCTTGTAAAAAGCCAGTCCTGAAGCATCATATTCTCGCCGTATCCTCTCATAAGGCTCATCGGCGAATGGGCATGGGCATTATAGAATCCGCTCATGAGCAGCTTCCCTCTGCAGTCCCGCTCATAACCGAACACACCTTCCGGTCTCTCTTTCCCAACATATGAAATTGCTCCGTCTTTAACAGAGACATAACAGTTTTCTACCGGATTGAGATTCTCATCAAGAATCATTGCATTTTTAAAAAGCATTTTCTTCTCCTTCTGCTACATAAGCGGCGCCACAAGTCTGAGGGCCATTCCGCAAATCTTGCTGATTGGATTGTAATTTCTGCAATCCTTAAGCGAAATCCTGTTGCACAGCTTTAACGTTTCGTTAAAATCATGCTCAATTTCACCTATAACCGCATTCTTCCAAATATACGTTCCGCACTCAAAATGCAGGAAAAGGCTTCTGAAATCCAGGTTAATCGTACCGACTACCGCCTTTTCATCATCACTTGTAAATACCTTGGCATGAACGAATCCCGGTGTGTATTCATATATCTTCACACCGCCGCTGATAAGCTGCTCATAGTACGTGCGTGCCAGGTAATACGCGTATTTCTTATCCGGTATGTGAGGCAGTATTATTTTAACATCTATCCCTCTCTGAGCGGAAAAAACAAGAGCATTCACCATTTCCTCATCAAGAATCAGATATGGTGTCATTATGTGAACATAATCATCGGCTCTGTTCAGAATGTCCAGATATACTTTTTTCCCCACTTCCTCATTGTCAAGGGGACTGTCGCCGTATGGAGCTATATATCCGCCCTGTCTGACGTTGTCATCCATAGGGTAATTTTTCATTTGTCTCACGTATTTACCGTAAAATTCACCCTTCGGGTTATCTATGTTCCACATCTGGAGAAACATGAGGGTAAAACTGTCAACAGCTTCTCCCTTTACCATTATAGCCGTATCTTTCCAATGGCCGAAGCGTTCTTTTTTGTTTATATATTCGTCGGCCAGATTTATTCCTCCCGTAAAAGCCGTATGACCGTCTATTACAAGTATCTTACGGTGATCTCTGTTATTCTGGTGAGTTGTCAGGAACGGTTTCATAGGTGAAAACACTTTGCACTTTATTCCGTACGACTCAATTATCTTAGGATATTTCCTTGGCAGAAGCGACATCATGCATGTACCGTCATACATAAATCTCACCTCTACACCTTCTCTGGATTTTCTCTTGAGAATTTCAAGAACAGTGTTCCACATTTCTCCTCTTTCGACTATGAAATACTCGAGAAAAATGAATTTTTCCGCCTTTTCCAGCTGATATATCATTTCACGGAATTTGTCTTCTCCCAGAGGAAAATATTTTACCCCGCAATTGTCATAGGTAGGATAATGCCCTTCTTCATATATGTACTTGAAGATGCCGTATTCCTTAGCACCCTCGGTCATTAATTCTCTCGTAACGTTTTCTTCAGGTACAAGATACCTGTCCTGCTCCTGGATTATATCTGAAATACGTTTCGTGATAAAACGTGTTCCCGGCTGAAGCTTTGTGAAAATATAAAAAGGGACCCCGATAAGAGGGGTTGCGAAAATAAGTATAATCCACATAAGCTTAAAGCTGGAATTCATATTCGTATTAAGCAAATAAAGCAGTATTATGACAGCAACAATACCGACTATCTGGTTGATAATCAGTATGTTTTTGTCTATTATTGCAAAACCTCCAAACAGAAGAACTGCCTGGGCGAGAATCAGGACAGCAAAGATTGTCGTACGCCCAAACAGAAGCTTCCACACACCTTTTAATTTCTGACGCATTGTTATTCTTCCTTAAGCCATGTAATATACGGCAGATTCCTGTACCTCTGATCGAAATCGAGTCCGTATCCAACAATAAACCTGTCATCTACTGTGAATCCGATGTAATCCACATTGATATCCACTCTTCTTCCTTCAGGTTTATCGAGCAGAGTGCAGATTTTTACTGTCTTCGCACCTCTGCTTTCCAGATATCCCATAAGGTAATTCAGCGTAACCCCTGAGTCTATTATATCCTCAACAATAATTACTGTCTTTCCTTCGATATCCGTATCAAGGTCTTTGTTTATCTTGACAACTCCCGATGTTTTTGTTGCAGCTCCGTAACTGCTTACAGCCATAAAGTCAATTATAGTATCCAGATTAACGTTTTTCATTATGTCGGCCATCCACAGAACAGCACCTCTGAGAATTCCTACGAGAACAATCTCCTCGCCTGCAAAATCTTCTGTAATCTGCTTTCCTATTTCTGTTGCTTTTGCATTAATCTGTTCCTGTGTAATCAAGACTGTTCCGATAGTATCCTTATGCATCTTTCTTCTCCTGTTCTTCTCCGTCTTCAACTTCAAATTCAACGTCATCAACCACTTTATCACTACTGTATTTCCGGGAAAAATCCTTTGTTTTTTCTCCCAGCCAGTATTTGTCAAGTTCGCTGCTTAAGTACCACAAAATAAGTGCCCAAACAATCAGATCATCAATCAGCGACAGAGGAAATACCAGTGCCGGAATTAAATCGATCGGAAACAGCAGATATAGTATTCCGATAACGATCAGAGCTTTTTTTCTCTTCGGCACTGTTTTATCGACCATCATAAAACGTATTGCTTTTATTCTTTTAGCAAGTACCCTGAAACTCAAAAATTGCATTTTCAATTTCCTCCAGCAGTTTATCCTGTCCTGTTTTCTTCAGTGCGGAAACGGGAACAACCACTTCCTCTTCACTCATGCCTAAGGTTTTCCTGATATTGCTTATATTTTTCTGTCTCTGGTTTGATGATATCTTATCTGCTTTTGTGGCGACCACTATTCCCGATAAGCCGAAATGTCGCAGATATTCATACATTTCCACATCCTGAGCCGAAGGAGTATGACGAATATCAACAAGCTGCACAACCCTAACAAGATTCGGCCTGTTCTCAAGATAATCACTCATCATCTTTCCCCAGCTTTCGGAAATTGATCTGCTTACCTTCGCATACCCGTATCCGGGCAGATCCACAATGCGAAAATCATCATTTATCAGATAAAAGTTTATGGTTCTCGTCTTGCCGGGATTTCCGCTTACACGTGCCAGTTTTTTTCTTCCCGTAATAAGATTAAGCAGTGAAGATTTACCTACATTAGATCTTCCCGCAAAGGCAATTTCGGCTTTATCCTGACCGGGATACTGTTCCGACCTTACAGCAACACATTCCAATTCGGATTTTTTTACTATCATTTAATCAGCACCTGTTTGAGAGCATCCTCCACATTATGAAGAAGAACAAATTCAATGTCATCTCTGACTGCCTCAGGAATGTCCTGAATGTCCGATTCATTTTCAGCGGGAATAAGAACCTTTCTTATTCCCGCTCTGTGGGCTGCCATTACCTTTTCACGTATTCCGCCTACCGGAAGAACTCTGCCTCTCAAGGTGATTTCTCCCGTCATCGCAACATCTTTTCTGACCGGAATACCCGTGAGCGTTGAAATAACTGCTGTGCACATAGTTACACCTGCAGAAGGACCGTCCTTAGGAGTTGCTCCCTCAGGAATATGAATGTGAAGGTCAAGCTTCTCATGAAAATCCTCAGCTATTCCGAGTTTATCTGCCATTGAACGAATGTAACTGATGCCGGCTCTCGCACTCTCCTGCATTACATCACCCATCTGTCCTGTCAGCACAAGCTTGCCGCTGCCCGGAACAGCTGTTGTTTCAATAAAGAGAGTAACACCTCCGACAGCTGTCCATGCAAGCCCCGTCGTAACACCAACATCCTTCTTGTCCTTTATTACATCAAAACGGAATCTCTTCTTTCCCAGAAGCTCCTCAACGCGTTTAGCTGTTATGCTGACCTTTTCAATTTGTCCGGCAACGTATTTTCTGGCAATCTTCCTGCATATATTGCCTATTTCACGTTCAAGATTTCGAACTCCGGATTCCCTTGTGTAATTATTGATAATTCTTCTGATTCCACTCTCTGTAAAGGTAATTATTTTTTTATTCAGACCGTTTTCCTTTATCTGCTTCGGAACCAGATATTCAGTCGCAATTCTTACTTTATCTTCTTCCGTATAACCGCTTACTTCAATTACTTCCATTCTGTCAAGCAGCGGCCCCGGTATTGTTTCTGTCGTATTCGCAGTTGTAATAAACATTACCTGTGAAAGGTCGAAGGGAACTTCCAGAAAATGATCGTTGAATTCTTTATTCTGCTCCGGATCCAGCACTTCAAGCAGAGCCGAAGCAGGATCACCCTTGTAATCGGATCCCAGCTTGTCAACTTCGTCGAAGAGGAACACAGGGTTTCTTGTGCCGCATTCCTTTATGGCATTAATAATTCGTCCCGGAATTGCTCCAATATATGTTCTTCTGTGTCCTCTGATTTCGGCTTCGTCTCTTACACCGCCCAGTGACAGTCTGGCGAATTTTCTGTCAACAGATCTGGCAATGCTCTTCGCAATTGAAGTCTTACCTGTTCCGGGAGGGCCGACAAGACAGAGAATAGGTCCCTTGAGAGATTCTGACAGGCTTACAACAGCCAGATACTCGAGCACTCTTTCTTTAACCTTTTCCAGACCGTAATGATCCTCATTCAGAATTTTCTCTGCTCTTACCACATCGAGATTATCTTCACTCAAGGTATTCCACGGCAGTGCCAGAACAGTCTCTATATATGTTCTGCTTACAGTCGCTTCGGCCGATGACGGCTGCATCTTTGAAAATCTGCTTATTTCCTTTTCGATTTTTTCTCTTGTAACATCTGCCAGTTCAAGCTTCTCAAGCTGTTCCCTGAAAGAAGCAACTTCATCATCTATATCTTCACCTGCACCGAGTTCACTCTGGATAGCCCTGATCTGCTCTCTCAGGTAATATTCCCTTTGATGCTTATCCATCTGGTTTTTAACTTTCGATGAAATATCATGTTCAATATTGAGAATCTCGATTTCTTTAAGAAGCAGCTCGTTAAGCTTACTGAGTCTTTCTTTCTGATCCAGTATCTCAATAAGCTTCTGCTTATCTTCAAGTTTCATATCAATATGAGAACCGATAACATCCGCCATTCTTCCCGGAGAATCTATCGTTACAACTGAAGCAAAAACTTCAGCCGGCAGATTTTTGTTTATACTCACGTAATTGTCAAAGCTGTTCAATACAGTCCGCATAAGCGCTTCTGCTTCAGGATCGTCTGCATCACATTCAGCATCAGGCAAAGGCTTCACTCTGCATTTAAAATAAGGAACTTCAAAGAGAATTTCCTCAATGACACCTCTCGATATTCCTTCCACAAGGACTCTTATTGAATCTCCCGGCAGTTTTAACATCTGCTTGATTCTGACAATGGTTCCTGTATTATAAAAATCCTTCGGTGTCGGCAGCTCAACGTTTTCGTCTTTCTGAGAAGAAAGAAAAACATACTGGTCATTTACCATAGCTTTTTCCAAAGCGTTTATTGATTTTTCCCTGCCAATATCAAAATGAAGAACCATATTCGGGAAAATGGACAGTCCTCTGAGCGGAATCATAGGAAGTTCCACGAATTCAAGTTCTGTTATCTTTTTTTCTCTAATATTATCTTCCATATTACCTCCATTTATGTCAAAGAGACGGCTTTATGAAGCCGTCCCGGTAGTCTCCTGGTCCGTTTCAGCATAAACAAGCTCTGGCTCTCTTTCCGCATCTACGGTTTCTCTTGTTATTATACATTTTTTTACGTCTTTTCTCGACGGAAGATCATACATCACATTCGTCATTATTTTTTCCATGATGCCGCGCAGACCTCTTGCCCCCGTTTTTCTTTCAAGTGCTTTGTCCGCAATTGCTTCTATTGCATCATCTCTGACCTCAAGCTCAACACCATCCATGGAAATCAGCTTCTTGTACTGTTTAACGAGTGCATTCTTCGGTTTAGTAAGAATGTCAACAAGCGCATCCTTAGAAAACTCCTCAAGTGTAACAAGTACAGGAAGTCTTCCGACGATTTCCGGAATCAGGCCATACTTCATAAGGTCCTCCGGCTGAGCATGTTTCAGTATTTCTTCTTTCTCTACTTTATTTGTATCAACATTCGAGTTGAACCCGATTACTTTCTCTCCGATACGTTTCTGTACAACCTTCTCGAGTCCGTCAAAGGCTCCTCCGCATATGAACAGCACCTCTGTCGTGTCAAACTGAATGAACTCCTGCTGAGGATGCTTTCTTCCTCCCTGAGGCGGAACATCCGCAACTGTGCCCTCAAGCATTTTCAGCAGTGCCTGCTGCACGCCTTCCCCGCTTACATCTCTTGTTATCGACGGATTTTCCGACTTTCTGGCAATTTTATCGATTTCATCAACATAAATGATGCCACGCTGCGCTTTCTCGATATCGTAATCGGCAGCCTGTATGAGTCGAAGCAGAATATTTTCTACATCGTCTCCTACATAACCTGCTTCCGTAACTGTTGTCGCATCGGCTATTGCGAAAGGAACATCAAGAATTCTCGCTAAGGTCTGTGCAAGCAGTGTCTTGCCCGATCCTGTAGGACCGACCATTACAATATTACTCTTCTGAAGTTCTACATCGTCTCCCGAATCTCCGAAATTAATTCTCTTGTAATGATTGTAAACTGCAACAGCAAGTGCTTTCTTAGCATCCTCCTGTCCTATTACATAATCGTCCAGCGTATCTCTGATTTCCGCAGGCTTCGGTATCCTGCCTCCCGCAGGCTTGCCCGACGATTTGCCGGATTTCTCCAAACGCCTTTCATCCTCAAGTATATTCGCGCATACTTCGACGCATTCATCACATATATATACACCGGCTCCGCTGATCAGACGCTTTACCTGACTCTGCGGTCTGCCGCAGAATGAACAGCGAAGTTCGTTATTTTCGTTATATTTATCCATCTGTGATTTCCCTATCTGTCCTTGATTACCATGTCTATCAGGCCGTATCTGCAGGCCTCTTCTGCAGACATAAAGTTATCTCTGTCTGTATCGGCGGATATTACTTCAAGCGGCTGTCCTGTGTTTTCACTGAGAATCCTGTTGAGTTTTTCTCTCGTCTTCACAATCCAGTCAGCATGTATTCTGATATCTTCCGCCTGTCCCTGAACTCCTCCCAAAGGCTGATGTATCATTATTTCTGCATTTGGAAGCGCAAATCTCTTGCCCTTTTTACCTCCGGCAAGAAGGAATGCTCCCATACTTGCAGCCATACCCATGCATATTGTAGAAACATCAGGCTTTATGTATCTCATGGTGTCATAAATAGCCATACCGGCGGTTACTGAACCGCCGGGGCTGTTTATGTAGAGATTAATGTCTTTATCCGGATCTTCGGCTTCCAGAAAGAGAAGCTGTGCCACAACAAGACTGGCAATATGCTCGTTTATCTCTTCTCCTATGAATATTATTCTATCTTTGAGCAACCTTGAGTAAATGTCGTAGGATCTTTCTCCGCCACCGGTCTGCTCAACTACATAAGGAACTAATGCCATAATCCGGACCTCCTTTTATCTGTTTCTTATTTAATCACTGCCTTTTCGAACATGAAGTCAATTGCTTTTCTGATTTTGATGTCTCCTCTGATTGCGCTGAGGTTCTGTACTCCAATCATTTCTGTAAGCTTTTCAACTTCGAGACCGTACATTGCTGCCATCTTTTCGAGTTCTTCTTTTACTTCTTCTTCTGTAACTTCGAAGTCTTCCTGATCGGCAATCTTGCTTACGATCATTCTTGTCTTTGTTCTCTTTAATGCATCTTCTCTAAGCTGTTCTCTGAATGTATTCTGATCCTGTCCCATATACTGGAAGTAGCTCTGAATATCCATTCCCTGTGCTCTCAGCTGCTGATCGAATTCACTGATCATGCTGTCGATTTCACTCTGAACCATAACTTCCGGAACATCGATATCGTTTGCTTCGAATACCTTCTCGATAACACTGTTCTTCATTGAGCTTTCAGCCTGAGCTGCCTTTGCCTTGGCCAGATCTTCTCTCTTTGATGCTTTCAGTTCTTCGAGAGTATCAAATTCACTTACATCCTTAGCGAAGTCATCATCAAGCTCAGGAATTTCCTGTTCCTTGATTTCGTGAACTTTGCACTTGAATACTGCATCCTTGCCTGCCAGATCTTCTGAATGATACTGTTCAGGGAAAGTAACCTTAACGTCTCTTTCTTCGCCCTTAACTGCTCCGATAAGCTGTTCTTCAAATCCCGGAATAAATGTACCGGATCCAAGCTTGAGCGGCTGTCTCTCTGCAGTACCGCCTTCAAACTGATCATCACCTACGAAACCGGCATAATCAATGAGAACCATATCTCCATCCTGCGCAGGTCTGTCAACCTCGACCATTCTTGAATTTCTGTCTGCCAGGTTCTTCATTTCTCTTTCGAGATCTTCATCTGTCACTTCGCCTGAAACCTTTTCGATTTCAACACCTGTATAATCTTTAACCTCGAATTCAGGGTATACTGATACTGTTACTGTGATTTCGAATCCTTCACCCTTTTTAATCTGACCGAATTCTGTTCTTGGGTAATCGATAATGTCAAGATCCAGTTCATCTACAGCCAGAGGGTAATTAAGGCTGAAAAGATTATTGATTGCATCTTCGAAGAATATGCCTTCACCATATCTCTTCTCAATAAGACTTCTCGGTGCTTTACCTTTTCTGAAACCGTCGATTTCAAACTTGTCCTTTTCCTTCTGGTAAACCTTTACAACAGCATTTTCGAATTCTTCTGCTGTGATTTCCATCTTGAATTTTACTTCGTTATTTTCTTTTGAAATTAGTGTTGACTTCATTTATGTTCTTCCTCCTAAATAATTTGCGCATAACTCTTTATATTATACTGTGTAATCGGCATAAAGTAAAGAAAAAGAGACATTGTTATTTATGTCTCTTTATAAGCTCTATTCCACGTGCGTATTTACTTTTATCTTCCGGTTCAAGTCCGTATTTCTCCTGAAGAAGATTTCCTACCTTCACGAGACTGTCTGTGTCACCTGAAAACAGTTCCACTTCGACTTCATGTATTTCGGCATTGCCCTTTTCGGTAATCATTTCTCCACTGTCAAGTGAAATCTCGAAAATAGCATCATCAACGTCGATTCTGAACCTTCTTCTGAAGACCTTCATTTCCATGAAACATTTCAGTTCCTTCCCGTCAACCAGTTCCATGAATTCGCTTCCGACCTTGCTTTCCTCAAAAACCTCCGGATCCGGTTCGCTGCTTGTAACAGGAACATTTATCTCTTCTCTGACATGAAGTCCGTCTTCGCTGTGTCCCTTCCACTTAAGGGACGCCACCAGCCTGTCTTTCTCACACCTTATTCTGTAAGCTATCTCATTTTTTTCAAGATCGCATTCTTCAGTGTCGAAATACAGGTTATCCAGCATTACTTCTTCTCTGGATCCTTCTTCTTCGTATTGAGAAAACAGTTCGTTTTCCCATATTGCCTTCTCAATATTCTCCCCGGGAATATTGTATTTAAGCTCAATTTCCATAGCACCTTCCTCTAAAAGTTAGAAATACATACCGTGCTATGATATCACCTGCGAGTAATAAAGGCAAGTTTTTTTGTTTTTACGTCATTTTTCACAAATTCTGCATAAGAATATGATCCCCCTCCATCAGTGGATATGTAACGATTTCTTTTCCGTCAAGATCCTCGGCATGCATATTAACTGCCGATATCATATGCCTGTCATAAGTTGTATAATAATATATGCCTCGTCTGGCATTCCAGCAGGAAGAATATATAGTGTATTCATACTTGCCTTCGCTTACTTCACAACACCCTTTCTGCTGCTCAACAGATGCCAGAATGTGAAACATCTGACTGACACTGCTCATCTCATCACTGCCTGATACGGAATTGGCTCTCACGAATGAAGCTTTAACGAATCTTGAAGAAGACGAAAGGTCTCCCGGCAGCCCCATTGTTCCCATTCCGCGGCTGTAGTGATTAAGTTCAAGCTCCTCCGAAAAACGATTATCAGGCTGCTTTGGCGATAAACCCATAAAATTATTCAAGTACATCATCTGCATGTCAAAAGGAGGGTTATTTGTAAGCACACCTGCTGTGTTTTCATATACTTTTAATCCTTTTTCTGTACTTTCAAGAGTTATTGCACCTGTTTCATCTGCAATAATCCAGTGAAGCTGAGAGGGAGGCAGGCTGCTGCTGAAAGCATCATCAGTAATATTCGTATCTTCCAGCAGCCCTCTCACCTGCTCCAGATTTCCGCACTGACTCAGTATCCACGGTATAATCTCAAACTGGGCAACGTTTCTCTTCTCACTGTTGTGTCTTCCATATAAAGCGTTTCCTGCGAAATTCAGTCCCGCCATGCCTACCCCCTGTTCGTTGACAGCATCATAGTATAACGGATATCCGTCTTCAATATGAGCCATCCCCACTATGGCATAACGAGAATCAGCATTTCTGTCATGGCGAAAATCATACGAAAAGTTTCTTGGAGTTACCGCGACCTCCTCACCATACGAAAATTCATAATCGAGATTTCTTCCCATATAAAAATCTTTTGTCTTATATGTTACTGCCGTACACATTTTGCTCCCCCTTTTTTCAAAAAACAGCCGCAGATGTTCAGTGAACACTGCAGCTGTTTTTTATCAGTTACCTATATATCACCATCCCATTACCTAGTGTAATGATAATTCACAATTCTGAAAAATCAAACTGTAAAAAAGGCGATTTTATAACAAATTAGGTCAAATAACGGATTTTCTACTAATGCGCTTCACCGCACCGATAAACATTTCATTGAGATTTTTAATTGCTTCGTCAACATTTCCATCAAGATTATTCCATAAAAAATCCAGAATAAATCCCAACAGAGAATAACTGCAGAACCTTGTAATCAAAGCCTTTTCATCTTCGTTCAGCCCCATGCCTTCCGTATATTTTTCCGTAAATTCTCCAAGCTGAACTTTCAGATACTCAAACACATATCTTTCCATACGTTCGCGGTATACAGAATTCCAGATATTGTAGACCCTATCGGGATTATTCTGCATCTTGTGAAGGAAAGCCCTCAATGTTTCGGTCCATGAGTTCTTATCCTCAAGTGTATCAATTACGCGTTCTGCTTCTCTCCGTATCCAGATATCAAGAAGGTTAAATATATCTCTGAAATGATAATAAAAAGTGTTGGAACTGATTTCACATTTCGAGACTATCGATGAAACAGTTATCTTATCAAAGGGCTTCTCAGAAAGCATTTCCGAGAATGTATCAAGAATTGCTTTCTTTGTATAATTAATCACAGAATCCCCCTTTCATTCCACTCAAGATATGATTTTCGTCCACTCTCATATAGATTCTCTCCGTCTGTGTCAAAAACTACTTTAACAGGCATTTTATCCACATAGAGTTTCCTGACTGCTTCGGCGCCCAGATTCTCAAAGGCAATTAATTCCGATGACTTAACCGATTGAGCCATAAGTGCGGCTGCACCTCCTACGGCACAGCAGTATACGGCGCCGTTGCTCAGAGCAGCGTCAAGAACCTTCTCTGATCTCAACCCCTTGCCTATCATCATAAGCTGCCCGGAATCAAGAAAATCCGGCGCATAAGCATCCATTCTGTAGCTTGTTGTGGGACCTGCCGATCCAATAGGTTTCCCGGGTCTGGCCGGGGTCGGTCCAACATAATATATTATGGAATTATTAATATCAAAAGGCAGCTTTTCGCCTCTTTCCATCATTTCTGAAATTCGTTTGTGAGCCGCATCCCTTGCTGTGTAAACAGTACCTGTTATATACACTGTATCTCCGGCCTTGTATTCCTTTACCTTATCTTTGGTAAAAGGCTCTTCGAGATAATGCTCCATCAGAGAATCACCTCCTTGTGCCTGCAGACATGACAGTTAATATTGACTGCAACCGGCAATCCCGCAATATGTGTGGGAGCTGTGAGAATATTAACTTTGAGAGCCGTCGTCCTGCCCCCGAATCCCTGTGGCCCTATGCCAAGTGAATTAATCTGCTCAAGCAGTTCCTCCTCCATTTTTCTGTAATAATCAGATTCGCTGCTGCTGTCCAGCGGTCTCAGCAGAGCCTTCTTGGCCATTAGCGCCGCTTTGTCGAAATTACCGCCTATTCCGACGCCGACAACAATCGGAGGACACGGGTTCGCACCTGCCATCTCACATGTTTCAACTATGAAGTTCTTAACGCCTTCTTCCCCTGCGGAAGGAGGAAGCATTGCGATCCTGCTCATATTTTCAGATCCGAATCCCTTAGGCGCCACGGTTATTTTAAGGTTGCTCCCTGCTGTAATATCCCAGTAAATCGCTGCAGGAGTATTATCGCCCGTGTTAACTCTCCTCAAAGGATCCGCTACAATAGACTTTCTCAGATAGCCTTCTTCATATGCCGCCTTAACCCCTCTGTTTACAGCATCTTCAGCAGAACCGCCTTCAATTACGACACCCTGTCCGATTTCCATGAAGACGCATGCCATTCCTGTATCCTGACATAGAGGATACTCGCCCCTGCCGGCAATTTCAATATTTTTTTCTATGTCTGCCAGAACATCTGCGGCCACCGGCCAAGGTTCTTCGGCTGCACATCTGTGAATGCACTGCTGCACATCATCACTTAAGTGATAATTAGCATCAATGCAAAGTCTTTTGACAGCATCTTCAATTTTTCCGACGTTGATAATCTTCATTATAACTTCCTATTTCAAATCCTCAATCTGTTTTTTAACGCTTTCGAATGATGTGGATCCTTCTGATTTTTTGGCTCTGATACAGTTTACAACATCAATCGCTTCGTAGATATCTTCATCAAAGGCTTCAGAGAATGATTTGAATTCATCCATAGTAAGTTCATCAAGAGCTTTACCGTTATTGATACAGTAAAGAACCATATTGCCTATTATTGCATGACAGTCTCTGAAAGGAATTCCTTTCGATACAAGATAATCTGCCGCATCCGTAGCATTCATATACCCATATCTGGCTGCAGCCCGCATATTCTCTTTTTTTACCGTCATGGTTGATATCATTTCGGTAAAAATGCCAAGAGATGCTTTAATCGTGTCTGCAGCGTCAAACACAGGCTCCTTATCCTCCTGGAGATCTTTGTTGTACGCCAGCGGCAAGCCTTTGCACACAGTAAACAGTGACATCATATCTCCGTATGCTCTGCCTGTTTTACCTCTTATGAGCTCAGCCATATCAGGGTTTTTCTTCTGAGGCATTATGCTGCTTCCCGTAGAATATGCATCGTCCATTTCGATAAAACCGAATTCAACGGAACTCCAGTTAATCAGTTCCTCGCAAAATCTCGAAAGATGCATCATCGTAATTGACACGCAGCTTAGAAATTCAAGCGCAAAGTCTCTGTCTGCCACAGCATCCATTCCATTGGGAAGTACGGAGGCAAAACCCAGCTGCTCTTTAAGAAACTGTCTGTCGGTATCATATGTGGTTCCTGCCAGAGCACCGCTTCCGAGAGGAAGTCTGTCAACTCTTGTCATACAGTCTGCGAACCGTTCCCTGTCTCTGGCAAACATCTGGTAATAGGCCAGCAGATGATATGCCAAAGTAACCGGTTGCGCTCTCTGCAAGTGAGTATATCCCGGCATTACGGTTTCTACATGTTCCTCCGCAAGTTTCTTGAGGGTTTCGAGAAGCATCTTGATTTTCTCGTCCGTCTCTTTTATTTCATTTTTAAGGTACAGGCGGAAATCCACAGCGACCTGGTCATTACGGCTTCTTGCCGTATGAAGCTTTTTGCCCGTATCTCCTATTCTTTCTGTAAGCAGTGTCTCGATATTCATATGAATATCTTCACTTTCTATTGTGAACTCCACCTTGCCGTCTTCAATATCGTCAAGTATCTCTTTAAGAGTTTTAATTATAAGCTCTGATTCATCAGGAGAAATGATTCCCTGTTTCCCCAGCATCTGCGCATGAGCAATGCTTCCTGTAATATCTTCTTTATACAATCTTTTGTCAAACCCGATTGATGCATTAAACTCATCTGCCGATGTCGCTGATGCCTTAGCGAATCTGCCTTTCCATAGTTTCATTTCTGTCCCTCCTGCAATTGACATTTATCAGCTCATGGCATTATAACACAATTTTACACCTTCTTTCTTAAGTTTAACAGCCTTAAGAAAGATTTCTGCAGTATCCATACATGTAAATACAGGTATACCCCTTTCAACAGCTTTTCTTCTAACAGGAAAACTGTCGTTTTTCTTATTATTTACAACTGACGGAACATTCATTACGATTGCCAGCTTCCTGCTATCGCCTCTGCTGTGGTTAGAAAGCCACTCAACGGCTGTATCGTAATCCATTTCCTTCGCCGGTATCTCATATTCACCTGCAAAGTCCATATTGTCATCTGACATGAATATATTGAAACCCTCTTTAATATACGCCTTGAGAATATCTGCCGTATGTTCGTTAAGCTCCGACTCTCTGAGTGACACGAAAATATTTCCTGATTTCGGTATTTTGCTTCCGGCGGCAATAAATCCCTTATATACCGCTTTATCAAAGTCTTTATCCACTCCCAGCACTTCACCGGTCGACTTCATCTCAGGACCTACTGCAATATCCATATCCGTAAGCTTCGCACTGGAGAAAACAGGAACCTTTACCGAATAGAAATCGCTTTTTTTATAAAGCCCCGTTCCGTATCCGCTGTCTTTAAGCTTATGTCCCATCATTGCGGAAACGGCAAGCTTAACCATCGGTATTCCGGTAACTTTGCTTAAAATCGGAACGGTTCTGGATGCTCTCGGATTTACTTCTATTACATAAATATTTTTGCCGTCATAAGCGTACTGAATATTTACCAGACCGACTATGTTCAAAGCTTTTGCGATTTTTCTCGTATACACCGCAAGTGTATCTTCGACTTCCTTGGTAATCGAGAAGTCTGGGTAAACAGATATGCTGTCACCGGAATGTACGCCTGCCCGTTCGACATGTTCCATAATTCCCGGAATAAGAATGTCATCTCCGTCACCTATTGCATCGACCTCTATTTCCTTACCGGTAATATACTGGTCAATAAGCACCGGATATTCCTTTGAAAGGGATACTGCCTCTTTCATGTATTTGACAAGCTCTTCATCGTTATACACAACCTGCATGGCACGACCGCCTATTACATATGAAGGTCTTACCATAACCGGATATCCCAGCTTAGCCGCAGCTTCCATTGCTTCATCCATATCTGTTACGGCAAAGCCCATAGGAGTTGCGATATTCAGTTTCTTAAGAAGGTCGTTGAATTTTTCTCTGTCCTCAGCAAGGTCAATGCTCTTAAATGATGTTCCCAGAATATTAATCATTCTGCTGTTCAGCTGGCTTGCCAGATTAAGAGATGTCTGACCGCCGAACTGAAGGATAACTCCGTAAGGTCTTTCTTTCTTGATAATGTTCATTACATCGTCTATATGAAGCGCCTCGAAATAGAGTTTATCCGAAATGTCGGAATCTGTACTTACTGTTTCCGGATTGTTGTTGGCAATAATTGCTTCATATCCCAGTTCGCGAATTGCGTTGACACCTTGAACACAACAGTAATCGAACTCTATGCCCTGACCTATTCTTATCGGACCGGAGCCGATTACAAGTATCTTCTCATTTTCGCTTACAGCATTTTCATCTTCACCCTCGTAACAGGAATAATAATACGGTGTTGAGACAGCCGACTTGCCTCCGCTTGTGTCCACCATCTTGTAAACCGGGTAGATATCATTGTAAATTCTGATATCCTGAATTACTTCTCTCGGAACTCCCGAAAGCTGAATTATTTCGTTGTCGGTAAAGCCCTTTGCTTCTACCTCCATAAGCAGTTCTTTCGTTACGTGACCGTTCTTAAGCTGTTTTTCGAGATTGATCAGATATTCGATTTTCTTCAGGAACCAGCTGTTGATTTTTGTTATGTTATAGATTTCATCAACTGTCATAAGTTCCCTGCGGAGCACTTCCGCAATACAGAAAAACCGCTCGTCATCACAGGCCTTGAGTTTTGCCATCAGATCCACATCTCCAAGCCCCGAAACAAAAGGAATGTGAAGCCCGTCACATTTAATTTCAACAGATGTCAGCGCCTTAAGCAATGCACTTTCAAAGGACTTGCACAGAGACATAACCTCTCCCGTTGCCTTCATCTGTGTTCCCAGTTTTCTTGATGCCGTTCTGAATTTGTCAAAAGGCCATCTAGGGAATTTGACGACTATGTAATCAAGGGACGGTTCAAAGAGCGCACTGCTTCCCGCAACGCTGTTTGATATTTCATCCAGGTTATACCCTATAGCAATCTTTGCCGCAATTCTAGCTATAGGATATCCGGCTGCCTTTGATGCCAGTGCCGATGATCTGCTCACACGCGGATTAACCTCTATAACAATGTATTGTCCGTTGTCCGGATTCAGGGCAAACTGAATGTTGCACCCTCCTTCTATTCCGAGACTTCTGATAATTTTCACCGATGCGTCTTTAAGCATCTGATTTTCTTCCGGTGTAATTGTCTGAGTCGGCGCAACAACTATGCTGTCACCTGTGTGCACTCCCACAGGATCCACATTTTCCATATCACATATTATGATGCAGTTGTCTGCACTGTCTCTCATTACCTCATATTCTATTTCTTTCCAGCCGGCTACTGATTTTTCAAGCAGAATCTGACCTATGGAACTGCTCTCCATGCCTTTGTAGCAAAGTTCATCAAGCTCATGAGGAGTTTCCGCAATACCGCCGCCTGTGCCTCCCAGCGTGTAAGCCGGTCTGATTATTACAGGCAGTCCTTCTTTTTCAACAAAGTCATGACATTCCTCAATTGTTGTGGCTATCGTACTGGCAGGAACCGGTTCGCCAATTTCCTCCATTAGCGCCTTGAATGCTTCTCTGTCCTCTGCTTTCTTGATGCTCTCTTTGTTCACTCCCAAAAGCTTGACATTATATTTGCTGAGTATTCCTTTTCTGTCAAGTTCCATAGCTAAGTTAAGACCCGTCTGTCCTCCGAATCCGGCCAGCATCCCCTGTGGTTTCTCTTTTTTTATTACTTCTTCAACCACTTCTTCTGTCAGAGGCTCCAGATAAACAACGTCGGCAACATCCTTGTCTGTCATTATAGTTGCCGGGTTGCTGTTTATCAGAACAGTGCGTATTCCTTCTTCTCTGATTGCCTTGCACGCCTGCGTTCCGGCATAATCAAATTCTGCTGCCTGACCTATTACTATCGGGCCCGAACCAATAATTAGTATTTTTTTCAGATTTTCCTGCTTTGGCATAAATACCTTCTTTCTTTATTTCAATTGCTTTATGTACTAATAATGACAGGCGGCTGTTAAGCCGCCTGTAAATGTAAAGGATTTATTCAACAAACTCACTTGCTTTGATGACCTTCTTCTCCAGGCCTTCACGTTCCATCGTGTTTCCTTTGGCTGTCTCCATCTGTATTGCACGAATCTTAAGAGGCAATGACCAAAGATTGATAAACCCTTCAGCGTCACTCTGGTTGTATACTTCATCCGCACTGAATGTGGCAAATTCTTCGTTATACAAAGAGAATGGTGATTTCTTGGCTACAGGGACAGCATGACCCTTGTAGAGTTTCATTTTCACTGTTCCCGTCACATTTTCCTGTGTTTTATCAATAAACGCGCTGATTGCCTCTCTCAATGGTGTAAACCATAATCCGTTATAGAGAAGCTCTGCAAGTTTATGCGCTACAATATCCTTATAATGAGTTGTGTCTCTGTCGAGGATAAGCTCCTCCAGACCTGCATGAGCTGCATAGAGAATTGTACCTCCCGGAGTTTCATAAACGCCTCTTGACTTCATTCCCACGAGACGGTTTTCAACGATGTCAATAGTACCGACACCATTCTTGCTTCCCAGTTCATTAAGTTCTGTAAGAAGAGAAATCGGATCTTTCTTTTCTCCGTTTATTCCTACCGGAACTCCGTTCTCAAAATCTATTTCCACATAAGTCGGCTCGTCCGGAGCTTTCTCAATAGGAACACTGAGAACATGGATGCTGTCATAATGTTCATTCCACGGATTCTCAAGTTCTCCGCCCTCATGACTGATGTGCCATATATTTTCATCTCTGGAGTAAATTTTGGCTTCTGTCTGTGCAATAGGTATATTATGCTTGGATGCATAAGCTATAAGATCCTCTCTTGACTGGAAATCCCAGAATCTCCAAGGAGCAATTATCTTAATTGACGGATCCAGCGCTTTAATTGCACTTTCGAATCTCACCTGATCGTTTCCCTTGCCGGTGCATCCGTGAGCTATGTAATATGCTCCTTCCTGCTGACAAATTTCGACAAGCTTTTTACCCATCAGCGGTCTTGCCATTGATGTTCCCAGCAGATACTGCTCGTATTTGGCATCTGCCTTTAATGTAGGCCATATGTAGTCTGTAATGAATTCTTCTCTGATATCAAGTGTAATCGCCTTTGATGCCCCTGATGCGATAGCTTTCTTCTCTATTGCATCGAAATCCTCTTTCTGTCCCGCATTGCAGCATACCGCAATTACATCATAATCGTAGTTTTCCTGGAGCCACTTCATTATTACCGATGTGTCAAGACCGCCTGAATATGCCAGTACAACTTTTTCTTTTGCCATTTTGTTCCTCCCAAATAATTATCGATTCGTGCATATTTATTCTATTTATTTAATATTTATTATTTAACAATGATTATTATACACATAATTTTATAAACATCAACCTTTTTTCAGAAAAAAATTTGTTATTTCTCAACAAAAAAACAGCTACATACTCGTAGCTGTTTTTTTTGATATAAAGGTGTTTATATGTTAGCTTCTTATTTTCTCTTTTTGTCGCGCTTTATCTGAGCAAGCTGTTCTTCAACGCTCTTAAATGAAGTGGAACCTGTTGACTTCTTTGACTCAATTACATTTCTGATTGCGATTTCATCATATACATCACTGTCAAACTTCTGTGAGAAGTTTTTCAGATCATCAAGCCACAGTTCTTCAATTGCAGAACCTCTGTTGATGGCATATCCGATAACTTTGCTTACAATTTCAGGTATTTCATCGTAGTCGACGCCCTTATCATACAGATACTGTGACAGTTCTACCGCATTCATATATCCGTATTTAGCGGCTTTCTGCATTTCTCCTCTGTTAATCTTGATGGTCTTAACCATTTCAACGAAGAGAGAAAGTGAACTTTCGAGAGTATTCGCAGCATCAAGAACTGCATACTTGTCTTCCTGCATATCTCTGTTATATGCCATAGGAAGTCCCTTGAAAACTGTGAGAAGATTTATCAGATCTCCGTACACTCTTCCTGTCTTGCCTCTGATAAGTTCCGCAACATCCAGATTCTTCTTCTTCGGCATCATTTTGCTTCCGGTTGTATATTTATCGGCAATTTCGATAAAATCGAATTCAACAGAGCTCCAAAGAATAAGATCTTCGCAGAATCTGGAAAGATGCATCATAGTAATCGCACAGCAGTTAGTGAATTCCATGGCGAAATCTCTATCTGAGATTGCATCCATAGCGTTTGGAAGCATCGATGCGAATCCAAGTTCCTTCATCATTTCGCTTCTGTCTGTTTCCAGAATTGTTCCTGCAAGTGCTCCACTGTCAGGCGGCATCATATCGATACATTCGATACAGTTGTCGAATCTGATACCGTCTCTCTTAAACATCTGGTAATATGCCAGCAAATGATATGCAAGAGTAATCGGTTGTGCTCTCTGCAGATGCGAATAACCCGGAATTATAGTATTCTGATGTTCTGTCGCGAGAACTTCAAGAGTATCAAGCAAGTCGTTTATCATTTCCCTGCATGATATTGCTTCATTCTTCAGGAACAGTCTTGAATCCATTACAACCTGATCGTTTACACTTCTCGCTCTGTGAAGCTTTCTTCCGATCGTTCCTACTCTTTCAACCAGCAGATTCTCAATATATTCGTGGATATCTTCGGCATCAGTATCAAATCTTATTTTACCGTTCTTAATATCCCTGTCAATTTCCTCAAGTGCCTCTATTATCTGTTCCGATTCCTCCCGGGAAAGCATTTCATGCTCCACAAGCATTCTGCTGTGGGCAATACTGCATACTATTTCCTCATGATAAAGGATATTATCATCTCTGATAGAAGCCATGAACTCTTTAGCACTAAGTTTCATTTTTATCTCCTCCAGACTGCATTAGTTAAATGTAATGACAGTTCCAGTTTCTCCGTTAAGTGCATCAACGGCCTTATCAAGTGATGTGATAATTGCCTTCTTGCCTGGATACTTTCTTACGAACTTCATTGCAGCTTCAACCTTAGGCAGCATGCTTCCTGCAGGGAACTGTCCCTCTTCGATGTAAGCCGCAGCTTCCTTCAGTGTCATGTAATCGAGATCCTTCTGATCAGGCTTATTAAAGTTTACTGCAACCTTTTCAACTTCCGTAAGGATAATAAGCATATCAGCCTCTACCTGTTCTGCGAGGAGTTCTGCTGCAAAATCCTTATCGATTACGGCTGCAACACCTTCAAGGTGTCCGTCCATCTTCTCAACTACAGGAATTCCGCCACCGCCGCATGTTACAACGATTGTTTTATCCCAGAGCTGCTTAACTGCATCAATTTCAACGATATCCTTCGGTTTAGGTGATGCAACAACTCTTCTCCAACCTCTTCCGGCATCTTCTTTAACAGTCCATCCCTTTTCTTCCGCAAGTGCTTTTGCTTCTTCTTCACTGTAGAAAGGTCCGATAGGCTTTGTAGGAGCGCTGAATGCAGGATCATTTTCATCAACAATTACCTGAGTTGCAACAGTAACTACAGGAATGTCTCTGTTCTGCTTGTTCAGAGCATATGTCAGAGCCTGCTGAATGTGATATCCGATGTAACCCTGTGACATTGCGCCGCATACGTCAAAAGGCATTGCAGGAGTAACTTCTCTTGCTGCTTCACTTGCCATTACAATTCTTCCAACCTGAGGACCATTGCCGTGTACAACAGCAAGTTCATATCCCATTTCGCTGATTTCAGCAACTCTTTCACATGTATTCTTAACTACTTCAAGCTGTGCCTCTGCCGTAGCAGGACCCTTACCTGACTGAAGGGCGTTTCCGCCTAAAGCTATTACAATTTTTTCTGCCATTATCTTAAATTCTCCTATTATAAATCATCTCTGTTCACAGGGCAGCTCATACATCTAGGGCCGCCTCTTCCTCTTGAAAGCTCTGCACTTGGCATTGTGAGAACCTTGATTCCCTTTCTGTCAAGAAGTTCATTTGAAACGTAGTTTCTCTCATAAGTAACTACTGTTCCCGGTGCAATGCAGAGTGTATTGGAACCGTCATTCCACTGTTCTCTCTGAGCAGCAAGCAGTTCACCGCCGCCGCATCTGATAAGCTCTACAGCCGGAAGCTTAAGTTCCATTGCAAGGATGTTCTGAAGTTCATCCTTCATTGCTGAGAATTTCAGTTCTCCGTCCTTGCCGAGAGTTATTTCGTATACTCCCAGAGGGCCTTCGATTTCCGGATGAATAGTAAACTTATCATAGTCAACCATTGTAAATACAGTATCAAGATGCATGAATGCTCTTGACTTCGGAATATCGAAAACGAGAACCTTTTTGAATGATGAGTTTGCAAGCAGATTTCTGGCAAAGTGCTCAATTCCGGCAATTGTAGTTCTCTGTGAAAAACCTATTGCAACCATTTCGGACGAGAGAACGAGAACGTCTCCGCCTTCGATGGAGTAATCGCCTGTTACATCATACCACTGCTTGTTTTCTTCTGTTGCAAAATCTCTGTTGTACTTGTACATGTACTTGAGAAGCAGAGATTCTCTTCTTCTTTCCTGTGTATGCATGTGATGAATGTTTATTCCGTTTCCTACACATGCGCCCGGATCTCTTGTGAAATAAAGGTTCGGCATTGGATCCGAAATGTACGGATAATCATCATGTACAAGATCCATAAGGGAACTTACGGACTCCGAAGGAACCTCATTCTTCTTGATTCCGGCAATTAACTTTGCAACCATTTCTTCCGGAGAGAGACTCATAAGGTATTTCACCATATTTTCTCTCATCCCGATTGATGTGAAATTACTAAGATCAAGAAAATCATTAATAAGCTGTTCCTGAAGTTCAGGTGAAGAGATTGCCTTAGCAACCTCTTCAACATAGTATACAACTTCAACTCCGTTTTCTCTGAGAATTTCAGCGAATCTATCATGTTCTTCCTGAGCAACCTTAAGATAAGGTATGTCATCGAAGAGGAGTCTTTCCATTGTCGATGGTGTCAGAGCTTCAAGTTCAAGGCCCGGTCTGTGAAGAAGCACCTTGTTCAGCTTTCCGATTTCTGAGAAATTATGAATTCCAGGTATCATTTTTTTGCTCCTTTCTGATTCTTTTCCTCAGTAAGCTTTATCTTATTTACCTATTGTTGCTACCATTACAGCCTTAATTGTGTGCATTCTGTTTTCAGCTTCGTCAAATACCTTTGAGTTTCTGCTTCTGAATACTTCGTCGGTAACCTCTCTGATGTCATAGCCGAGTTCCATCTGAGTCTTTGCCATTGTTGTTTCGAAATCGTGGAATGAAGGCAGGCAGTGGAGGAAGAGGCAATCATCGTTTCCTGTTGCAGCCATCATTTCCTTAGTTACTCTGAAAGGAGTAAGGAGTTTTACTCTTTCAGGAATCTGGTCTTCTTCACCCATTGATGCCCAGATGTCAGTGTACAGAACATCTGCACCCTTGATTGATTCGATATCTGAACTTACTTCGATTACTGCGCCTGATTCTTCTGCAACAGCTCTTGCTCTTGAAACTACGTCAGCATCTACCTGATCGCACAGTTCCTGTGGACCGTAAGCTACGAAGTGCATTCCCATCTTTGCACAGCCGTACATCCATGCATATGCCATATTGTTTCTAACGTCACCAACGAATACTACCTTGCACTTGTTCAGCGGCTTAGCAACGTGCTCTTCGATTGTGAGCATGTCAGCCAGAATCTGTGTTGGATGGTCAACGTCTGTAAGACCGTTCCATACAGGAACTCCTGCATACTTAGCAAGGTCTTCAACTACTTTCTGATCATATCCTCTGTATTCGATTCCATCGTAGAATCTTCCGAGAACTTTAGCTGTATCTTCAAGGGATTCCTTCTTACCCATCTGTGATGATTTGCTGTCCAGGAATGTTACGTGTGCGCCTTCTTCCAGTGCACCTGTTTCAAAAGCACATCTTGTTCTTGTTGATGTTTTTTCGAAAAGCAGACAAACATTCTTTCCCTTCATTGTTTCGCCAAGAATTCCGGCTCTCTTCTTTGCCTTGAGATCGTGTGCCAGATCAAGCATGTATCTGATTTCTTCTGCTGTGAAATCCATAAGTGTTAAGAAACTTCTACCCTTCAAATTTACTGCCATTATCCTGTTCTCCTTTTATTTTCAAATTTATTAAACAAGTTTTAACTTACCTAGAATATACTATACCGGCGCCTTAGAACAAAGTGCCAGTTCTATTGTAAAATCATGTGCCAGTTATTTCTCCCAGAACTTCGCGGAATATCCCCATTCCTTCTCTTATTTCTTCCAAAGACGGATAAGAATAATTCAGTCTCACATAATTGTTTCCTAGATTTTTAACGGAATAAAACACATATCCCGGCATAAAGGTTATTCCCTTTTTCTGACAGCATCTCAACAATTCTCTCGAGCTGATACCTTTCGGAAGCCTTATCCATACGTAAACGCCACCTCTCGGTTTCATGTAGGATATACCGTAGTTCTTCATATCATCAAGAATCCCGCACATGAGGTTCCTCTTTTCCCTGCACACATTTCTGAAATCATCGAGTCGTCTTAAGTAAATACCGTCTTTCATATATTCCATGAGTACTCTCTGGGATACCCAGTCGGGACTTGTCGTATGAAGAGACGCCATATTCTTCAGTCTCTCGATTATCAGATCCGGCGCAATAATAAACGCCAGGCCTATTCCCGGCGTCATTGTAAGTGAAAACGAATACAGATATAATACGTTACCCTCCGTATCCATTGACATCATCGACGGTGCGGATATTCCCTCATAATACAGTTCCGATCCTTCGTCTTCCTCAATAATGGGTATTCTGTATCTGTAAGATAAATCCAGAATTCTTTTTCTCCTCTCGATGCTCAGCTCCCATCCCGCCGGATTGTTAAAGCCGGAATCCACATATATGAATTTAGGATTTTCCTTCTCCAGAATCGCCTCCAGATTTTCGCATATCATTCCTTCCTCGTCTGTCGGAACAGGTATTACTTCACCTCCTGCCAGTCTTATTGTTCTGTACAGGTCTGCCGACATGGCATCAGGAGTAATTACCTTTTCCCCCGGTTCGAGCAAAAGCGACAGAGCGAAGTTCATTGCCTGGTTGTTCTCCCTGAACACCTGAATCTGAGATGTCTTGGCATCTATTCCTTTAAGTCTCATGAAAGATGATATTTCTTTTCTGAGCTCCAGGTCTCCCTGATAAGGCATGTGGAAATAAGATTTTTTGTTAACATTTCGAATCACCTTCTCGAAATATGCGGAAACCTCATCCATGGGATATACTTCCCTGGCTGCAACACCGCCGCCGAATGAAATGATTTTCTCATCGAAGCTTCTGCTGTAAAGGTAATCAAAGTCACTTTCGAAAGTAAAATATTCCTCTCGCATAAGCGATTGCCAGTTTACAGCTTTTTTCCTGTATTCTTCGGTTTTATCCTGTTTAAAGGATACCGTATATCCAACGCCCTGCTTGGATTCAACAAGTCCTGCGTCTTTAAGCTCTGCATATGCACGTGTCACAGTATTCCTGTGAACATCGAGCTTCCGCGCCATAATTCGTTCTGAAGGCAGTTCAAATCCGTCTGCAAATCTACCGCTGTAAATCATTTGTCTGATTTCGGTGAATATCTGCATATAAACCGGTATTTTCCCTTTTCTGTCGATTTTGATATTCATATTATCCTTATGTTCTTAAACTCTCTGTCCGTGAAACTGATAATAAGTTGTTTCGAGCCTTCCGTTATAAAGCTTCCTGCGTCTGTCAGCCTTGCGGCCCATAACCTTTTTTTCCGCATCTTTATCTGTCGTTATCATAAAGAGAGACCAGTCCCTGTTCTCTCTTAAAAAACTTTTAAGAGCTTTATATACTTTATCGATTTCCTCCTCCTCACCTATTCTTTTACCGTAAGGAGGATTGGTTACAATAATTCCGTTATTGCCTTCTGCCTTCAAATCCCTTACGTTTGCAACACTGAAGTTTATGCAGTCGTCCACACCGGCTTCCTCTGCATTTGCTATTGCTGCTTTTACGGCTTTTGGATCTATATCTCCCGCCGTTATATTCAGTTCCCTTTCGTAACGTATGGAATCAAAGGCTTTTTTTCTTGCATTTTTCCATATGGCCTCTCCGATTATTCCCCACTCTTCGGAAATAAAACTGCGCCCGAGTCCCGGTGCTATATTTCTTCCTATCAGTGCCGCTTCAATCGGTATGGTTCCGCTGCCGCAGCATGGGTCCACCAGTATTCTGTCTTCATTCCAGAAGCTAAGCAGCACCATCGCAGCGGCAAGTGTCTCCTTAATCGGCGCATCTACACCGGCAGTTCTGTATCCACGCTTATGGAGTCCGTCTCCGCTTGTATCTATTGTAATCGCAGCCGTATCTTTAAGGAGCGTAATCTTAATGGGATACAAAGCACCGCTTTCAGGGACTCTGGATGTTTCTCTCACCTCGCCCAGTCTCTCTGCCACAGCCTTCTTGCCGATACTCTGTATTGCCGGCGGGTTGTGAAGCTTCGATTTGACTGTTGTACATGAAACAGGAAATCTGCCGTCTCTGTCTATATATTTTTCCCAGGGTATATTTCTCATTCCCTGAAAAAGTTCTTCGAAAGTCTTTGCCTGAAATTCCCCGACTTTAAGAAGCACTCTGTCTGCACACCTTAAATTAAGATTGGCATCAGCCACTGCTTCAGGTCCTCCTCTGAAAGTTACTTTCCCGTTTTCTGTTGTTATATCCTCGTATCCAAGGCTTTCTATCTCTCTGCGCACAACAGCTTCAAGTCCGAAAGTCGCCGTTGCCGTTATTTCAAAATCCATTTTATCTGTCATTTCTCTTCATAAATTTATACAGAGGCGAATCTGTATCCGCGAAATACTCATCGTCAGTGCTGCTGTATTTTTTCATCAGCCTGTCCATACGTTCATCCTCTCCGTTCTGTTTCATATATATATTTCTTTCCATTGCATTCAGTTCTTCAGGCCGCTTCATATGCGCCCTTATAGGCTTCGGAAGCAAAATCATATATACAAGCGGTCCGATGAGAAAAATATGAATAAGTGAAACAATTCCTGCTATTATACACTCTTTCTCAAGAGAAACACCCAGAAATGCAGGCAGGAAACAGATACACATCTCTATTATCCAGACTATCATCGTAATGTAGTGTTTCTCCAGCTTCCTCAGTTTCTCTGCCAGAACCGGGTCCTTGTAATAAGATGCCTTTCTGCCCCCGTGGCGACGCATAATCTTAGACCATCTGTTATTGTCAAAGGCGAGCATATATGCTGTTTTGAAGTCATCGACCGAAGCCTTTGCGGGAGGAACTTCTTCGCATATGAAATCATCGGCTGCATATACCACCTGAGTGAAGATACACTTTCCTTCTCCCATAACAGTCATTTCCGGAGATTCGTTTTTTTCAAAGCTGCACACAAGCTGCTCGTCTTCCCTGACCATAACCTGCCTGCCGCCTGCTGATACTACAGCATATCCTTCCAGGCAGTATATTCCCGCTGATATGCTCTCACCTTCTGCAGTATCTGTATCGATATCCGTTCTGATTCCCGTTGATTCAGGTTCAATAACGCACATCTTCCCTCTGCAGCCTTTTCTCATTATCAGGTTATAGTCTTTTTTCAGCGTACCGAAACATTTCGTTTTAATACTGCCGTCAAAACAATCTTGCTCAAGAGGTCCCAGGCGGGCAGATCGCTCATCTCCGTGAGCCAGAACAACACTGCCTTCCAGCACCATGAGAATTCTGTCGTAATCAGGCAGCTTTGTAAATGAGGACTCCTCAAGCTCAGAATCAGCCGAGCTTAGTCTCCATATGAAATCTCTGTCCAGATACTCTGAATTTTCAGGAAAAATTGCCATTTCTCTCGTATTTCCGCCTGACCATTTACTCTCTTTATAATCTCTGCTGTTGTAAACCTTAATATCCATATACCTGTCACACCTTCTTCTTCAGATAAAATCTGTTTCCGAGAACATCATATCCGATAATGTTAACTGTTCCGGATCCCGCTGCAGCGAAATCCTTTCCTTCGATAATTCCCTCTCCTCTGTGTATCATCCCATCATAGTTTCTGTCAATACTCCAGAAATTAACAAGAGACCCGCCGTCATCTGCCGCATATCTTGCGGCAATTTCTTCATCTTCCCGGCTCAGAGAAAAAAGATCCGGCTTGTATTCAGTAATTTTCAGCATTCCCATTTCACTTGCAACACGTACAAAACCCTTGTCTTCCGCCTTTACGGGATTCCCCTTTTCATCAGCGGAATATGCTCTTGTTACATTGAATGCCTTTTCTTTTTTTGTAATCGAATCCGTGATTCTTCTTATCTGGCTGGCAACTGCCACATTCCCTTCATCACACATAATCCAGTCTCTGTTCATTGCTGTGCACACTGCTCCGAAGGTGCCCGATCCGGCGAAAAAATCGGCACATAAATCGCCTTCATCACTGCATGCCTCCACTATTCGTTCCAGCAGCTTCTCGGGTTTCTGTGTAGCATATCCGGTACGTTCTCCAGAAGTCCTTCCCACCATATCTATGGCCCATACATCTTTCATGTTTACAAGGGTGTACCAGCCTGTTTCGTCGCAATACTCCTTCACACCCTTGAACCGATAAGGTTTAAGCCCTCTGTTATAGGATTTTTCCTTCAGAAGATTGAATTTGTATTTTTTTGTTTTACCGTAAAACAAAAGGGTATCATGTTTTTTTGCAAAGCTTCTCTTTCCCGAACCTCCGGATTTATATGTCCACGCCACTTCGTTGACGAAGTTGTCTTCTCCGAAGATTTCGTCAAGAATCATCTTCACGTAATGAGATCCATGCCAGTCAAGATGAACCCATATACATCCCGTGTCCGACAAAAGCTCCTTCATCATCAGAAACCTGACTGTAAGCATTGTCAGATACTGCTCCATGCTGTCTTCCCATTTATCATCATATGCGCCTGTCTTAATTACAGGTGACGTACCCAGGTTTTCTGTTTGAAGCCTTACAGATGCCTGATACCTGCTGTTTGAGAAAAAAGGAGGATCCACATAAATAAGCTGAAGTTTTCCCCTCATATTCCTTTCTTTTATGAGATATTCCATATATTCAAGATTATCTCCCGCAGATATTTCCCCCGAATACTCGGCAGCATCTCTGCAGCCATATACTTCATCTGTAAAAAAACTTCTGCATGATTGCGATTCCATTATTTCGTTGTATTGTTTTCTTCCTGTTTCCAGCCCATTAAGAAGATCGTAAATACGGCCGTTACCCATGCTGTTTCCCACCTGTCAATACTTTTATCAGATTCCTGCGTCCCGTTTTATTCAAAGCTTCAATAACAGTGTTTCTGTTTTCTTTCTTGTTAAAGTGAAGCAGTGCTCTTTGCATTCTTTTTTCTTCACGTGATTTCGCAACATATATTTTTTTACCGGTAAAAGGATCCATCCCCGTATAGTACATGGCTGTAGATAATGTTCCGGGTGTCGGGTAAAAATCCTGCACCTGATCAGGTACAAATCCTGTATCATGCATATATACTGCCAAATCAACTGCATCATCCAGCGTTGCTCCCGGATGAGAACTTATGAAATAGGGAATCATATACTGTTTCTTTCCCAGCTTTTTGTTCATCTCGCGATATTTTTTACCGAACTTGTCAAAAACACTTATATCCGGCTTATGCATTGCCTTTAAAACCGATGGGCACGCATGCTCCGGAGCAACCTTAAGAATTCCGCTCACATGATTTTTACAGAGAGTTTCGAGAAAATCCTCGCCTCTTTTCTTATCGGCAAGCAGATAGTCAAATCTTATTCCCGATCTGATGAACACCTTCTTTACTTTCTCTATGTTTCTGACTTCATCGAGCATTTTCATATAATATGTGTGATCTGCCCTCAGATTACTGCATGGTTTGGGAAAAAGGCAGTCCTTTCCCCCGCACATACCTTTTTTAAGCTGTTTTTCACAGGAAGGTCCGGTGAAATTCGCTGTCGGTCCTCCTATATCGTGTATATAGCCTTTGAACTGAGGGTCCTCTGTCATCAGACGCGCTTCTGCTTTTATCGATTCAATACTTCGTGATCTCACTTCGCGCCCCTGATGATAGGTTATAGCACAAAAGCTGCATCCCCCGTAACACCCTCTGTTTGAAGTAATACTGAATTTCACTTCCTTAATCGCAGGGACACCGCCGTACTGCTCATATGAAGGATGGTAATTTCTCATGTACGGCAGTGCGTAAATATCATCGAGATCTTCTCTCTCAAGCGGTGCCTGAGGCGGATTCTGAACTATATAACAGCCGTTGCCGTACTTTTCCAGTATTCTCCGTCCCGTTACCGAATCATTGCTGCGATACTGCATTCTGAAGCTTTTGCAGTACTCTCTTCTGCCTTCTTCATCGTCCTTAGATATTCTCTCAAAATCCGGAAGCACAATATCATCTTCGTAAACATTAAGGCTTCCCCCTTCAGATTCAAGTCTCTGCTTAGTGCATGTTCCGCGAATCCAGCCTATATCGCCTGCATCTATACCGCTGTCAAGAGCCTCTGCAATTTCAAGTACAGCCTTTTCTCCCATTCCGTAAATGAGAATATCTGCGCCGGAATCCATCAGAACAGACCTTCTCACCTTATCGTCCCAGTAATCATAATGCCCCAGTCTTCTAAGACTTGCTTCAAGACCGCCGATAATAATCGGAACGCGACCATAGGCCTCTCTTATTCTGTTGCAGTAAACTATTACTGCCCTGTCAGGTCGCTTTCCCGCAATTCCTCCGGGAGAATAAGAGTCGCGTTTTCTCCTGTTCTTTGCAACAGAATAATTATTAACCATTGAATCGACATTTCCGCCGTTTACGAGAAATCCGAGGCGAGGCTTGCCGAAGCGTTTGAAATCCTCTGTATCCTTCCATCCCGGCTGAGAAAGAACAGCAACTTTATATCCTCTGGATTCGAGAAGTCTGCTTATTATCGCAGTACCAAAAGAAGGATGGTCAATATACGCATCCCCCGTAACCAGTACGAAGTCTGTCTCTGTCCATCCTCTCTCTTTCATATCAGATTTGTCTACAGGTAAATACATCCGACAATTCCTCATATATCCTATTTTACGTATGTAACATAATCGGAATACACCCAGTATCCGTTGCTCTTAAGCTTTATCCATGCTCCGCTCGTCTGTGATACTTCATATGTCCCCGGCTTAGCATAGCCTTTCTTCGAATATTTCGTACCCGGTCCCGAGCGCATATTAAGCTTTGTTACAGTTATTTTTACTTTTTTTGCCTGCTGTGTATTTGATGTCGCTGAATTCGACTTAACGGTTACATATTTTTTGCTTACCCAGTAACCGTCCGAAAGCTTACACCAGCCGTTCTTCTCCTCAACAACAGTATACGTTCCCTTCTTGGCATATCCGACCTTGCCGTAATTTGTACCGGGGCCTTTTCTCCTGTTCAGCTGCGATACCGATACTATAACAGTATAAATACCCTTTGATGCTGACGCCGTCGAAGGTTTTGAGGTAGTCTGCGCAGGCGCAGTAGAAGCACTCGTTCCGCTGTTGATTTTTTCTGTATATATAAGATAAATCCAGTGTCCCGTATTTATTCTGCCCCATCCGTTATATTCTCTGTCAACAGTATACGTTCCCGGCGTAACATATCCGTCCTTCTCGTAACCCGTTCCCGGTCCTATTCGCCTGTTCAGACTTTTAACGGAAACCTTAACCTGATAATTTACTGTTGTTGAAGGAATGTCAGCTTCGCTGTTGTTATTTGTCTTTTCCGTGAAGTAAATGTACCCCTGGAAAGTTTTTCCCCACGCCTTTGTTCCGTACTGGAACTCAATATCTGACGCCGAGGTTGGTTTTTTCGTGGTTGTTCTCCATCCCGATTCGGAATAATATATTTTACCGCCTTCAACCTTCTCAACGATTGCCACGTGATTGCTGAAGCAGGCAATTGCACCTGCCTTAGGCTTAGAGCCGTAAGGATATATTTTCTTGCTTTTGTTTGTCGACCACCACTTACCGGCTGCCCATCTGAAATTGGTATTCAGGTTATGTCCGAGTATTTCACTGGCTCTCGCATAAGCATACCATGTGCAGTTGCCTCTGCAGTAGTATTTGCTGTTTGACGACAGCTTGTTTCTGGTTGGCGCCAGCCCGATCTGATAAAATATATTTCCGTTTGTATAGTAATACTTTTTGCCTACGGCCGAATCATAAGCAGGCATAGAAGTTCTGACAGCAAAAGTATCAGCCGCCGAAACATCGGAAACCGTAATCGGAGTTATTATTGTAATAGCCAGAAGTACCGCTGTTAATAACGACAGTGCTTTCTTCATTTCACTTCCCCTTATTTTCGTTTTATTTTCGTTTTTTTTAAACATTATCCCAGAAACTTCATTACCAGGTTTTTAACATTGCCGCCGTCGGCAACGCCCTTGACTTTTCCCATTACCGGACCCATAAGCTTGCCCATGGAACCTTTGCCGCTTCCTGCTTCAATTCCCATTTCTTCAGCAGTCTTTGCGATAATATCGGCAATTTCATCATCTGACAGCTGCTTAGGCATATAATCCTGAAGCACATCAATCTCCGCCTGATAAGCTTCCAGCAAATCTGTCCTTCCTGCTGATTCGAAATCTGCCAGAGCATCCTTTCTCATCTTCACCTGTTTCGCGAGAATAGATGCGATTCCGGAATCATCTATTTCTTCTCTGTTATCAACTTCAAACTGTTTTATCGCAGCCCTCACGAAGCTGATAGTCTCCTTGCGAACTTTTTCTTTATTTTTCATCGCCTCTTTGAAATCGGCGTCAAGTCGTTCTTTTAATGTCATTGCGAATACTCCTTTTTTAAATAATATAAACGACGCCAAAAATGACGCCGTTTGTTTCAGTTCTGCCTAGTATTTCTTGTTAGCCTTTTTTCTTGCAGCCTCTGACTTCTTCTTTCTCTTAACACTTGGCTTTTCGTAGTGTTCTCTTTTTCTCACTTCAGCCATAACACCATCTCTGGCGCATGATCTCTTAAATCTCTTAAGAGCACTTTCGAGGCTTTCGTTTTCTCTTACTATGACCTGTGCCATTCCCGTTTCACCTCCTGACGCTGTTAAAATCATGTTGCATAAAACGGTATTTTATTCACAACGTTGCCATTATACAATTAAATATGATTTTGTGCAAGTTTTTTTTGATCAACCTGGAGGCCATGTCATTTTTCTTTTGCCTAAGAGGTGGAAATGCAGGTGTTCCACTGTCTGGAGTCCGTCTTCTCCACAGTTGTTCACAAGTCTGTATCCGTTGGAAAGTCCAAGTTCAGCAGCAATATCTTTAACCTTAAGCATAATATATGCTATTACGTCCTTGTCTTCTTCACTGATATCATTCATTGATGCAATATGCTTTTTCGGAATAATCAGTACATGTACAGGAGCCTGAGGGTTAACATCATGGAATACCAGGATTTTATCATCCTCATATACCTTACCTGATGGAATTTCGCCATCAATAATTTTACAAAATAAACAATCTTTCATCAGATCACTTCCTTTCTCTGAATCTGCTGATATTATAACACAGGAACGCCTTTCATGCCATCTTTATATATATCCGTCATCTTAACATTAATTAAGCTGCCCCGCAAATCATTATCACACGAAACATCTGCAGCATCAATGTACGTTTTGATGTAATTGTCGCTGTATCCCGTCAGAAAACGCCCATCTGCCGAATACTCTTCAGGCAGCACCGTCTCTATTCTTCCGTCTGCGGCTGCCGCCAGATTTATTTCAAAAAATCCTTCGGCACTTTTGTCTGCAACTGTCTTCAGTTCTTCCGCTCTCCTGTCTTTTACCTGAGGAGAAACCTGCCCGCTCATTCCTGCAGCTTCTGTCATAGGCCTTTTCGAATATTTGAATATGTGGGTTTTGCAAAAACTGCATTCTTCCACCATTCGACAGGTATCTTCAAAGTCCTTCTCCGTTTCTCCGGGGAATCCTACGATCATATCTGTCGATATTCCGTAACTGTCGTCGAATTCGAAGACTGTATTTACCATTCTGTAGTAATCACTGCTGTCATACGGTCTGTTCATCCTTTTCAGTATCCTGTCGCTTCCGCTCTGTGCAGACATATGCAGATGATGACACAGCCTCTCATACCTGATAAGCCGCTTCACATAATCACGGTTGACAACTGCCGGTTCCAGACTGCTGAGGCGTATTCTGAAATCCCCCTTCAGAGAATCGATTGCCGCTACAGCCTCTTCAATTCCGCTGCCGCCTCTTTCGAAGCCGTAAAGCGCCGTATTTATTCCTGTCAGCACCAGTTCTCTGTACCCTGCCGAAACCAGTGTCTTCGCCTCCTTGACAATATCATCAAGCTCTCTGCTGCGCACAGGCCCTCTGGCATATGGAATTACACAATATGAGCAAAATCTGTTGCAGCCTTCCTGAACTTTAATATACGCACGTGTTCTGTCCTTTGTCTCGGATAAAATCCCAAGCTCTTCAAATTCCGTAAGCTCTTCGCGGCTGTGTACCCATACGGAACTTTCCGATGTTTTCCCTTCAAACATTGCGCATATTTCGTCTACGAGACGAGCCTTTTCATTAGTACCTGTTACGATATCTACTCCCTGAATGCCTGAGACTTCCTCCGGTTTAGTCTGAGCGTAACATCCGGTTACAGCTACAATACTGTCCGGATTTATTTTTTTCATCCGTCTGATAAACTGTCTCGATTTCTTATCGGCGACAGCCGTAACCGTACACGTGTTTATTATATATGCATCTGCGAAATCTTTTTCGTCGACAATGTCATGACCTCTCTCCCTGAATAAGGCTGCCATTGCCTCTGACTCGTACTGATTTACTTTGCATCCTAATGTATGAAATGCTATTTTCATCAATTATCCTCCGTTCGCTATATTTTAACACAAAGTGCTCTCTTTTAGGGTATAATGACGTTAACAAATTGATTCAGAGTTATTAAATCAAAAAGTAACAGAAACAGCGAAAAATGAAAAAACATAAAATACTCGTAAGCAGATGCCTCTACGGAGGCGAGCCGGTCAGATATGACGGCAAAATAAAAGAAGAAACCGATAAAATTTTCAGCAGATGGCGTGACGAAGGCATGCTTATACCTGTATGTCCCGAGGTTGACGGTGGACTTCCCGTTCCCCGCCCTCCTGCCGAGATTACAGTAAACGGAATAATCAACAGTGAAGGAACTGATGTCACCGGCGCCTATAAAGCCGGAGCGGAAATTGCAGTAAAAAGAGCAATCGATGAGGATGCAGCTTTCTGCATAATGAAGGAAGGCAGCCCTTCCTGCGGAAGCAGTTGCATTTACGACGGTTCTTTCTCAGGCTGCAAGATTCCGGGAGAGGGGCTTACCGTAAAGCTTTTGCGCGAAAAGGGTTTTAAGGTTTTCTCGGAAAAAGAAATAAAAGATGCAGCAGAATATCTGCTACATCTCTAACTCGTACATTATCATGGCCAGCGCTGCCATTCCGGCCGTTTCGGTTCGCAGAATTGTTTTTCCCAGGCTTACCGAGCTGCCTCCGCCGCTTATTACGGCATCGGCTTCTTCCTGAGAAAAGCCGCCTTCCGGTCCGATAATTACAGCTATATTTTCAATGCTTCCGCCTGTTATTTCACTGTACATAGGCGACGTAACGGTGAGGAGCATTTCTTTTATTGTCGTGCCTTTTTCATTTTCATAAGGGAACAACACAAGGTCGAAATCCTCAAATGTATCCGGCCTTCCGCTTCCTGTACTGTCTGCGAGGAGTTCTTTCATCTTTACCGGGTCCTTCACCTGAGGAATCATCCCTCTGCGACATTGCTTGACAGCTTCAGCCGAAACCTTATTCCAGCGACTTACCTTTTTACCGAAGTTTCCTTTGTCTACAACGACGGTTCTCTCCATGAAAACAGGTACTATTTCATGTACGCCCAGCTCGACGCACTTCTGTACAATAGTTTCCATTTTTCCCTGCTTAGGTATTCCCTGAAATAATGTTACTCTTACGTCAGGCTCTGCCGCGAAAGCCTGCTTGTCTGTTATCCTCAATACTGCTTCATCTTCGTGGATAGACTCGATGACACCTTCATATTCCCACTGTACAGTGTCTGATATCTCCACACTGTCGCCTTCCTTCAGTCGCAGTACCTTTATCATGTGGTGCAGGTCATCTTTGTTATCAACTATTATTGTCCCGGCTCCGATATTCTCCGGTCCGACAAAAAATCTGCTCATGTTTTTCCTCTTATCCAAAAATTCTCGCCAGTCCTCTTTTCTTTGCCTTTGCAGCAATAGCGCACCATTCTCCGTCTTCAGGAATTTCGAGAATTTCGAAACCGGCCTTCGTTATTGCCTCTGCCACTGCGTCTTTCTTTTCAAGAAGAATTCCCGAAGAAATAAAGATTCCGTCTTTAACAAGATGCTTCATTGCTGCAGGAGCCAGCTCTATAATAAGATTGTGCATGAGATTGGCAACCATTATGTCGCCCTTGAAGCTTATTCCTTCAACAAGGTTCCCTTTCTGCAGCCTTACTCTGTCCTCTGTATTGTTGAGACTTACATTCTCCTTCGCCACTTCCAGAGCATTTTCGTCAATTTCAATCCCGAGAACATTGCCGCATCCCAGCAATGCCGCTGCAATCGAGAGAATTCCGCTGCCGCATCCTACATCCAATATCTTAAGTTCATTTGCCGGCTTGCTGCCGAGACCTATATATTTTTCCATTAGCTTCATGCAAAGGCTTGTAGTTTCATGAGTGCCTGTTCCAAAAGCCATTCCCGGATCGATTTCCAGTATCTTTTCATCTGAGCAGGCTTCATAATCTTCCCAGGTAGGCTTGACAACAATTTTATCTGTAACCCTTGTCGGCTTAAAATTTTCCTTCCATTTGTCCTTCCAGTCTTCATCGTCAACAATACAGTCTTCCACATACAGCCTGCCGAAATCTATACCGCTGCCGTAGTCACCATACTGCTCTTTTCCCTTGAGCATCATTATATCTAGCTTAAGTTTCTGAAGAAGCGCTTTACCGCCTTCATTATCGTTCAGATAAACAGAGACTGTCGGTTCCTTGCCTGAATTGTCTTTAAGGCTGTCTTCAACATAATCCCAGTCATACTGATGTTCGCTGTTCATTATATCATCAATATCTGCAGGGTCATCTATAGAGAGTCTGTCTATTCCGTACTTAAGAAAAATTTCGGTAAGTGCCTCGATGCCCTGTCTGCTCGCGTGTACTTTCAGTTCTATATATTTCATGTTTCCTGTATTATCCTCCGTTTATCATTCATAGTCAGGCGCCGGTTCGTTGCCTGTGTATTCTTCCAGTGTCAGTCCCGACTCCTTTATTTTTTCTGCATGCTCCACACCTACATAACGTACGTGCCACGGTTCATAAACATACCCCGTGATATCTGTTTTTCCTTCCGGATACCTTATAATAAATCCATACTTATGGCAGTTTTCTGCAAGCCATATTCCTTCCTTCGTCTCGCCGTATGAATAGGACAGCGAATATCCGCAGGACGGTGAGGTTACATCTGCACTGAGACCTGTCTGATGTTCACTGTATCCGGGGCGCGCAGAATAGGTTTCTGCCTTTGCAGTTCCGGATTTGGCTGCATAGCTGTTAAACAGGCTGTTTTGTGTGCTGTAGCTTCTGTATCCGCTTCTTACTTTAATTATATATCCCTCAGCAGCTGCTGCCGATGTAAGATTATTCATTGCTTCAGCGGCCTCTCTCGTCATCGACTGCCTGCCGGCATTACCGTTAAGCGTTGACTCAGGCAGCACCAGATCATCCGGAACATAGCTGCTTTCAAGCCTGTTATGTTTATTTACTATCAGAATGTCTGATGTGTCAGGCTTTTCTTCGGCAACTTCTTTTGATTCTTTCTCAGTCTCCCGGCTTTCTGCAGTCTGCTTCGATACAGCTTTCTTCTCGCTATCTGTCTTATCATCAACAAGCATTCCGATAATGCTTGCTGCGGCGAAAATAACGAGGAAAATTACAAGTATTCCTGCTGCTACAACTGATATAAACAGCCTTTTATTTCTGATTCTGTATTTCTTTTTGCGCCTCTTTTTTCTTTTTCCCATAACGGGTTTATTATACAATATTATTTCTTTTTACGCAAAAGCGAAACCGATGCTGTTTTGGCATCGGTTTCAAAACTACCTCTTTTTGATTTTATGAAAAGAACTCTTTGAGGGAGTTAAGGAATCCGCTCTTCTTTGAATAGCATTCATCATTAACTTCCTTGCCCATAGCCTCTATGGCCTTCTTCTGTTTTTTATTGAGCTTTGTCGGCACTTCCAGACTTACCTTAACGTACAGATCGCCTTTGCGGCTTCCGCGAACGTTCTTGATGCCTTTGCCCTTAAGCCTGAAGACTGTTCCCGGCTGTGTTCCCTGAGGAATCTTATAAGATACTTTTTCTTCCAGCGTAGGAACCACTATTTCATCACCCAGTGCTGCCTGATTGAAGGTTATTGGAATCTCAAGCCACAGATCCTGTCCTCTTCGTTCAAACAGTTTATGAGGTCTGACATTGAGAACTATATAAAGATCTCCGTCCGGTCCACCGTTGATGCCCGGTTCGCCCTGTCCCCTGATAGGTATAACAGAGCCGTCATCAACGCCTGCAGGAATGTTTACAGAAATCGTAACAGTATCTCTCGTTCTTCCTGTACCGCCGCAATCACTGCAAGGGCTCTCATTTATTTCGCCGGTACCGTTACAGTCAGGACACGGTGATGAGCTCTGGAAAACTCCAAGAGGAGTCCTCTGCTGAGTTCTTATTTCACCTGTTCCGCCGCACTTCGGACATGTTTTCTTGGAAGTTCCCGGTGCTGCACCTGTTCCGTCGCATGTTTTACACTTCACATTCTTCGTGAGACGAATCTGCTTTTTCGTTCCGAATGCCGCTTCTTCGAAATCAATTGTCATGGATTTCTGAATATCGCTTCCCTTTATCGGACCGTTATTGCGTCTGCCTCCTCCGAAGCCGCCGAAACCGCCGCCGAAAGCACTTCCGAACATGTCGAAAATATCTTCGAAACCGCCGAAGCCGCCGAAGCCGCCGCCTCCCGCGAAGCTGTTCGGATCCACTCCCGCATGACCGAATCTGTCATACTTGGATTTCTGTTCAGGATCTGAGAGTACGGCGTAAGCTTCGTTTATCTCTTTGAACTTTTCTTCGGCCTCTTTGTCTCCCGGGTTTTTATCAGGATGATATTTCATTGCGAGCTTTCTGAAAGCACGTTTTATCTCATCATCGCTGGCTCCCTTGGAAAGACCCAAGACCTCATAAAAATCTCTCTTCTCTGCCATTACTTGGACTTATCCTCATCTACTACTTCAAAATCTGCATCTACTATGGTATCGTCTGAGTTGCTTGCTGCCTGACCTGCGCCCTGGTTCATTCCTGCCGCACCTGCAGCTCCAGGTCCGCCTGCCATTCCGCTCATATCAGGGCCGGCTGCGCCTGCTGCCTGAGCCTGCTGATACATCTTGGCCGAAATTGTGTGGAACTTTTCTGTAAGCGCTTCTGTTTTAGCCTTGATTTCATCAATATTGCCTGCATTGAGCGCTGCCTGAAGGGCATCCTTAGCGGCTGTAATGTCGTTCTTTTCTTCTTCTGAGAGAGCTGTTTCAAGCTCCTTCATGTTCTTTTCAGTTTCGTAAATCAGTGTTTCAGCCTGATTCTTTACTTCAACTTCTTCTTTTCTCTTCTTGTCTTCTTCTGCAAACTGTTCGGCTTCCTTTACCTTGGCGTTGATTTCGTCTTCGCTCAGTTTAGTTGAAGAAGTGATTGTGATGTTCTGTGATTTTCCTGTTCCCAGATCCTTGGCGCTTACATTTACGATACCGTTTGCATCGATGTCGAATGTAACTTCAATCTGAGGAACTCCACGTGGAGCAGGTGGAATACCTGTCAGCTGGAATCTGCCGAGAGTTGTATTTCCTGCTGCCATATCTCTTTCACCCTGCATTACGTGAATGTCAACTGCAGGCTGATTGTCTGCCGCTGTCGAAAAGATCTGGCTCTTCTTAGTAGGAATTGTAGTGTTTCTCTCAATCAGCTTAGTAGCAACTCCGCCGAGAGTTTCAATTGACAGTGAAAGCGGTGTAACATCCAGAAGCAGTACGTCATGTACTTCACCTGTCAGTACGCCGGCCTGAATTGATGCTCCGACTGCTACGCATTCATCAGGGTTGATTCCCTTAAACGGTTCCTTGCCTGTTACTCTCTTAACAGCTTCCTGAACAGCAGGAATTCTTGTTGATCCGCCTACGAGGATAACCTTGTTAAGATCACTGTTTGAAACGCCTGCATCATTCATTGCCTTCTGCATAGGCTCAATTGTCTTATTTACCAGGTCTGCTGTCAGCTGGTCGAACTTAGCTCTTGTAATGTCCATATTCATGTGGAGCGGACCAGCATCGCTTACTGTGATAAACGGCAGATTGATGTTTGTAGTCTGTGCACTTGAAAGCTCTTTTTTCGCCTTCTCTGCAGCTTCCTTAAGACGCTGAATTGCCATCTTGTCTTTTCTCAGGTCAATTCCGTTTTCCTGTGAGAAAGTATCTGCCATGTAGTTAAGCAGTGCTTCATCGAAGTCATCTCCGCCCAGCTTGTTGTTTCCGTTTGTTGCCAGAACCTCGAAAACGCCATCGGCCAGTTCGAGAATGGATACGTCAAATGTACCGCCGCCCAAGTCATAAATCAGCACTTTCTGGGCTGCTTCATCTTTATCGAGTCCATATGCCAGCGATGCAGCTGTAGGTTCGTTGATAATTCTCTTAACATCAAGTCCTGCAATCTTACCTGCATCCTTTGTAGCCTGCTTCTGGCTGTCTGTGAAGTATGCCGGAACTGTAATTACAGCTTCTGTCACCGGTTCACCCAGGTATGCTTCGGCATCGGCCTTAAGCTTTGACAGAATCATGGCACTGATGTCCTGCGGCGTATACTTCTTACCATCGATTGTTACTTCGTATGCTTCACCCATGTGTCTCTTAATTGAAGAGATTGTTCTTTCCGGGTTTGTTATTGCCTGTCTCTTGGCTGTTTCTCCGACAAGCCTCTCACCGTTCTTGGCAAAACCGACAACGGACGGAGTTGTTCTTAATCCTTCTGCGTTAGTGATAACCGTAGGCTCTCCGCCTTCCAGTACGGCAACGCATGAGTTTGTAGTTCCTAAATCAATACCTATTACTTTTCCCATGTTATTTTCCTCCTTGTATTTTTCGAAAGCAGCCTTATCAGTTTACAACCTTCACCATGGAAGGTCTGATGACTTTACCGTTGAGAGTGTAGCCTTTCTGCATCACTCCGGAAACTTTGCCGCTTTCATATTCTTCTGTTTCCTCAGTTAATACCGCATTGTGGAAATTCGGATCAAAATCCTCACCCAATGCAGGTATTTCAGCCAGACCTGATTTGTTCAGCACATCGCCCAGCTGTTTGAAAATCATCTCCATTCCTTTTTTGAAGCCTTCCCCTGCATCCTGCTCAAGAGCTCTCTCGAAATTATCGAGAATCTCAAGCAGCTGGCTCATAATCTGCTCATTGGCATATGAACGGAGATCTGATTTTTCTTTCTCTACTCTCTTTTTGTAATTCTGGAAGTCTGCCATCAGTCTCAGATATCTTGTATCCTCGTCTTCCGCAGGTTCTTCCTTCCCCTCTGTCTCAGCTTCTGTTTTCTCTTTTCCCTGTTCCTCCTTCTCGGTATCCTCTACCGTCTCTTTCTCTTTTTCCTCAATACCTTCCTGTTCTTCCATAATTGTTTTTTCTCTATCTGTCATCATCGTCTCCTTCTGTAAGCCTGAATGCTCTTGTAATATTGTCTGTCAGATATTCAACTACTGACGTGACTTCATCGTATTTCATTCTTGTCGGCCCTATAACCCCAAGCTTGCCAACCAGCTTTCCATCTACATGATATGTTGCTGAGATAACACTGCAGTCTGCCAGACTCTCATCTTCGTTTTCTCCTCCGATGGTAATCATTATTCCGTCATCTCTTCCGCGAATCTTCTGTGTGATTTCCTGCTTCCTGTTAAATATTTCGAAGAAGGACTTTGCCTTCTCGATATCATTGTATTCAGGAAGTGAGAATATATTCGTAAGCCCGTCCATATACAGATTTACGTTCAGCATCTCTTCAAGAGTTCTCATGAAACTTGGAGCTATGCTGTTTTCAAACATGGCCATGGCTTCGGCATCTGTCTGAAAAGTCTTGATGATGTCAAGTTTCAGAGCCTCGCTCAATGTCTTGCCGCTGTAATTGTATGTCATATTCTTGGCAAGAACTCTGAGAGTTTCCTCTGATGCAGGCTTCCTGAGCCGTACTGCAGCGTTGCTTACCTTGCCGCTGTCCGACACAAGCATAAGCACTACAGTATAATCGTCTACCGGCAGCAAATTAACATATTTCAGCTTGTCCTGCTCCTTGCCCGGTGTAAGAGCAAAAGCCGTAAGATTAGTAATTTCCGAGAGAACATGGGCTGCCCTCTCAACAAGCATGTCAAGCTCTGAAATATTGCTGTACAGCCTGTCTGTAATCGTCCTTTTCTGTTCATCGGAAAGCTCAGTCTTCTTCATCATTTCGTTGACATAGAGTCTGTACGCTTTCTCTGAAGGAACTCTGCCCGAAGACGTATGAGGATGTGTCAGATATCCCATTTCCTCCAGGTCGGACATTTCATTTCTTATTGTCGCAGGACTTCCGAGTTCATAATTCTTAGATATTGTTCTTGAACCGACAGGTTCCGCTGTCCTGGTGAAATCTGCTATTACGGCCTGCAATATTTTTAATTTTCTCTCTGTTAAATCCATTGTAAGCCTCCTTTTGTTATTAGCACTCTTTATCTGCGAGTGCTAACCTCTACACATAAAGTACCACTTTTGCCCACTTGTGTCAACACTCTGGCAAAAGATTTTACAGCATATCAATAAATTTTTTTGATTTGAACAGGTAGATGTAAGCCTCATTCACACTACATGTTCCGGCCTTGTCGAGAGCCTCCTTATACAGCTCTATCTGCCCCTTGTACAGCTCTTTTATTTCTTCTTCGCCTTCGCTGTAAATACTGCTGTTTTTATAGTCAATCAGAACTGTTCCCCGGTCGCTTTCATAGAAGCAGTCGATGATACCCTGGACTATTGAAGATGTTCCTTCAATTTCCTTCCTCAGAATAAATTCCTGCTCTCTCCTTAATTTTTTCTGTGCAAAGGCTTCTGCTGCACGGCGCCCGGGATCCTGCATAAAAAATCCGGCTATTCCGTCTGAATCCAATGATTCCCGTTCTCTTTCGGTAAGCATTCCCTTCATATGCATTTCATCTGCAAAAGCTTCCACATATGCTTTCCCTCCGGCTGCTGCCTTTGCGAAATCTATATGCTCCATTACCTTATGTATTACATTCCCGCGCTCGGCAGCTGTAAGCCTGCCGTCTCGTCTCTCCGGCCTGAATTCGGCAAGCGGTATTTCTTCAATCTCATTTTTCCTGTTAAGCTGGGAAACTGAATACTTCGGTTTCGTGTCACTTTTTTCGTGCGGATAAACAAATGAAAGCCGTTCTGCCGCAGCCTTGCCTCTATTGCTTTCAGGCGGATTCTTCGCCGCTTCCAGAAGCTGCTTTATCGGGAATCTCTTATAGTTTTTCCCGGTTATCGCTTCGAAGTCATTATAAGTGACTGTTTCTCCTGTATCCAGTTGATTTAGAGCCGGATATATCATATCAATGTAGCTTACTGCTTCCTGCTCATCATTGATGTTATCAGCCGAAGCCGTACCGACAATCTCCAGCCGTTCCTCTGCTCTCGTCATTGCCACATACAATATTCTTATTTCTTCTTCGAAATCCTCTCGTTTCTTTTTACCGGAAATTACATTTCTGAGAATTGTATCCTGTTTCTGCCTCCTGTCCGGATACACCAGCTTGATTCCGAGGCCGAAATCCTTATGCATTGCGATTTCTTCAGTCTTGCTCCTGCCTGCGTTTCTTCCTGCTCCGACAATGATCACAACAGGAAATTCCAGGCCTTTGCTTTTGTGTATTGTCATTACGCGAACAACGTTTTCGTTTTCGCTCAGGGTCTTTGCTTCTGAAACGGTCAGATTGGAGTCCTTCATCGCTTCTATGTATCTGAGAAAACCCTGAAGACCGCTGTGATTTGTCTTCTCGTAAACGGCTGCCTTCTCTACGATAAGCCTCAGATTGGAAATTCTCTGTTTTCCAACAGGCAGACTGCTGCAGTAATCGTAGTAGCCTGTGTCGTAAAGCATCCTCTTTATCAGTTCTTCAAGGTTCAAGGTTCTGCTGAGTTCCCGCCAGTACTCCAGTGAAGAAATCAGTTTGATGATTTTGCTTCTTATTGTCTCATCAGCACCATCTTCCCTGTAGGCTCTAAGGGCACCACAAAAACTTCCGTCAGGAAATTCCGCTCTGATTCGTGCCATCTCTTCAAAGGAAAAATTGTAAAGCACAGATCTCATTACGGAAATAAGCGGAACATCCTGTCTCATATTATCTGTTACCCTGAGAAAATTAATGAAAATCCGGATTTCAACAGACTCGAAATATCCCTCGTTTTTTTCTCCGTATGCCGGTATTTCCTCATTAATAAGGAGATTTTCAAGTTCCCCGACTGAGCTGCGGTTTCTTGCCAAAACAGCAATATCTCTGTAATCGAAACCTTCCGCCAGGCAGCGGCGAATTATCTCGACTGCTGTTTTCCCTTCGGCCTCAATAGGTTCAATATCATTTATTTTCGCCGCATCGCCATCGACAATGTGGAGTGTAGTCTTATACGGTGATGCACCTCTCGTACAGTGAAGAGCATCTTTATCGCCGTATCCCGGCATAATATTGCTGAACACTGCGTTTACGGCATCTGTTACATTTTTTTTGCTCCTGAAGTTGCTGTTGAGATCTATTACTGTACTTTTTTCGCTGCTTTTCGCCCGATATGCCTCCGCAGTTTTTTTGAAGATTTCCGGTTCAGCCAGTCTGAATCTGTAGATGCTCTGTTTCACATCTCCTACCATAAACAGATTATCAGGACCTGATATTCTTCCTATTATCGCTTCCTGCAGTAAATTACTGTCCTGATATTCATCAATAAATATATATCTGTATCTCTTACCCAGTTCTTCGGCGGCCTTGTCATCTTTGAGAATGTCTATGGCATAATGCATTACATCGTCAAAATCCAGAATATTCTTCTGCATCTTCCGTTCCCTGTATTCCTTTTCAAACTCTCTCATGAGCATGATGAAATACATTGTGTCCTGCTTGACGGCAAACAGCTCTTCTGCAAGCACCTCAGGCGTATCGTAATAATACTTTTTCTTAAGATCCGAAATGAATTTTTTCCCTTTGTCTCGTATTCCGGTAACCTGTTCTTTAATTGCGTCCCACTTGACTTTATTGTCTTTTCCCGCGCGAAGAGTTGCGAATCCCGGTTTCCTGACAAACTCGCCGAAAGCCTCCTCATCCATATCTGCAGCACCTTCCAGAATCATTATATCCCCCATTAGCTTTTGCTTAATATCGGGGAAAACGCCGCCGTCAACAAAATCCGCCGCTTTTTCGAAATACCCTTTTGCCCCGGCAATGGCCCTGTCTCTCTCTTCTTCCAGAAAGCCGTTTATTCCCAGCTCCTCATACACATTGTCTGAATCGAGACGGTCGGCCATTTTATCTGCCCACTCGAAATAGTCAGGAACACTCCTTATCTTTTTGTATGTTTCCCTGATCGTATCCTTAAGCCTGTTGTCGTTTCGATCGCTGCTTCTTCTAATGAGGAACTGCCGGAATTCTTTATCTTCTCTGTCCTCATAGTGCATCTCGAAAACCCTGTCAACGGATTCTTTCTCCATTATTGCCGTTTCCACATCATCTCCGATTGCAAATCCCGGTTTCAGGTCTGTCAGATAAAAATATTCCTTTATCATATTAATTGCGAAAGAATGAAATGTGCTTATGCTTGCTGACGGTAAAAGATACAGCTGCCGCAGCAGAAAACTTCTCTCCGGATCGCCGACGCTTCTGCTTTTCAGTTCATTTCTTATGGTTTTTTCGAGCTTACGCTTCATATCCGAAGCTGCCGCCTTTGTAAACGTTGTTATAAGAAATCCGTCTATGTCTTCATTATCCTTAAGTATCAGCTGCTTGATCCGCTCAACCATTACTGTCGTCTTGCCGGATCCTGCCGCCGCGGATACAAGTATATTTCTGTCTCTTTCTTCTATTGTTCTTTTTTGTTCTTCAGTCCATTCGGTCATAGATTTCTCCTGAATTCCATTATTTTTACCATTTCATTTTATCCTATGAAAATTTTATATGCAACGATAAAGGATCCCGGGTGGTATAATAAAGTAAATACATCAAATGAAATATGAGGAAAGATAATGATAATAAACAAAATGCCGCCTGATAAGGTGAAAAAAGTACGTAAGCTGTATGAAGAAGATGAGAATCGACAGATATCAAGAGTTTCCGCAGAGATTGAAAATGAATTTTATCTGAAATACACCCGTGTCGAAGAAACGGTGGAATTCGCGAAACGCATGGGATTCGGGAAAATAGGAATAGCCACCTGTGTCGGATTAATAGACGAAAGCATGGTACTCTCTGAAATACTGAAAAAAAATGGCTTCGAGGTTTCCATGGCTGCCTGTAAGATATGCGGATTCAGGAAATCAGATGTAGGAGTCGGCGAAGAGTACATGACAAATACAAGCGAAATAATGTGCAACCCGATAATGCAGGCAGAAGCCCTGAACGAAGCGGGAACGGAATTCAATATCGTCATGGGCCTGTGTGTCGGTCACGACAGTCTCTTTTACAAATATTCCAAAGTGCCTGTCACAACCCTTGTTGCCAAAGACAGGGTTCTTGCTCATAATCCTGCAGGCGCTATTTACCAGGCAAAGTCATATTACAAAAAGCTTATGAAATAAGCCTTCACAACAATGTTCAATGTTATGCTATAATATAATCGATAATAACAAGAAAGGGCTACACAACATGACAATAAAAAAACCGACAATGTTAATGATTCTCGATGGATACGGCTTGAATCCCCACACTCAGGGTAATGCCATAGCGGCAGCGAACAAGCCTAACCTTGACAGAATTTTCTCGAGTTACCCTTCGACATCCCTGAAAGCGTGCGGAAGTGATGTTGGTCTGCCTGACGGACAGATGGGTAATTCCGAAGTTGGTCATCTCAATATAGGTGCCGGACGAATTGTATATCAGGACTTATCGCTGATAACGAACGCAATAGAAGACGGCAGTTTTTTTGCGAATAAAGCTTTTGCAAAGGCAATAGACCATGTGAAAGAAACAGGCGGTACACTTCATCTTCTCGGTCTTCTTTCAGACGGAGGCGTTCACAGCCACATTAATCATCTTATAGCACTTATTGACCTGGCATCAGATAAAGGTGTTGAGAACCTTTGCGTTCACTGCTTCCTTGACGGAAGAGACGTACCTCCGAGATGCGCTCTCAAATATATGGATATCCTGACCTCTCATATGGAAGAACGCGGAATCGGCACTGTGGGCGTAGTCAGCGGAAGATATTATGCAATGGATAGAGATAAACGCTGGGAAAGACTTGAGAAAGCATATGACGCAATGACTTTATGCCTCGGTCAGCATGCAGATAGCGGAAGTTCAGCAATCAGTAACGCTTACGAACGTGACGAAAACGATGAGTTCGTTCTGCCTACTGCTGTTGAAGGCATGATTCCTGTATCAGACGGAGACAGTATGATAATGTTCAATTTCCGTCCCGACAGGGCCAGAGAGATTACCAGGGCCTTTGTCGATCCGGATTTTGACGGATTCAAGCGAAATAAAGTTGTATCGGATCTTTGCTATGTATGCATGACTCAGTACGATGCACTTATGCCGAATGTTATTCTGGCTTATCCTCCGGAAACTCCGGCAAACACTCTCGGCGAATATATTTCATCGCTGGGTCTTAATCAGCTCAGAATAGCAGAAACAGAGAAATACGCGCACGTTACTTTCTTCTTCAATGGAGGAGTTGAAGCGCCAA
>JAQXIX010000008.1 GCA_029008005.1 Bacillota bacterium | reverse complement strand
GTACGAGAGGACCGGGATGGACAAACCTCTGGTGCATCAGTTGTTCTGCCAAGGGCATAGCTGAGTAGCCACGTTTGGAAGGGATAAGTGCTGAAAGCATCTAAGTACGAAGCCCCCCACAAGAAAAGATCTCCTCCCTTAAAGGGTAAGACCCGTGAGAGACTATCACGTTGATAGGTCGGAGGTGTAAGTGCAGTAATGTATTAAGCTGACCGATACTAATAGGTCGAATACTTGACCAGAGAGGTTTTCAAAGGATAAGATGAAGGCGGAAGCAAATTATATTCAGTTTTGAGTGTTCATAGTTATGAATGCTTAGAAGAAAATATGCGGTGACTATAGCAAGGAGGGCACACCTGTTCCCATACCGAACACAGAAGTTAAGCTCCTTAGCGCTGATGATACTTGGTGGGAGACCGCCTGGGAAAGTATGACGTTGCCGCTTATTTTGGTCCTATGGTCAAGCGGTCAAGACACCGCCCTTTCACGGCGGTAACCCGGGTTCGATTCCCGGTAGGATCACCAAATTCGGGGACGCGTAGGCGTCCCTTTTTTATTCTTGATTTACGTGTTATACTCGTCACATCAAGTATACAGAATATGGAGGGACAGCAGAATGAAAGGTTTTGTGCAGGAATTCAAGGAGTTTATTTCAAGAGGAAGCGTTGTCGATTTAGCAGTTGGTGTAATAATTGGCGGAGCATTCACAGCGATAGTTAATTCTCTTGTTAATGATATTATAATGCCGGTTGTCGGCCTTATTATCGGCGGAATTGATTTCTCGGAGTTAAAGTATGTAATCACGCCGGCTACGGCAACAACTCCGGAAGCAGCAATCTGCTATGGCGCTTTTATTCAGAATGTTGTTAACTTCCTTCTTGTGGCATTTGTGATATTCCTTCTTGTGAAGGGAATAAACAAATTCCATAGAAAACAGGAAGTTGAGGAACCGGTTGAAGAACCGGAACCGGAAGAAAATGTTCTGCTTTTGAGAGAAATCAGAGATCTTTTGAAGAAAAAAGACTGATTGTGAATTAATTTATAGGGGATTCTAATTTGAATCTCCTTATGTTTTTTCGGAGATATACATGAGAAAGATAATTGTTGAAACCGGAATTTTCCTTTTGGAAGAGGGGCTTGTAGCAAGAACATGGGGCAATATATCCGCACGAACAGATTGTGATCGTTTTTTAATAACTCCAAGCGGTATTGACTACAGGGATATTAAGGAAAGTGATATTGCGGAAGTGAGTACTCAAACAGGAAAGTGGGTCGGGACTTTCAGACCTTCGGGCGAATGGGGTGTTCACGCAGCAGCATATAGATATTTTGATGATGTTAATTTTGTTATTCATACACATCAGAATTATGCAAGCGTTCTCAGTGTAACAGGTTGCAATTTGCCGGAAGGTACCGCACTGGCTGAATATGCCCTTCCGGGGTCAAAAGAACTTATTTCTGCAGTTGAAAGCAAGATGGCGGAAGGCTATAAAACGATTGTGATGGCACACCATGGAGTTCTGATTTGCGGGGTAGACAGAGAAGATGCTGTTTCAAAAGCCTTAGAACTGGAGACATATTGCGGAGGAACGCTGTCATATACAGAGAATGCAGTTGAACACGCAATTGATAAAGGAGAAGCTATTTACGCGTCATTAGATGATATGGCACAAATAATTGGAGAGAAAATTCCTTTCTTTGAGGACGAGAATGACTTTAAATCCATAGAAAACGCGCTAGATAAATATGGTGTTGCACTTGTGAAGGGCAAGGGGATTATTGCAAAAGCAGAAAACGAAGAAGAGGAAAAGGCGATTAGAACTATTGCAGAGAAAGCTTGTTTATGCAGCGTTAACGGTGGAACAAAAAGGCTGTCGGATGAAGATATAAATATTATGCACCGTGAATATAAAAATAAATATTCTAAACTGAGAGCAGAAGTATGCGGAAAATATATTTTGTAGTGTTGTGAAAATTAACGGCATTTTAAGTATTAGAACACACAAATCAAGGGAAAAAGGTAGAATTTTCCTTTGAACTAATGTATAATTGTTTAGAATATACACGTTTACCAATCGGGAGAATTACAGATGACGAAAACTATGATTATTGTGCTTGTTGCAGCAATTGTTTTCATTGTGTTCTGCGTTCTGACGATTTTTGCATTGTTAAAAAATCATAAAGTTATAGCATCTTTTGAAGATAGGATGGATAGTGCGGATCAGAAGCTCAGAACGGCAATAAGCAATATTAATACCATAAGAGAGAAAGTAACAGAACTTGATGAAAGAATAAGTTCTTTAAGAAATCCTGTTTCTGAAGAACCGGCTGAAGAAGTACACAGGGCACCGGAAACAGAGGTGATTAAAGAACCGATTGTCGGCCCGGTCAAAGCACCAGATGCAGAACGGAGAGAGGAAAATGCAGTTCCGAAAGAACAGATTGACCTGACTGTTCCCGGCGATGAGGAAGAGGAAATATATTTGGACGATCTTTTCGAGAAAATCGATGAAGTGCCGGGAACATTAACTGAGAATGAAGTGAAAGAACCCGACGTGCTTGATGATATAGAGAGAGAAGTTAGAGAACTGAAGAACATGCTGGATGGATATTGGAGTACGACAAGAGGTGCCAAAAGCGTTAAGCCTCAGGAGGATTCCGAACCGATTCCTGAAAGTGGGACAGTAGGAAAAAGTGGAAAAAAATACACTGTTTCAGACCTGGAATTATTAATTAGAGAATAACAGAGGAATGTATAACAGGAGGGTTTTATGTTTTGTAGTAATTGCGGTAAAAATATTTCAGATGACTCAAAATTCTGCAGATTTTGCGGGTCACCGGTTGAGGCTGTTGAAATAGCAGACAGTTTCGCGGAAGCAGATATAGATGCAAAAGAAGATTTTATTCATGAAGAGAAAACTGTTGAGAAAACCGGTAATTTCGACGAATTTCAGTGGAATATACAGGGATATCCAGCAGAAGGCGTAGAAAAAACAGAAGATGTTGATTTTAACTGGAATGCGAATCCGTCAGATATCAGAGACAGATTTACCTCTGATTTTTCTGCGAAGAAAACTGAGGAGATAACGGGTGCGGCTAAAAAAGAATTTGAGCTTTCAGCTGAGGATATTTTCCCTAAGAAAATTAAACCGGAACCTGTATCTGCCCCGGATGCAGGCTCGGAACAGATGAGCGCCGCAGATAAAATCGAAAAATTCTATACATTCAACAAAAAGAAGGAAGAATTCCAGGCACTTCTTGATAAGGAATACAAGAAAATACAGTCAGGCAATACAATCGGAAGCGAACTTTCTGAGGCAGACAGCGTGGCAGATGAGAAGTTCCGCATAAAGAAGGAAGAACCTACGATGGAAGAATTCCTCAGTGCCGAAGGTGTTAACAGACCTTATGAGCCAAAAGCCTTTGAATCTGATGTTCTCAAAAGAATAGAAGCTCAGGAAATTGAAAGAGAAAGAGAAAGACAAGAAGAAGAGCGTATTCGCCTTGAGAAAGAAAAAGCCGAAAGAGAGAAGGCTGAGAAAGAAGCACAGGCTAAAGCAGCAGAGGAAATGCGTCTTAAAGAAATAGAAGAGGCAAGATTAAAGGCAGAGGAAGAGGCAAGATTACGTGCTGAAGCCGAAGCTGAAGAAAGACGCAGAGAAGAAGAGGAAGCCAGATTCCGCGCCGAAATCGAAGCAGAAGCCAAGCGTAAGGAAGAAGAGGCAAGGCTTCGTGCTGAGGCGGCTGCAGAGGCTAACCGCAAGGCGGAAGAAGAGGCAAGAATCAGAGCAGAGGAAGAAGAAAAGCTGCGCAGGATTCAGGAAGCACAGGAAAGAGAAAGACAGGAAGAGGAGAAGCGCTTAAAGCTGGAAGCAGAACTTAAGGCAGCACAGGAAGCAGCGGCTTTAAGAGCAAGGAAAGAAGAAGAACTTGCCAGACAGGAAGAAGCCAGATTCCGCGAAGAGGAAAGCAGAAGGCTGGCAGAAGAACAGGCTAGGCAGCAGGAAAGCAAGGAAAACATTCTGGCTCGCGAAATGCGTGTTCGTCTTGAGCAGACAGCGAAGCTGAAGGCCGAAGAGGCAGAAAGAATTAAAGAAGCCGTTGCGGCATTCAGAAATGCAGAAGAACCGGCTCCAAGAACGGAATTTGACAGTGAACGTATAAAAGCGCACGAGGAAACAAAGGCCAATATCAATGATATGGCAGTGGCAAGAGATAGCTTCTTTGCTGAATTTGACATGAACGAGAAAGAAGCAGCAAAGTCAGATGATATTGCCAAAACACGTGTTATCGATAAGAAGGATATTGTTCCTGATATTGATATGACAAGAAGAATATCAAAGGAAGAGCTCAAACATCAGGAGGATAGAGATTTCTTTGCAAATCTTCAGGCAAAAGCAGAAGCACAGGAAGAACAGGATTCACTTCCGGCAGATTCGGATGATTTCCTCAGCCAGTTCGGAGATGAGCTTGTACCGGTTCAGGAAGAGCCTGGATTTGAGGGACTTGCACCGAAAGAAGAACCTGAAGTAATGCCGGAATCAGGCAGTGAAGAAGCAGTTAAACCGGGTCTTGACAATACAATGGTAATGCCTGAAGCAGACCAGTCACAGGAATATGCCAACGACTTTGACAGCTTCGGAGAAGAGGAAGCAGAAGAATTCAAAAAAATGCAGGGGCAGGAAGCTTCACTCGAAGGTGAAGAAGCCGAGAATGAAATCGATGAAGAAAGTGGTGAACCTCGTAGCAAGAGCAGAATCGTTCTGAAGGTTATTCTCATTGTTCTGATTGTAATATTTGCAGTTGAACTTGCCGGAATCGGAATAAAATGGGTTGCACCTGAAAGTGCGCCGGCACAGTTTATCGATAAGGGCCTCAATAAAGTAATTCATCTTATTACCGGAGATTACGATACAGATACGAGGTATATAGTTTAAAAGGAGGATTATTGTGGCGGAGAGTAAGAAAAAGAAAAAGCTCGGCCTTAAGGGTGGAATAATAGTACTGCTTCTAATAGTACTGATATTTGTAGCCCTTATAGGCTGGATAACAGATTTCATGTGGTTCAATTCGTTGAGCTACGCATCTGTATTTCTCACTAAGCTGTTCACACAGCTTAAGATAGGAATACCGACATTTATTGTTGTTACGTTCCTGGCGTATGTATATCTGAAGGCGTTGAAAAAAGGCTATTTCAGGAAGGTTGAATCAGATGAGATTCCCGATAACAGGAAACTCAACCTGATATCATGGGGTCTTGCCGGCGCTTTCGGTGCCATAACGACTTACGTTGCGGTATCAAGACTGTGGTTCCAGACACTGCAGTTTGTTAACAGTACGGATTTCGATATAAAGGATCCGCTGTATAATATTGATATTTCATTTTATGTTTTCAAGCTGAATTTTGTTGAGCAGGTTAACAGCATAGCTATTACACTGATTATTGCCTTTGCAATTCTGACAGTAGCTTACTATGCGATTCTTCTTTCAATGAGAACTCCGAGAATCTTTGAGACTGTGGAAGAAGACGTTGAATCTGAAGAAGAGTTCGATGACGGCAGATATACAGGTGCCGGATTCAATACAGACGATAACAATCCGTTCAGTGAAGTAAATAAAATCTTCAGCGGGTTCAAAACTCAGTTTGGCGGTAATTTCAAAAAACCTAAAAAGAAAAGACAGATTGACAATAAGAATATCGGGCTGCTTCTGAATATTGCTCAGAAACAGCTGATAATTGTTGGCGTGCTGTTTTTCTTAATGGTTGGAATACACTTCCTTCTCAAACAGTATGACCTGCTGTTTGAATCGACAGGGGCAGTGTTCGGACCAGGTTTCACAGCAGTAAATGTTACACTGTGGATGTACAGGATACTCATAGTACTGTCAGTTCTTGCGGCTATTGGTTTTGCAGTGGGCATTATCAAGAAAAAATGGAAGCCGGCAGTGATTGTTCCTGCAATCATGATTTGTATTGGTCTAATCGGAACAGGTGCAGGTCTTCTCGTGCAGAACTTTATCGTATCTCCTGACGAAATTAATAAAGAAAGCAAGTACCTTGAGAGAAATATAGAATACACTCAGTATGCTTACGGCCTTGACGGAGTTGATATGAAGCCGTTTAAGGCATCAGAAAAACTTACAGGGAAGGATATTGCCAATAACGATGAGACAATATCCAATATCAGAATCAATGACTATGCGCCTGCTAAGAAGTTCTATAATCAGACACAGTCAATAAGACAGTACTACACTTTCAATGATGTTGACGTTGACAGATACAACATTGACGGAGAGTACACTCAGACATTTATGTCGGCCAGAGAAATCGATGAAGAGAAAATAAATGATACCTGGCTCAACAGACACCTTAAGTACACTCACGGATATGGTGCGACACTTTCAAGGGTTGATAAGATTACGGCAAGCGGTCAGCCTGATATGCTGATTGACAGTATTCCGCCGAAATCTTCTGTAGATGTTAAGATTAAAGATCCGGAAATCTACTTCGGAGAAATGACAAATGATTATGTTCTTGTTAACACTTCAGAAGATGAATTCGACTATCCTGACGGAAACAGCAACAAGTACTGCCAGTATAAGGCGGACAACGGTATTAAGATGAATTTCTTCAACAGGATTCTGTTCTCAATAAACGAGAGATCCCTGAAGATGCTTGTATCAGGTAATATCAACAGTGATTCTCAGCTTCTGATAAACAGAAATATTGCACAGAGAGTTCAGAAGATAATGCCGTATCTTGATTACGATGAAGATCCGTATATGGTTACTGTCGATGGACATCTGTACTGGATAATCGATGCTTACACTGCGACTAATCACTATCCGTATTCCGAACCGTACAGTGAAGATACAAGTGTGAACTATGTGAGAAATTCCGTTAAGGTTGTTGTGGATGCATACACAGGTGAAACAAACTACTACGTAGTTGATAAGAACGATCCGATTGCCAACACATTCAAGAATATATTCCCTAAGCTCTTCAAGGAATTCGAAGAAATGCCTGAAGGAATAAGGGCGCACATCAGATATCCTCAGACTTTGCTTAATATACAGGCAACAGTATATCAGAGATATCACATGAATGATGTTAAGGTATTCTATCAAAACGAAGACTTGTGGCAGATTGCAAGTGAAATATACGGAACCGAAGAAGCTACAATGACTCCTAACTACTACATCATGAAGCTTCCTGGTGAGCAGAAAGCAGAATTTGTAAATTCTATTCCGTTCACGCCTAAGGATAAGAAAAATCTGATGGGTCTTCTTGTAGCAAGAAATGACGGTGACGAATACGGTAAACTGGTACTTTATCAGATGCCGAAGAGCAAGATTGTGTACGGCCCTATGCAGGTTGAGGCCCAGATAGACCAGAATACTGAGATTTCTAAGGAATTCTCTCTTTGGGATTCATCTGGATCCAAGTACAGCAGAGGAAACCTCTTCGTAATTCCAATTGAAGATTCATTGCTGTATGTTGAACCGGTATATCTGGAGGCAACCAATTCAAGTATTCCGGAAGTTAAGAGAGTTATCGTCGTATTCGGAGATCAGATTGCATACGAATCAACACTTTCAGAGGCTCTGAATTCAATGTTTGGAGAAGGAAGTGCTAACGAAAGCAAGGGCGGCAGTGATTCCGGAAGCAAAGAAAAACCATCAGCTTCCGGAGACAAACAGTCCCAGGCAGAACTGATTCAGAAATGCCAGGAAGCGTACGACAGTGCACAGAGTGCTCTTTCGGACGGAAACTGGTCAGAATACGGCAAGTACATGGACGAACTTGAGAAGTACCTGAATAAATTAAACAACTAATGAAATCAAAAATATTATGATTCAGGACATTCCCGAGAGTATTTATCGGGAATGTTCTGCATTTAAGAAGTAAGGAGCGATAAATGCTTAAATATGACTTGGATAAAATGCTTTATACTATGGCAGCCGAGGATCACGACGAAAAGACAATAAGAAAAACTCTGGAGGCTCATCCGGAAGTGAAATTTGTTTCTGTTGTCGGAATAGATGTCGGAGGACATGATACGGACGAGAAAATCCCTGTTGAAGAATTTCTAAAGGACATACCGGGATTTCTCGCGACAGGTGTCCAGACGGACGGATCCAGCGTTGTACTTCCGCGAATAGCGGATCTTAACAATGCCAAGGTTGATATTATTCCGGATGTGACAGTAAACTGGTTTGTAGATCACAATTTCAATTACCCGGATCCGGAAACGGGATTACCAGTCGGAACATTGAGAATTCCGTCATCGCTTGTTCACAATGATTCAGACAGAGTAGGATCGAGGGTTATCCTGAGAGATGCGATATATAATTTCAAACAGGATTTGCTGGAGCTTTTGAGAGACAATCCGTACGTATTTGATTATCTGGATGCAGACAGTGTGGACGATATCGATCAGGTAGTAATTACGGCAGCGACAGAGCTGGAGTTCTGGGTTAAAACTCCTGACGATGATGCTGACAGAGAGCAGTTATCCACAGCACAGCTTCTTAAAGAACAGTATTGGAAGCGAACTACGGGACCTGTAAGAACAGCGCTTGAAGAGGCGCTTCTGGTACTTCAGAAATACGGATTCGAAGTGGAAATGGGTCATAAGGAAGTTGGCGGCGTTAAAGCAAAATTCGGCAACTCGGGAAATTACGACCATGTAATGGAACAGCTTGAAGTTGACTGGAAGTATTCGTCAGCGATTCAGGCAGCAGATAACGAGAATCATATTAAATACGTAATAAGGGATATTTTCAGAACATACGGACTGGAAGTGTCATTTATGGCCAAGCCTATTGACGGCGTGGCAGGAAACGGTGAGCATACTCACATGGGCGTAGCGGCGAAGCTTAAAGACGGAAGGATGATAAATCTGTTTTCTTCTGTTAACACAGATACCGAGTTCATGAGCCCGGTGGGCTTCGGCGCACTGATGGGACTGCTTAAGAATTATGAAGTAATCAATCCTTTTGTAAGCTCCACAAGCGACTCCCTTAAACGTCTGAAACCGGGATTCGAAGCACCTGTATGTACAGTAACTTCTCTGGGACATGATGTGAAGATGCCTTCAAGAAACAGAACTGTAATGGCAGGTCTTGTAAGAGAAATAGGAAATCCTATGGCGACGAGATTTGAACTGAGATCACCGAATCCTAAGAGCAATACATACCTTGTTCTCGCAGCATCCTATATGGCTATGCTCGACGGAATAAAAGAAGCCCTGGAAAACCGGAAAACTCCTGAGGCTCTGGAAAAATCCATTTCAAAGGAATATGGAGAAGAAGATTTTTATCTGGAAAAGGACAGAATATACAGAAGCGAAAAACACGTTTTCAATGATTACACTGAAGAAGAGCGAAACAAATATTTCGGTAATGCTCCAAGGACAGTGTGGGAAAATATTGAAGCCTTTGAGAAATATCCGGAAAAACTGGAAATATTCAAGAGAGATGATGTGATGACGGAAATTGCCCTTGAATCCTACAAGGAAGCAGTACTTGACCAGTGGGCTGCAGAACTTCAGAACAGAACGGTGCCTGAAGTTATGGATCTCTTGAGAGAATGCGAAAAAGCTCACAGCGATAATGACTGCACAGACTACGACAGACATTACTGGGGTAAATTTGTAAAACTCAGAGACCATATCGGCAAGAACACTCTGGACGAGACTTGCCTGCTTACACAGATTGTAAATGCTCTCGAAGAAAAAGATTATGATAAAGCGTCAGACCTTCAGCTTGAGGTTCAGCAGAAAGTTGAGAAGCTTGTAAACATATACAGTATGTACAGAAAAAACTTGTTCTAAAAGCAGACAGGAGGAGATATGTTAGATATTAGGAGAATAAGAGAAGATTATGAGGGTGTGAAGAAAGTCGTTGAAAAAAGAGGCAAAGGCGACTTCGGGATAGAGAATGTCAGGGATCTGGATTTAAGGAGAAGAGAAATTCTCGCAGAAGTTGAGAAAATGAAAAACACCCAGAAGGTCAGGTCAAAAGAAATTCCTCAGCTGAAAAAAGCAGGTGAAAGCACAGATGCTCTTATGGAGGAACTGAAGCAGCTGTCAGAAACCATTAAGACCCTCGACAAGGAAGTGGCAGACGTTGAAGAAAACCTGAAAAACGCACTTCTGAATGTGCCGAACACACCCTATAAGGATGTCCAGGAAGGCGAAGACGACAGTGATAATGTTGAAATAAGAAAATGGGGAGAACCCAGAGAGTTCGACTTCGAGCAGAAGGCACACTGGGATATAGGAGAAGAGCTTGATATTCTCGATTTCCAGAGAGCAGCTAAAATCTCCGGCGCACGCTTTACAGTATATAAGGGCCTCGGAGCCAGACTGGAAAGAGCAGTTATCAACTTCATGCTTGACCTTCACACGATGGAACAGGGTTACACAGAAATACTGCCGCCGTTTATGGTGAACCGTGCAGCTATGACAGGAACAGGACAGCTTCCTAAATTCGAAGAAGACATGTTCTATATTCCGCAGAAGGATTTCTTCCTTATTCCTACGGCAGAAGTTCCTGTTACAAACCTTTATGATGACGAAATCCTTGATGGTGAGACATTACCGATTTACCATACAGCGTACACACCTTGCTTCAGAGCAGAGGCAGGAAGCGCAGGAAGAGACACAAGAGGTCTTATTCGTCAGCATCAGTTCCAGAAAGTTGAGATGGTTAAATTCGTAAAACCGGAAGACTCCTACGAAGAACTCGAAAAGCTGACAAATGATGCAGAAGACGTGCTCAGAATTCTCGGAATTCCGTACAGAGTCGTAAGACTGAGTACAGGAGACCTGGGCTTCTCGTCAGCGATGACATATGATGTGGAAGTATGGATGCCTAGCTACGGAAGATATGTTGAAATTTCATCATGTTCAAACTTCGAGGACTTCCAGGCGAGAAGAGCCAATATCAGATTCAGACGAGAGCCGAAGGGTAAACCTGAATTCGTTCACACACTTAACGGCTCAGGTCTCGCAGTAGGCAGAACAGTTGCCGCAATATTAGAGAATTTCCAGCAGGAAGACGGAAGTGTCATAGTGCCGGAAGCTCTCAGAAAATACATGGGAACTGATATAATTGAATAAGGATATCCACAAGCTCCTGTCTGTTGGCACGGAGCTTGTTTTCATCAGGGAAAGAAACTCCGGAAGGCTTAGCAGGAGCTTCCTGTGGCGTGTCATCATGATTCTCATGGTCATGGTGTTCGTGCACCAGATGACTGTTCAATTCACCCATACCGTAAATAAGCTCCAGGATGTGTGCGGCATTTTCCCCGGACTCAATTAATGCGTTTCGGGAAGATATGCTTTGTGTTATATTGGGATAATCAGTTGAGTGCTGAAGCGTCACACCCATATCCTCAGCAAGAGTTCTTACAGCCTCAGCGCTTTTTTCGTCATAAAACTCACCTGCAGGATCAACGATATTATAATCAATACTGTTACAGCCGCCGCCGATTCCGAGTTCTACAAGAAGCTCATAAACTGATTTAAACTCTATTTCCGGGTACCTCCCGCGAAGTCTGTAGAGACATCCGGGACATGTGGTTATTATTTTCGGTTTACCCAGTTTTTCCCATACTGATTTAAGATCGAAATCCTCGTCCCTGCAGCAATGTATCATAATACCTGTGTCGGGATTCTGAAATCTCAGGGAGTCATATAGTTTAACTACGATAGACGGTTCGTATTCACAAAGCTTGCATCCCGGAAAGAGCACATAGTTACAGTTCGATTCAGCGGGAGCTGCCGTTAAATTAATGTTCATTTATTTTTCCTCCAGTATTTTTTCTACTTCAGCCATTCGCCCCTTAGCCAGATCTTCTGGTATATAAACCTGACCGCACTGAGGACATCTGCTGACCTTATGGCGGAACTGTTTCGTCAGATAACGAAATGTAACCTCTATTTCCTCTAAAGGAACTCTGCATTTATTACATATCAATGTCGATTTTTTCTCCATTCCAGACCATCTCCAGTTCTATTTCCATACGATGGGAATAAGCATTTACAAGCACGTAACTATCTGATGCCGCGGGTTTCCTGTATTCGGCCCAGAAAGTCATATTCCCGATTTTTTTATATCCCGCGTAAGTGTCTTTTTCGGTATCATAAATGGTTCTGCCCGTTTTTTCGCAAAAGCCTATAACATCACAAATTTCACTTTCGAGGATATAGTCATCGCTTATTTTCTTTTTCAGTTCAGGGGAAATTTCAAGTTTCATACTTAATTCCTCCATAGGAACAGGTTCCTCGCCATATCGGGCAAGTAAAGCGTTTTTAAGCAGTTCTCTATTCTTTCTACGCTGCGTAACAGTATTTTCATGAGGCTCCCTGTCAAATAGCAGATTGAGAATATGAAGGCTTCGTTTTCCAACGCTCATGAAAGCATCTCTGCAGTTTATACAGTATGTTATATAAGGGTTATCGCTTTCGCTGATACGGCGATGTTTAACATCGGAAGCAAAAACCGGATCGGCAATAGCACCGTGTCCTCCGTAGCTGCAGCATGCAGTCCATTTTTCCTGTACAGGCAAAGGCTCAAGTTCCAGAGATGCCTTGCGACACAGATTTCTGACAGAACTGCGGACAGTGTCATCGGGATCTGTTGCACAAGGGTCAAATACGCTGAAAACAGTTTCTGAGGCTTTTGCGCCTGTAATTCCGGGAAGTTCGGAAACACCGTGTTTATCCATAAATTCATACAGAAGAACCGTTTCGATTTCAGGCAGATCTTCCTTGAATCTGTTACGACATGTAGGGCATGCGATAATCATAACAGGTTTTCCCAGTGATTCCCAGTCTTTTCGTATTCTCGACAGCTCGTCGAGGTGCAGGTCCGTGTTGCCGGCCCAGAGAGCCGGAACCCCGCAGCAGCCAAGCATTATTCCTGTATCAGGCTCCTTATCCAGAAGATATTCAAAAGTATCCGTAACCAGTTCCGGAGCACTGCTGCCAAGCTGGCATCCAGGGAAAAAGGCGTAAGAACATTTATCACTGATAGGCGATTTGCGGCAGAGATAGGATTTTTCTCCGTTAGAGAAGGCCATATCTCTCAGGAAAAAATCGTTGAAGGCCCATGGCATCTTTTCGAGTTTATGCATTCTGATTCTCGCCGCTTGGATCAGACCATCCATATCTATGCTTTCCGGGCATGTTTCCCTGCAAAGGCCGCAGTGAGTGCATGTATTAATAAGTCTGACTGCCGGTGTAGCATGAAGCTCTGATTTGCCCGGTGCAGTAGTTGCCAGAATTTCATCACGAAGGCGCAAAGGCCATTTATGTGTGTATGCGGTTAAATCACAGTGAAGTCTGCAGGCGCTGCACTGACATTTAAGGCAGCGTTTTGCTTCTTCAACAGCTTCTTCTTTAGCATAAACAGAGTCAGAAACAGGGACAGAAGGAGTTTCTTTAATAAGAGAGTCATCAATCTGAATCTCAGTTGTCTTGTGAAGGGGATACTTGAGATTCCCTGTCATAAGATAATTGTCAATGGCTGTTGAAATTCTTAACCCATCGGCCATAGCGTTTACCGAATCGCGGCCCAGTAAGGAACCGCCGAGGAAAACACCCTTGCTGTTTATGACAGCACATGGAGCGGAAGGATCGTCGATTTCTCCCGTAAGAGCAGAATAATCCACATCAGTTCTTATACCATAGCTGTTACCGTCCTTGCCGGTAGCGACATAGACAGCATCGTAATCGGAAATAATTTCATCAAGAGAAGTTATTTCACGGTTGTATTCTATATTATAATCAAGATGCTGCATCTGAAGATTGAAATCATCCTCTGTCAGGTCGGGGCTGATGATGCTGTTAAGGTGACCGCCCAGTTGATTGCTTTTTTCGAAAAGTGTTACGCTGTATCTTTTTGTGGCGAGTCTGAGCATGCATGACATTCCGCTGATGCCTCCGCCTATTATTGCAATTGATTTTTTCTTGCCGGGCAGGTTGTAAAATGTCGGTTCATTTTTTCTCACATATGTCAGGCATGCTTTCTCGAGGGCAGGAAGATTAACGGAGTCTCCTTTGCCGGCAGATAGAGGGCATGAGCTTTTGCACGGTCCGTCACATATTGCCTCGGCAATAAAAGGAAATCCGGTCGCATCACGAAATTGCTTATAGGCAGCGTCAAAACGGCCTTCCTGCAGTCTGCTTATGAATGTGTTGACGTCCAGGTTAAAAGGACATTCAGCAGAGCAGAAGGATATTTCGTGCTGGAGGCAGTCTTTGAAACCGCCGAGGTAATCGTTCATTTCTTTAATCTTGTTTGTCATAATAAAATCCTAAAAAACAGGAGTGCAGCACCATGCCGCACTCCCGTAACTGTGCCTGTTCTTAGTCTTCGAAATATACAGGGTTATTTCTGATGTTTTCCATTTCTTCTTCAAAGTCTGAACCCAGGAAGTATTTCTGAGGCTTGAGAGGGTCTTTCTCACCCTTAGCCAGTGCTTCGAGACCTGCCTTGACTTTTTCAGGTCTTGCAGGAAGTTCATATACTCTGACTCCGCAGGCGTTCTTGATAGCGTTAATAACGGCCATGTGGTCGCCTGACTGGAAAGCTTCGCTTCCGCCGGATGAACCGAACGGTGAAGTGTCTCTAGGAGTCTGGAAGTGGATGAGTCTGATATCATCAGGGAGCATATTTGCCGATGCGATACCGCAGCCTACAATATTGTTATGCTTCTTAACATCTTCGTAATCCTCATAAAGTGCGAATCCGATTGAATGTGCTATTCCTCCGTAAGCCTGACCGTCGAGGCATACAGGGTTGCCGATTACACCCACGTCATCTATACATGTGAAGCGGAGAACCTCTGTCTTGCCTGTCTTGGTATCAACGGCAACTTCCGCCATGAAGAGTGCGTATGTAAATGCAGGAGTAGGTTCGCCAACGCCGGTATTAGGATCAAGATACGAGAGGGTAGGGTCTGTGTGGTTTTCGTACTGTGCATCGTATCTTGTAGGAATACCTTCTGCGACCATTTCTTCATATGTTCTGAATGTTCCGTCCGGTTTTCTCATTGCATTGATAAGCTTGTCTGCAGCCATCTTACATGCTTTTGTATTCATATAATGCTGACGGGATGATGCTGATGAGCCGGAGTCAACTCCGTATATACTGTCATTCTGTCTGAGAATGATATCTTCTTTCTTAACACCGAGCTCCTTGAGGCACTCAAGTGTTACTACAAGTGAGCCGGCGTCACCGCCCTGGCCGACATCCTGCCATGTATCGTATTTGATGAACTTGCCGTTCGGAGCAATTTCAAGTCCGAGAGTGCACTGATCATCATAACCTTCTGTAACGTTGTATCCGCCCCATGCGATTCCGACACCTCTTCTTACTTCAGGAGTGTCTTCTTCTGCGGCACGCTTCTTGGCTTCTTCATAGAGAGGCTTGAGCTTGTCCATCATAGCTTCCATAGGATATTCGCGGAAAAGATGCTGGTTTACGTTGGTCTCGCCCGGTCTGGCGATGTTAACGTATCTGATGTCGAATGGATCCATTCCGATTTCTTCGGCCATCATATCCATCATAGCTTCCGAGCATGTAAAGGCCTGAGGCGAACCGTATCCTCTGTATGCGCAGCCGTATGCATGGTTTGATGTGGCAACTCTTGAAAGTCCTTTTACGTTAGGAACGTTGTAAGGGAAGTATGTGAATCTTGCAGGTCTCCATGTAAGGTCATCACCCAGCTCGTTATATGCACCGTGATCAAGTCCGAAATCCCATTCGGCTGCGATAATCTTACCGTTATCATCGCAAGCCAGCCTTGAGTTTGACCATGAAGGTGCTCTCTTGCCTGCATAAGCAATGTGTTCCTGATATGTCATAGAAAGTGCTATAGGCATTCCGTCACAAGCCTGACACACGATTGCAGCCAGTGCGAATGTAAGTCCTGCTGTTGACCATCCGAATGATGCGCCTGTAGGGTTCTCGATTACACGAATTTTTTCTACAGGAAGGCCTGTTGCTTCTGAAATATCAGCCAGGTTTGCACCGATAGCCATTGCCTTACACTGAACAGTAAGGATTCCGTCAGCGTCAAAATAAGCCTGTACGCAGTCTCCTTCAATGTTTCCGTGAGGCTCTCTCTGTGAGTAGAAGCTTCCTTCAACAACGTGAGGAGCATCTTCAAAGAGCGGTTCAATATCATGACCGGCACCTTTGATTGTAGGCTGTACGCACCACATGTTAGGGTGATCGTCATGTATTCTCATAGCATCAGGCATAACGGCTTCCAGATAGTTGTTGTATTCAGGAAGCTGCTCGATTTCAACCTTCACCTTTTCGGCAGCAGCTCTGGCGTGTTCCTTTGAGTCTGCAACTGCTACGGCAACGATGTCACCATAGTTCATAATCTTGTCTTCAGCGATTACATGGTGAGTTTTTTCTGTTGCCAGAGTTCTCGGTGTGAATGAGAAGAATGCCAGTCTGTTTGAACCCTTAATATCTTTAGCGAGTACAATCTTATATACTCCCGGCATTTTTTCTGCTTCTGAGATATCAATGTTTTTGATTTTAGCGTGGCTTGCCAGTCTAGGCTGAACCATTACAGCATGGAGAGTTCCGGAAGGCATTTTGAGTTCGATGTCATCACCGTAATCTTCAACACCGCATACTCTCGCGAGAGCACAAGGTCTGAGTGTCGGTTTGCCGTAGTATTCGCCGACTTCAGGTTCAGGATGTTTGATTTCATCCATAGTGATTTCACCGCGCATGCATTTAGCGGCAATCATTACAGAGTCAACAATCTGCTTGTATCCTGTGCAGCGGCAGATATTTCTGTGCTTGGTGAACCAGTCTCTTACTTCTTCTCTTGTCGGGTCGGGGTTTTCCTGAAGAAGCTGATAAGCTGAAACGATAAATCCTGGAATACAGAAGCCGCACTGTACTGCACCGTGGTGCATAAATGCCAACTGAAGAGGATGAAGGAATCTAGGCTGCCCTATACCTTCGATTGTAATTACTTCACTGTATTCCTCGATTTTGGCAATTTTTTTAGTACATGAGCGCACTACCTTGCCGTTAAGAATTACAGAACATGAACCGCATACGCCTGTTCCGCATCCAACTTTTGTTCCTGTAAGGCCGAGTCTTCTGACAACGTCAGCAAGAGTGTCTTTCTCAGGATCGCAGATGAACATACGGTCTGCACCGTTGATGTTCAGCGTCATTTTTTTAAAATTCATGAGCACCTCCGTTTGATTATTGAACTTAAAAGTTAAATGATTAAATATTTTGATAAATTTGACTCGTATAATGTAATTTTAACAAGATATGGTTTTTTTGACAAGAAAAAGCCTTTGCACAAAGAAACCATATTGTTTTATAAATATGATAATTTTGTTGTATTTTATTTAGGACAGAATTTTTGCCGTTGACAAAAAACAAACACAAATATAAAATGAACAGGACAATTGAATATTCTCCGACCTCTGATTGACTCAATGAGTTGGCTGAGGCGTTAGGGCCACGAAAGTGATTTTTTGGCCTGCCGGTGTGCGAAGGAGTCTTGACTGAAATGACATGTTTTGGTTAGACTTGCCTGCGCATTTTTTTTTAATCCGAACCCGATGTGTTCGGGAGGATTTTGCGAAAATGTGCAGCAGGTTTAACAGGCAGTCTGCTAAAAACGAATGTTAATTCACCTGCGCATTTTTTGTTGCATGGTAAAAGTAAATTTGACTCGTACCCATCTTTACTTACCGTTTGATTATTGAGCTTAAAAGCATCGAATGCGGCGAAAAACGCAGGTGAATTTAACAGATATGAAAGAGCGTTAAATTTTGAAAGGTGGAGATATTACATGTTTAAAGACGCGAAACTTTTATATGTTAATCTTTCGGAGGGAACTACAGAAGTCAAAACACTTGATGCGGAAACATACAGGAAATATCCGGGCGGAAGTGCGTTGGGGATGTATGTTTTGCTGAATGAGATGAACCCGGAAGCCGATCCCCTTGGTCCTGACAATATGCTTGTGTTCTCGGTATCGCCTCTCTGCGGAATTCCGATCAGCGGACAGAGCAGAATGTGTGCAACATTCAAGAGCCCTCTTACGGGACTGGCAGGAGACTCGCAGGTTGGCGGATTTATCCCAGCAGCAGTTGCCTGTAACGGATATGATTCAATCGTAATCAAGGGTAAGGCAGAAAAACCTGTTTATCTTTATATAAACGGTGATGATGTACAGATAAAAGATGCATCATCACTCTGGGGAAAAATTACAGGTGACACTGAACAGGCAATTGAGGCGGAAATCGGCAGTCGTGTTGAGACGGCAATCATCGGGCCTGCCGGAGAAAAAATGATTCCGTACGCATCGATAATGCACAGAAGGTCGAGAGCCTTCGGCAGAAACGGAGTCGGAGCGGTAATGGGATCAAAAAATCTCAAGGCGCTTGCTGTTGAAGTAGCACCTCCAAAGGCACCTGCAGATATTGAAGCAATGAGAAAGCTTACGGTAAACGTAAAAGAAAGAATGGCAGCGAACGATGTAATCGTAGATACTGCAGTAAACGGATCGGCGGGATGTGTTGACGGTATTGCAGGCGACGGATTCCTGCCTGCAAAGAATTTCAGTGAAAACTGGACCGAAAGCAATAAAGAAGACTGGGTAAATACAGGCGGACTGTATATTACCAAGAACGTTCTGAAGAGAAGGGATACTTGTTTCGGATGTGCAATCAGATGCAAGGGCGAAGTAGAAATCGAAGGAATGGCAGATCCGTATTACGGAGGACCTGAATATGAGACTTGTGCAACATTCGGTTCCTACTGCGGATGTAATGATACAGCGTACATGTGTCACGCTAATCAGCTCTGTAATATGTACGGAATCGATACCATATCATGCGGGGCAACAATAGCATGGGCAATGGACTGCTACGAAAACGGAGTGCTCTCAAAGGAACAGTGTGACGGACTTGAGCTGAATTTCGGAAGAGCAGATCTGTTCGAACCGATAATAATGAAGATTGTAAATAAAGAACCGGGACTTGGAGAACTGCTTGCCAAGGGTTCAGCCGCAGCAGCGAAGGAGCTTGGACCTGAAGCAGAGGATCTGGTGGTTGCATGCAAAGGCCAGGAATGGCCGGCTCACATGGTACAGTATAAGTCAAATCTGGCACTGAATTATGCAGCAAATCCTTATGGTGCAGACCATCAGTCATGTGAACATGACCCGGCACTTATGGCACCGAAGGATGACCAGAACTGGCTGTGGCCTAATCTGCTGGCTGATTTCGAAGAATGCGATGCTTTCGGTGTTCTTGATGATAACAAGGCGAAATTCGCATGGGTTACGGAAGAGTTCTATTCAATGATGGATATTCTTGGTCTCTGTCAGTTCGCATGGGGACCTGCATGGCAGCTTTACGGTCCTGCGGAATTGTTGGAATTCTGTAAGGCAGGAATAGATTGGGATACATCATATGATGAACTCCTTGAAATCGGTAAGCGTAGAATCATTATGATGAGAATGTTTAACAAGAAGCTCGGACTTACAAGAAAAGACGATAAACTGCCTAAGAAAGCATTTCTGCCGAACACATGTGTTGACGGATCTGTTGCACAGATTACACCGGAGGCATTCGAGGCAGCGCTTACCACATACTATAAACTTGCGGGCTGTGATCCGCAGACAGGTCATCCTACAGAGGAGACACTTAAAGCACTCGATCTTGAATGGATAGCATAAACATGAAATTCTTATATAACAATAAAGAAGCAGAGTACCCGTCAGGAACAACTGTCAGGGATCTTCTGAACGAAAAGAAAATAAAGAAAGCCGCGGTCTGGGTTAACGGCGAAAAGCTTCTCAAGGCTCAGTATGATGATTTCGAAATCAAAGAGGGTGACAAAGTTCGGCTTCTGAGAATACAGGCCGGCGGGTGAGAAAAATGCTAAAAAAGCTGCTGCACTGAATATAAAGTGCAGCAGCTTATCGTTTTATTCGGATGTTTTTTTCTTGCGTTCTTTTTTCTCTTGTTTCTCCTGATGTCTTCTGTCTTTTTCTTCAATGTAATCGATAGTATCCTGACGTCTAGCTCTGATTTTTTCGACGTTTTCGGCCTTTGCTTTCTCTATGTCGGGAATCAGCTCCACGTATATGCTGTCGAATTCGGCAGAAAGCAATTCATTAAGCCGTACACTCAGCTCCTTGTATTTGTCAAGATTAATTACGTTGTCACCTGTTACGAAGTACAGCTCAATCCAGTATTTTCTGCCTGTTTTGACGACATCCATGAAGTTAATAAAGTAACCTGATTCGTCCATCGGATTTTGCACTATATTTCTGATTTTATCTACAGTTTCACGATCAGGGGCGAAGAGAAGCATTCCTCTCTGAGCCTCAATAACCATGGAAATAGGCTCCTTCAGAAGCAGCGTGGCGAGAACTACTGCAATTACAGGGTCAACATAAGGGGCAATAAAAGAAACACCCGTATGATCCAGAATCATAGCAATCAGAAACGCAACACCGACTCCGAGGGTGCTGTATGTATCAAGCTTCCAGATATAAAGCTCGGCCTTGATTGACGGGGAAGAAAACTTCCTGTTTATTCTTTTGAGAACAAAATACATAATTGCACATCCGCCGGACATGCACATTTCGAATATGGCAATAAACGATGCATCCACATGGTTTCCGCCGCTGAGGATTGTCCCGATACTCTGAATAATTAAAACGATTGTTATGATGGCCAGAAGTGAGCACTTAATAGTCACAAACAGCGATTCCAATTGAGAGAACCCGTAAGGGCGCCGTTCCGTAACGGGCTTATAGAGCAAAGGCACCAGAATGATAAACGGTCCGATCATAATCAGATCCGCAATGTCGTAGACGCAGTCCATGAATACGGCTTTGGAACCTGTAAGCCAGGCTGCGAAGATTTCGGCAAGGAGATACGCGATACTTCCTGCCAGAGATAAATTAAGAATACGTTTTTCGATTTTGATATTATTATTTTTAATATCGTTTTTGTCTGTGTTTTCCACAATTTCACCTACCTTCGTTTCAATTATACTACATTGAAAGATAACAAGCTTGCGGTGATAGTCCGAAAGAAGATATAATATAGACATGGATAAAGATATACAATATTATTACGAACAATTTGATGCATGCAGGGAACACGATATCCCCATGTGCGCTGATGCGTGTCCGTTTAAGGTTGATTTTCTGGACTTTCAGGAGAGAATTACCGGAGGAAGGATTAATGCGGCGTACAAATCTTTAAGGGACAAGGTCGTATTCCCGGAAATAGTATGTGAAGTGTGCCCCGGGTACTGTGAAGCTGCCTGCATAAGGCAGGTTGCCGATTCGCCTGTGCGAATTCGTATGCTCGAAAAATCGGTAATAGAACTTGCTAATCGCAAAACGCCAAACACCTATAATCTTCCGGCAAAAAAGCAGCGTGTGGCAGTAATAGGAGCAGGCCTTTCGGGAATGGGATTCGCTCATCGAATGGCATCGAAAAAATATCCGGTCAAGGTATTTGAGAAGGAAGAACTGCCGGGCGGGAGCCTTAAGGATGTAATGGACAGCGAAAAGTATCTGGCTGATTTCGAGCTGCAGTTCGGAAATGAGAAGTACGAGCTGGTAACAGGTGCTGAGGTGACGGACATCAGAGCCATGTGCCTGGAAGAGGGTGAAGAGAATCCTGAGAAATTCAATATTATATACATTGCAACAGGAAAAGGCGGCGAAGAATTCGGAGTAGGTCCCGAAGGATGTATGCGAATCGGCGATACTGCCGTATTTCTCGGCGGAGAAGTCAGAGGTAACGACAGGATGCATGCACTCGCAGAAAGTCTTAATCTCTCTTCGGCGGTAGAGAATTATCTTAAAATCGGCAAGCTGGAGTACTGCAGCCCTGCCGTACCGAGCAAATGCATTGCGAACAGAGATTACCTGAAGGAGACAAAAGAAATCGTACCTGCTTCGGGAGAATGCTTCACGGAAGAAGAATGTAAAGAAGAAGCATCAAGATGCATAAGGTGTCAGTGTGATGCCTGCGAAAGCTTTTGCGATATAGTCGGATTCTTCGATAAACGTCCGGCGAAAATGAGGGACGAAATATTTCTTTCGTGTAAACCGGCGGGATCCCTTGTACACAAAAGTCCGGCGAGGAGATATATTGCCGCATGTACCGACTGCGGGCTTCTGGCGGAAGCCTGCCCGGAGGGAATCGACTTGTGCGGCATGGTTAAGCTGGCCCGCCATAAAATGCATGAAGCCGACAAAGTGCCGGCAGCATACAAGCAGTACTACATCAGAGATATGGAATTCGCGAACAGTTCCTCATGTGCTCTTGCGAAAATTCCGTCGGGAGATACGTGCAGAGAAGCTTTTTTTCCGGGCTGCAATCTGGGAGCTTTAAATCCGGATTATGTTACGATGCCGTATAAGTGGCTTTTGGATAAAAATCCGGAAACGGGAATTATGCTACGCTGCTGCGGAATACCTTCAAACTGGAACGGCAACGAAGAGCAGCATGATAAGGAAATCAGTGAAATAAGAAGTGAATGGGAGAAGATGGGAAAACCGAAGCTTATTATGGCATGCATGTCCTGTATGAAGCATTTTGCCGAATATCTTCCGGAAATAGAAACGGTATCGATTTATGAGGTTATGGCAGAAGGAGGAGAATTCCCGGGAGCAGCTGTTCCGGAATACGATGAGGCGGCTGTGTTTGATCCTTGTTCGGCAAGGGGGAAAGAAGAGACAAAGAAATCTGTTCGAAGGCTGGCAGAAAAGTGCGGAATGAAAATCTGCGAGCTGCCGAAAGGGGATTTTCACGGATGCTGCGGGTTCGGAGGCAACGGCTCGATGGCGGCTAAGGGATTCACTGATTATGTAACAGATAAACGTGCGGCACTTTCTGATAAACCGTATGTTGTCTACTGTTCCAACTGCCGGGATGTTTTCACCGGTAAGGGCAAGGAGTCTGTTCATATTTTTGATATTCTATTCGGAATCAATGAGAAAAATGACGGAAGGGAGCCAAGTCTTTCTGAAAGAAGAGAAAACCGCACGGAGCTTAAATCACGCCTTCTGGCGGAAATCTGGGGAGATAATACGGCACCGAAGAGGGTAGAAATGAAATATAGACTGGAAATGGCAGATGAAGTCGGTGCAAAAGCTGACAGACAAAAAATTCTGGATGAAGACATATGCGCTGTTATCGAATACGCGGAAAGTACCGGAAGGCGCACGAAAAGTGCAGATACAGGCTATTACAAAGCATACAGGGAAATCGGTGCGATAACTTTATGGGTGGAGTATGAGGAAGCGCCTGATTGTGTGCGTCGGATTCATAATGTTTATTCTCACAGAATGCAGATAAAACTGGAGGCGGTGTTCAATGGCAGGAAAATTGATGAATAAAAAAGGTACCGGCACCGGCGGCGAAGCTGAGATGAAAGAAAATCTAATATGCGACAGATGCAACGTGGAGATGGAGCTGATAGAAGTCCAGTTCAGATACCTGACCAGAGACTTCAGATATAAGGTTCCGCGTTGTCCGATGTGCGGGCAGGTTTCTCTTCCGGAGGAACTTGTGACAGGTAAGATGGCAGATGTGGAAGCCATGATAGAAGAAAAATAGATAATGAAACGAGGCAACTAAAGGTAACATTATATAGTAAAAGATGTTACCTTTAGTTGGTTGAAGTTACGCAACTAAAGTGTACAATATTCATATAATTCAGGTGCGCGGAGGGCAATATGAATATTGTAGAAGTAAGAAAGCTTAACAAAAAGTATCCGTCTTTTTCTCTTAAGGATGTTTCTTTTAACATAGAGGAAGGGAAGATAACGGGCTTCGTCGGGAGAAACGGTGCCGGTAAATCAACCGGCATCAAATCAATGCTTAACCTGGTTCATCCGGACAGCGGAGAAATAGTGTATTTCGGCAAGCCTCTTGCCGGCAATGAAACCGAAATAAAAAAACACATCGGGTATTCGACGGGGACTGTCAGCTGGTACCCGAGAAAGAAGATAAAAGATGTTGTCAGCGTTGTCAGAAACTGTTATGACACGTGGGATGAGGATGCATATCGCAGGTATCTGAATCTTTTCGAAATTGATGAGAACAAGACAGCCAGAGAACTGTCGGAGGGGATGAAGGTAAAATGTAATTTGCTTCTGGCTCTTTCTCACAACGCGAAGGTGCTGATTCTCGATGAGCCCACAAGCGGACTTGATCCCTTTTCTCGGGATGAGCTTCTCAGTCTGTTTACAGAACTGAAAAGTCACGGAGTTGCGGTGTTTTTTTCTACTCACATAATATCAGACATTGAAAAGTGTGCAGATAAAATAATCTACATATCGAATGGTGAAATTGTTGCAGATCTTCAGAAAGAAGACTTCGTCAGCCTTTTGGCGGAACCGGGGGAGAGCATAGAAGAAACGATTTTGCGTATGGAAAGGAGCAGAAAAAATGGGTAATATTATGATGAAAGAAATGAGACTGAGTGCTTCATGCGTTTCTTATATATTTATAGTCTTCGGGCTTATGTTCTTTCTTCCGGGATATCCTGTTCTGTGCGGTGTGTTCTTCGTTACATTAGGTATATTCCAGAGCTTTCAGAATGCCAGGGAAACGAATGATATACTGTTTTCGTCTCTGCTTCCTTTCGCGAAGAGAGACGTGGTTAAAGGTAAGTATATGTTCGTGTGTTTTATTGAACTGTGCAGTTTGATGATTATGACTGCTGCTGTTATACTGAGAATGACAGTACTGGCGGAATCGGCCGTTTACAGAGCAAATGCACTGATGAATGCCAATCTCTTCGCCCTTGGAATGGCGTTTTTAATATTCGGGCTGTTTAATGTGGTATTCGTCGGAGGATTTTTTAAGACTGCATACAAATTCGGGCGTCCCTTTGTAACGTACATCGTTGTCGGATTTCTTGTTATAGGACTTGCGGAAGCACTCCATTATTTTCCGGGATTCGGTGTGCTTAATGCCTTTGGAACTGACAGCCTGACGATACAGCTTTTGCTTATGGCTGCGGGCGTTGTATCTTTCGTGATTGCCACATGGTTTTCGTACAAGAGGTCATGCGAAAATTTCGAGATAATAGATTTATAACAAATAAAGGATGGTTGGTATGCTTAAGGATAATCTTGTAATTTTACGTAATATTCACGGATTCGCACAGGAGGAAATAGCGAATAAAATAAATATTTCGCGGCAGGCCTATGCTAAATGGGAGTCGGGTGCAACGATCCCCGATATTGAGAAATGCATGCTCCTGGCGTCTGTATACGGTGTTACTATAGACAGCCTGGTGAAAACAGAGAAAGCGGAAGGTATCGGTATGATTCCGCCGGCTCCGGAGGGAAAGAATATCTGGGGTTCTGTGACTATGAACGATCGCGGTCAGGTAGTTATCCCTAAAGGCGCCAGAGATAAGCTCGGCCTGGAAGGAGGAGTCAGGCTTATTGTTTTCAGTGACGAAGAAGGAATTGCTATGCTTCCTGCCGAGACTTTCGAGGAAAAAATGAAAAAAGTTATGGAATATGCGTCCGTAAAACCGGAATAGGTTAATCAGAAAAGGATAATTAAAAGGACTGCCGGAGCAGTCCTTTTATAGTGTCGTTTGTATTTAGCTTATTTAAGCTGGTCTTCCTGACCTTCCTTCCAACGAACACCTTCGCTTCCCAGTGAACCGAATTCAAGACCTTCAGGCTTTGATGGATCCAGCGGGTTGTTCTTGATGTCATCCAGAGCATCATAGAGATCTGAACCGAGGAAGTATTTTTCAGGTTTGTTCGGGTTAGGCTCACCCTTCGCGAGTGCGTCGATACCGGCTTTAATCTTTTCCTTAGTAGCAGGCAGCTCGTAAATTCTTACGCCTACAGCATTATTGATAGCGTTGATTACAGCCATGTGGTCTGATGACTGGAAGGCTTCGGAAGCACCTGAAGAACCGAAAGGTCCTCTAGGGTCATAACCGCCGTTGTCGATTGCAACAAGCTTGTCAGGAGTATCGTGGATGTAAGGAACACCTGCGTGTACCATGTTCCAGTCTTTCTTAACGTCTTCGTAGTTTTCGCTGAGAGCGAATCCGATAGCGTGTGACATTCCGCCGTAAATCTGACCTTCTACTGCCTGGATGTTACCTGGCTTACCGATCCAGTAAACGCAAGTCATACCTGTACACTTAGTCTTGCCTGTAGCAACTTCTACGTCAACTTCTGCCAGGAAGAGAGCGTAAGTGTATGTATATGTAGGGTTACCTGTTCCATCGTTAGGGTCAAGGTCATAGAAGTAATCATACTCGTCAACTGTAGCCCAGTCGCCGTTGTATCTTGTAGGAATTCCTTCTGCAACCATTTCGTCGTATGTTCTGTATGTTCCGTCAGGCTTTCTCATAGCGTCAGCAATGTTCTTAGCAGCTACGATGGATGCCTTACCGTTAGCATAGTGTGATCTTGAACCTGCGGATTCACCTGTGTTAGGACAGTACTTGGAGTCGGTCTGAACCAGCTTTATGTCGTTAGGTGTAATATTAGGGAAGTAAGGCTTCATAGCTTCCAGCATACAGATAAGTGAACCCTGGTCTCCGCCCTGACCCTGATCCTGCCATGTGTCATACTTCCTGAATGTGTTGTCCGGCATAAGTTCGATTGCAACGTGTGCTTCGTCAACTGCGCCGAGGCCTACGTTGTATCCGCCCCATGCGATACCTACACCTTTCTTGATTTCGTCTGTTGATTCAGCCTTCGCTCTGGCAACAGCTTCTTCATAGTGAGGCTTCATCTTATCCATCATTTCTTCCATAGGATAGTGGAGGAACGGATACTGCTGGAGGTTAGTATCTCCGGGTCTTGCGATATTGCGGTATCTGAATTCGAATGGATCGATACCGGCTTTTTCAGCAAGCATATCTACCAGTGCTTCGGAGCATGTGAATGCCTGAGGAGCACCGTAGCCTCTGTATGCAGTTCCCCACGAGTGGTTTGTGAAAGCAACTCTGGCAAGTCCCGCAACGTTAGGCATCTTATATGGATAGTACATGAATCTGAGAATCTTAGTCAGCTTGTCATCACCGAGTTCTGCGAAAGGACCGTGGTCGAGACCTGCGTCGAATTCTCCGGCAACGAACTTGCCGTTTTCATCACATGCGATTTTACCGTTGAAGTAGGTCGGTGAACGCTTACCTGAAATAGCCATGAACTGTGCATAATCCATTGACAGTGAGCAAGGCATTCCCGTAACCTTAGTAGCAATACCGATCATTGCATATGTGTGGGCACTCATTGCCCATCCGAATGATCCGCCTGTAGGGTTTTCGATTACTCTGAGTTTGTCAACATCGATTCCGATAGCTTCGGCCATGTCGTCTCTGTCGAAGTAGAGTGTCATTGTCTTGCAGTGAACGCAAAGATTGTCATCTTCATCATAGTAAGCCTGAGCAACGTCACCTTCGATAGACATATGAGGTTCTCTGGATGAATAGAACGAACCTTCTACTGAATATGCGGCTTCTTCGATGAGTTCCGGAATATGTTCCGAATCACCCTTCAGTACAGGCTGCTGTGAATAAATGTTAGGTGCATAAGTATCCGGCATCCAGTCGTAAAGCGGCTTAGCGTCAGGTGTAACCGCTTCGAGATAGCTCATGTATTCAGGCAGCGGTTCCAGTTCAACCTTAACTGCATCTGCTGCGGCCTTTGCATGTGCTCTTGTGTCAGCGCATACGAGAGCAACTACGTCACCGTAGTACATGATTCTGTCTTCTGCAAGGATGTGGTGTTCCTGCTGCAAATCGATTGTTCTTGCCGAGAATGCGTATGTCATCAGCTTGTTAGCTTCTTTAATATCCTCATAAGTTACAACCTTGTAAACGCCCGGCATCTTTTCTGCTTCGCTGTAGTCGATGCTGATAATCTTAGCGTGGCTGTACTTTCTAGGCTGTACCATTTCAACCTTGAGAGTTTCCGGCGGCATGTGAAGTTCAACGTCATCACCGTAATCGGTAACGCCGCATGCCTTAGGAAGTGCATTAGGCCTTTCGAGAGGTTTGCCGTAGAAGTTTCCGATGTCTTCAGTCCAGTCGTATTTGAAATCTTCGACTGTTTTTTCTCCTCTGAGTACTTCGGCAGCTGCCATTACTGTGTCAACAATGTGTTTGTAGCCTGTACATCTGCAGACATTTCTGTGCTTCTGGAACCAGTCTCTTACATCTTCTCTTGTAGGGTTAGGATTTTCCTTGAGAAGCTGGAATGAAGAAACGATAAATCCCGGTACACAGAATCCACACTGAACTGCACCAAATGCAACCCACAGTTCCTGAAGCGGATGAGGATAGTTGACACTACCGATACCTTCGATAGTAGTTACCGACTGATACTCTTCCATCTTGGCGATTTTCTTCGTACATGAACGAATTACTTTGCCGTCAAGAATTACAGAACAGGCTCCGCAAACGCCTATACCGCAGCCAACTTTAGTTCCGGTCAAGCCCAGGCGTCTGAGAACATCGGCAAGAGTGTCCTTGGCAGGATCACAGATGAACGTACGGTCTGCACCGTTAATGTTCAGAGTCATCTTCTTTAAATTCATAATTGCCTCCGTTTTTGATTATTAACTTATAACTTGCTTGCTTTTTTGTATTGAAATTATACATGATAATATTTTAACCAAATTATGTATGTATAGTCAAGTACAAGAGAAATAACTGTCTCAATAGCGAACAAAAACATTAAAATATTGACAAAGTAAGCTGATAAATATACAATGAAGCAAGTTAAATAATTGAATATTTCTCCGATCCCTGCTCGACTCAAGCAGCCGTCAGGGACGATAGGGTGACGGAAGCGATTCTGCCGCCTGCCGTTGTGCGAAGGAGTCTTGCTAAGGGATGGTTTTAGTTGGACTTGCCTGCGCACTTTTTTTATTGAAGTTATACGGATTTAATTCTTAGAACAGCCTAATGTCTTTAAATTCATATAATTGCTTGCTTGTTTTTGATAAAAAAAGTGCGCAGACAGGTTCAGCACAGATATTGCGAAATAAATACACAGGTGTGCTGTAAGATATGGCTTTAGGCACATTTTGTTTTGGTATTTGGATGAAGGCTTACTAAACAGATATTCTATATCAGTTTGTTTGCAAACAGTTATTGTATAAAAATATGGCGTTTCGAGCCGAAAGACCTTTGGGGCTGACTATAAGACAGTCTACGGTCTGAGGACGTCAGGGTACGGTCGGAAACGGTCGTGCCTCCCGGAATTTGGAAAGAAACTGCCGATAAAGTCGTTTTGATTGGGTCGGTTTCTTTTGGAACCGATTTTTTGTTGACCAAAAGGTGATTTTAAGGAGTAAAAAATGGGAAAGAAATTAGTGAGCCTGATTACGGCCTTTGCAGTAGCGATGACGATGGGGACTTGTGCATCCGTGGGCACTGCATTTGCAGAGGAACAGCAAGTAACGGCTCAGGAAGATAATGGGGAAATATCTGAAGCGGCGATTACCGTGCAGTTAAACGGAGTAGATAAAAAGACATTCTCCGTAGATGACCTGGAGAAGATTGCAGCCGAGGAAGGAAATAAATCTTACAATTTCTCTGCGTGGAATACATTTCCGTCATTCGATAAATATGAGAATATTCAGGGGCCGACAGTAGACGGCATTTTGAAATCGGCAGGGCTGACGGAAAAAGATATAAGAGATACAGGGACCATTACATTTACGGGCAGTGACGGATATGCACGAGCTTTAACCGGTAAACAGTTTTATGAATACAGATATTATTACCCGAATGGTGGATTGTCAGAACATGAATCCGGAACAGTTCCCGATGCGGCATACGATGGGAGTAAGAAGGTTCCGGCAGTAATAAGTCTTGATGACAGCCTTGAAGAGAATAAAAATAAAACTCTGTACGTTGGTCAGGTGGCTCCAAACGAGGAAAACAATCCGTTGTTCGTTAAGAAAATGGTGGGCGGCGGAGTAATAAACGTTTCTACAGCGGAGGCGCCACGTTGCGGTAGTATTGTTGTCGATGATAAGACGCCATCATCTTCACTTCAGAAGGAGGGAACAGAAATTACGATATCACCTGCTGCAGGCAGTAAAATAGATATGAATTACGACAAGATATATTACACCTTCGAAGAGAAGTATCCGGACTACGGCTGTCCTATATATAACTGCGGACCAAAGCAGGAAATGATCTGCAAGCCTGTCTGCAAGGCGGGCACCGACCCGGACCTGCCTGAATATAAGAACAGAAAGGTTGTTCTCAAGGTAAAAGTAAAGGGTTACGGCAAGCAGGACAGTGTGCTTCAGACGTTCACGTATTATGTAGGTGATGCACTTACTGTTAAAGTTGACGGAATAACAGCAAAATCCTATGCAACACAAGCGGATTTAGAGGAGAATTTCACCAAGGAAACGGCCAGCTATTCAGGATTTAATACTTACCCGTCATTCTCTAAGAAGGCAGACAGAACGGGCATACGTGTGGACAGTATTATTGAAGATGCCACAGGATTGATTCCGAGGAGAACTTTAGATGATGATGCATTAATCTGCTTTACCGGTACCGACGGATATACTACGAAGATTACCGCCGGGCAGCTTTTCGCCGACAGATATTATTACCCGAATGCATCGGCAGGAACAGACAACAGAGGAGGAGCAGTCAAATCGGCAGCCTATGAAGGTAAAGAGCTTGTTCCTTCGATTATTGAAACGGAAAACAGAAATACATTCTTTTTCGGTCAGACAGAACCAAATGAACAGAATTTTGCAGAATGCGTAGACGGAATGCTTAAAATCGCTCAGATAAATATCATCAGAAACGGAACACTTGAACAGTGTGAAAAGGTAAGTGAAGCAGTGCCGGAAGATGGTTCAACAGTATGCGCCGGTCAGACTATAGAATTACCTTATCCTTCCGAGAAAAATAAGAGAGACAAAATCTGTTATGTAATCGATCCGAAGGAAGGAGAAACACCGGGACTTGCGGGCGGTTTCTATAACTATTCGGCATACAGGTATTACGACAGGCTTACGAATCCGCCTGTTCTGAACAAACCGGGCAAATACGTCATTAAAGTCAAAACCATCGGTTACGGCAAGAAGGACAGCGATGTAACTACTCTGAACTACAATGTTGTGCTGTGTAATGTTACGGGATTCAAGGCCGCATCTTCAGGATACAATTCGGTAACACTGAGATGGAACAGAACACCGGGAGCAACAGGATATGAAATATACAGACAGTCGGGAAGCAGTAATGTGCTGATTGGCAGAATCAACTCACCGACAACGACAAGTTATATAAATTCAGGACTTAAAACGGGAACCACTTATTACTACAGAATAAAGGCAGTCTCGTCCGACAAAGAGGGAAAGCCGGTTTGCAGCAGCCTTGTTACAGCAAGTGCCAAGCCTGTGCCGGCGACACCGTCAGTATCCCTTAAATCAGGGAAGAGAAAGGCAACTATTAAGTGGAACAGAGTCTCCGGAGCAAGCGGATATCAGATATACAGATCTCTCAAGCGTACTTCGGGATTCAAGGCTGTTAAAACCATAAAAAAAGGTTCCACTAAGTACTTCGTAAACAAAAAGCTGAAAAAAGGCAAGACATACTACTATAAAGTCAGGGCATATAAGACAGTGTCCAAGAAAAAATTTTACGGCAACTTTTCAACTGTTAAATCAGTTAAGGTTAAATAATCAAACGGTTAAATCATTATTAGAAGAAGGAGGACGAAAATGCGAGTCGAAGGACTGTGCAGGACAATTGCATCTAGAACACTGGTTGTGTTGCTGACAGTTGCACTTGTCTTCACAATGATGCCTCTTAACAGAGGTTTTCAGGCTCATGCTACAGACGAGCTTACGGTTAAGAGCCCTGCTTTGGTTGTTACCGGCAAGGGATTAATCGGAAACGAAGGTGTGTATGGTGCCGACAATGTGTCCATGGAAAAATCCTATACCATGGATGAGTTAAAAAGTTTTACCGAAGCAAAAGGCAAGGTGACAAAACAGAAATACTCTGCCATGAAATCACAATCGCCTTATGCGAAGAATTATTATTTGGTGGACGGCGTTAAGGTAGCTTCACTTCTTGGAAAGAATGAATCTGATATTACAGATGATGTGAGAGTGATTGCCACAGACAATTATGCTGTACAGTTTCTGCAGGAACGGGCTTATGAAAATGGTAAGGTCAAAACAGTAGGCCTTAATAAAGCCAGATATTTCTATGATTTCGGTTCCAGCGAAAAGGGAGAGCAGGTTCCGGCTGTAATAGGATGGGCTGACGTTAACACAGGTCTTACTGACGGAACAGCACCTACAGCTTTACCTGAAGGAAACACCACCGAACTGGGATTCCTGCGTCTCTACTGCGGACAGTATGACGGTGAAGGCGGCGGAGCAGGTGACATGAACCAG
>JAQXIX010000007.1 GCA_029008005.1 Bacillota bacterium | reverse complement strand
GTTCAATTGCTATCTGCTGTATAATGTTTTCCATAGAGATCTTCCTTTCGTTGAATGATTTGTGGTAAAACCATTTTAACACTTTGGGATTGATCTCTATTTCTTTTTCTTTAAAAACTCCACAACTACTTTACACTAACATTGTCATTTGACGGTGTCAAGTTGTTGTAGAGTTTTTTTCAAAAGTCACCAAGTTTCACCGTCGCAAAGGCTGTAATGATTGAATTTTCGCGGACTGCGGTGAAAATCAGGCGCCGGAACGTATCATTTGTTTTTTGTCCAGATCAAAAGTATCCTTCCAGTCTCCGTTTTTCACCGCAGTTCATGTGAAATAGAACTCGCGCGGACAACAAGGATATTTGTAAACCCCATGGCGGCTTTTAATAACGGTTTGCTGCTTGCGGCGGCCGGCCTGAAAGGCCACCGACAGCGCAGCAGTCGTATATGAGCCGGTCGGTGTCCGCGCCAAATGGTGGTCAGTAAGATTTGTCCGATTTAGACTCTACTCTTAGGGGTATGCTTCATGGAAGTGAGACATTGCCGTAACAGGCATTAACGGCGTCGCAAATGGCAAAAATTATACATAATGATATTCTTTTTAACGCATATGGCAATTTAAGGTCGGAAACTGCCATATGCGCTTCAATAAAATCAAATATGGCAAAATAGGCTTAAAATCCGACTATTTCGAGCAAAAACTGCCATATAGGAAAAAATATTTTTCTGATTGTATAATTTTTGCCAGACACGGAGGTAAAAGTTTTTATATGGCAATTTAATGCCGAAAACTGTTCTGTGAACCCATATTCAACGCAATTTCATGGTATAATAGGCATTATGAAAAACACAAATATTAAAGAAATAAATATTAACGGCAGACCGGCCGCCGGAATTGCTGTTGATATTCCGGGAGCCGGAAAAAATCGACACAATAGATTTTGCTGCATGTGTATTCTCAGCGCCTGAATTCACCGATATGCTTTCGGGAAAACCGCTGTTTGTCAGCTCTAAAGCAAAGGCGATGGGAGTAAATGAATCAATGACGGGAATGGAAATAGCAGAAATTTTTCAAGGAGGAGAAAAATGAGACAGAAAACCCGTGAGATTAAGGATTTTGCAGAAATAATCGAAGTGATGAAGCGGTGTGATGTATGCAGACTTGCACTTAATAATGATGGATATCCGTATATTCTGCCGCTGAATTTCGGAATGCACGTGGAAAACGGCAAGATAACCCTGATTTTTCACAGTGCCACCGAAGGATACAAGCTGGAGCTAATAAAAAAGGATAACAGGGCTTCGTTCGAGATGGATTGCAGCCACAAACTCCAGTATTTCGAAGAGAAGGGATACTGCACAATGGCTTACGAAAGCGTCATTGGCAGAGGCAGAATAAGAATCCTTGATGAAGAGCAAAAGCTCGAGGCACTGCAAAAGCTGATGAATCACTATCATCCCGGCGGGAACGCATATTTCGACCCGGCAGCAGTAACGAGAACAGTAGTATATGTTCTGGAAGTAGAGGAAGTCACAGGCAAGAGAAAAAATCCGAAATAACTGGACAATTGATGCATCTTAGGATTGAAGGGGGGATTGAATTTGTTTTCGGTGATACTCTTTATACTGCTTATTGTAGTATTTATAGTTTATGTCATTAAAAAGAAGGGTGTAAACATCAAGCCGGGAGGAACTATTGAAACTTTCGTAAAAAAACGTGGCAAGAAGATGATCGGAGGCACTGGGCCGACCGGATCCGACTTGAATATTCACGCCGCAAGCAGTTATGAGCAAAGTCTGAATACATTGGTCAAAAGCGGTTTGCTTACTGAATCGCAAAAGAGAGAAATGCTCGAGAAACATTTGGGAAGAGGGTAGGCGAAAGGAGAAAAAATGAGTGTAGAAATGATTTTGTCGAGCCCTGCAGTAATATGGATTGCCTTGGCGGTGGTGCTGGCAGCAATAGAAGCCTTTACTATGGGACTTACTAGTATCTGGTTTGCGGGAGGAGCTTTTGCGGCTGCAATTTGCGCAATTGCCGGATTACCCGTGATAGGCCAGATAATTGTGTTTGTCGCAGTATCGCTGGTTCTTCTACTTGTAACGGGGCCATGGGCGAGAAAAAAACTGAACAGGAACGTAGAAAAAACAAACGTAAATGCTATTGTCGGAGCTCGGGGTATAGTTGAGGAGCCTGTCAGTTCTTCTTCACCGGGAAGAGTTCGACTTGACGGAAAGCTTTGGACCGCATCTCCTGCCGATTATAGAACGGGAGAAATTGCAGAAGGGGCTGCAGTGACGGTTAAAGAAATAAAAGGAGTAACACTTTTTGTGATAGAGGAAGGAGATAAAAATGATTAGTGTAATATTAGTGATTCTTATTATTATTGTAGTTATCGGACTTGTTATTACGAATATAAGAATTGTGCCTCAGGCAAATGCTTTCGTAATCGAAAGGCTTGGGAAATACATGCAGACCTGGCAGACGGGACTGCATTTCAAAATACCGCTTATCGACAAAGTGGCCAGAAAAGTTTCACTTAAAGAACACGTAATCGATTTTCCCCCGCAGCCTGTTATTACTAAGGATAATGTAACAATAGAAATAGATACGGTTGTGTATTTCCAGATTACGGATCCGAAGCTTTATGCGTACGGTGTGGAAAATCCTATTGCGGCTATTGAGAATCTCAGTGCAACAACTTTGAGAAATATTATCGGAGAACTTGAACTTGACGGCACGCTTACAAGCAGAGAGCACATTAACTCTAAGATAACGCTTGTTCTCGATGAAGCGACAGATGCATGGGGAATAAAAATCAACAGAGTTGAAGTTAAGAATATCAACCCTCCGAAGGACATTCAGATGGCCATGGAGAAGCAGATGAGGGCCGAGAGAGAAAGACGTGAAGTAATTCTCAAGGCAGAAGGTGAGAAAAAGTCGGCTATTCTCATTGCCGAGGGTAACAAAGAAGCCGTAATCCTCGAGGCGGAAGCGGCCAAGGAAAAAGCTATAAGAGAAGCTGAGGGTGAGGCCGAGGCAATATTGAAAATTCAGAAGGCAACGGCAGACGGAATCAGGATGATTGCAGAAGCCGGTGCGACAAAGGAAGTTCTTACGATAAAGAGCCTGGAGGCCTTTGAGAAAGCCGCCGACGGCAATGCGACGAAGATTATTATTCCGTCTGAGATACAGGGGATGGCAGGACTTGCAAGTTCGCTGACAGGAATAATAAAGGAAGATTGAAATAATTATAGGATAAGAAAATAGAATAAGAAGGCCATAAAAGGAGCTGCTGCACTAATCACTTAGTGCAGCAGCTCCTTTATTTTAGATTATAACGAAATTTTTAGATCATTACGAATCCGCAAATCAGATATCCGATAGCTGCAATTACGCCGGCCAGAAGTCCGAACGGCATCTGAGTCCATGCGTGTGCGAAGTTGTCGCAGCCTGTAGCGGATGAAGTGATTACTGTACAGTCGGAATAGAAGCAGCAGTGGCTTCCCAGTACTCCGGCTGAGATAACAGCTCCGCATCCGAGAGCAACAGGTATTCCTGCGCCCATGCAGATTGGAATTACTATCGGCAGTGCGATAATGTACATTCCCCAGTTTGTTCCTGTGATAAATTCAGTTACTGCCAGAAGCAGGAAGATGAGAACAGGAAGCATCTGCGGTGAAGCGTTTTCAACAGCAATATCGATTACGTAGCGTGTGAATCCCACCTGATCGTTTACTGCTGCGAAGATGTATGCCAGAACCATGAGAGCGAGTGGAAGGATCATGTTCTTGATTCCTTCAATACTGTAGTCCCAGAACTCTTCGGCTGTTACGAGTTTCTGTCCTACGAAGAGAACGAAACAGAGTGCCATTGTTGCAATTACGCCGTACTGCATATCAAGGTCGAATATTATTGTGAAGAATACCATTCCAACGATAGGAATAATAAGGTTGTACAATCTCGGAGTTCCCTTGATTTCAACATCACCGGCATTGAGGTCGATTTTTTCGGATCCCGGAGGTGCTAACGGTCCACCCGACTTGGCTCTGTCTTCGGCTTTTTTCATCGGTCCGAATACAGGAATTACATGCCATATTACCAGTGGTACGAGTATAGCTGCGGCAATAGCGTAGAAGCTGAATGGAATTGTATGGATAAATGACTGTATTTCTTTACCCTCAACTCCGTAGCCGTTGTCAACCATAATACGTCCTGCGAAAATCGCCCATGTTGAAATAGGAATCAATGCACACAGAGGCGCTGCTGTTGAAGAAGTAACATAGCTGAGCATTTCACGTGATACTTTGTGCTGGTCGGTAAGCTTCTTCATGCAGGAGCCTATTGTCATTGAGTTGAGATAGTCATCAATGAATATGATACATCCGAGGATGTATGTCCACATCAGAGTGGCTTCTCTGGACTTGGCTTTCCTGCCGGCCCATTCACCGAATGCCTGAGCTCCGCCTGTAACTTCGATGAGCTTGATTATCGAGCCCATAAGTCCGCATACAAGTATCAGCCATCCTGTGTCTTCGTCCATCATTACCTCAGTGGCGGTACCGCTTAAGGAGCCGACTACATTGGCTGTAGGAGCAGCGAAGATCAATCCTACAACAGATCCCAGAATAAGTCCCTCGAGAACTCGCTTGGTTGCGAAGATATAAACTACAAGGAAGAATGCGGGAACACATGACCAGATTCCCAGATTTCCGCCATCTTCCTCAAGGTTCGCAACAGGAACCAGGGTGAATGCCAGAGCATAAGATATGGCTATTACAATAGCGATAGCAATCAATGCTCTTATTGGGTTGAAGCTTTTAACTTCATTTTGCAATTTTTCTGTCAAAACAAATTCACCTCCTCGCTATCAACAGAGCTAAATATTCGTAAATTATTAAAAATTATAAATATTTAGAATATTGATAATTTTTCAATGTATATACTATAGCAACTTATTAAAAAACTGTCAAATGAAAATTTTGCAGAATAGAATTTGAGGATTTTAAAAAGCCTTGACAATTCTGTGATAACAGACTTTACATTTCGAAAGTATCATTTAGCTGTAAACAAGAGGTAATGCATGAGAGGCAGAGGATGCCGGAAAGGAAAATTAAATGAAAAAGAAATTAATTGCATTGGGACTTTGCGCTGTAATGGCACTTGGTGCACTGGCAGGATGCGGATCGAATTCAGAGGAACCATCAGGAGAAACGGGCGGAACCGTAGCAACAGACGGATCAACTTCCATGGAAGCGGTAATAGGCTCTCTTGGTGAGAAGTTTATGGAAGAAAACCCGGACATTTCATTCACATATAATCCGACAGGATCGGGAACAGGAATAACAGCAGTTTCCGAGGGAAGATGCGATATAGGTCTTTCGAGCAGAGATCTGAAGGATGAAGAAAAGGATGCAGGACTTGAAGCAACAGAAGTGGCACTTGACGGAATCGCAGTTGTCGTTAATTCGGAAAACGAAGTAAGCGACCTGTCAATGGAGCAGATTAAAGATATTTATACAGGCAAAATCACTAACTGGAGTGAACTGGGAGGTGCGGATTCAGAAATAGTACTTATCGGCAGAGAGGCCGGAAGCGGCACAAGAGACGGATTCGAATCCATCACAGAGACTGAGGAACAGTGTGCATATCGTCAGGAACTTACATCAACAGGTGACGTTATTACAACAGTAAGCAAAAATCCGAATGCCATAGGATATGCGTCACTTGCAGCAGTTGACGAAAGCGTTAAAACAGTAACTGTAGACGGAGTATCACCTTCAGAAGACACAATTTCAGACGGAAGCTACAAGATTCAGAGACCGTTTATGCTTGTAACAAAGGCTGACAGCCAGTTAAGTGATGCTGCACAGAAGTTCTTTGACTACGCTACATCAGCTGAAGCAGCAGAAATCATTTCCGGAGCAGGAGCGGTTCCTGTAGCAAAATAGGCGGAATTCAGATGATGAACTTAAGAGCAAAATCAGAGAACATAATACATGGTGTATTCCTGATACTAGGTCTGGTTACTGTAGGAGCAGTGCTCCTGATAACGGTATACCTGATAGTATCGGGAATACCCGCTATCAGTAAGATAGGAATACGGGATTTCGTTTTCAACACTCATTGGAATTCAACGGGATCGGAACCACAGTTTGGAATACTGCCCTTCATTATGACAAGCATATACGGAACAGCAGGAGCAATACTGATAGGAGCTCCGATAAGCTTCCTTGTTGCAGTTTATCTTTCCAAGGTCGCACCGGCAGGCTTAAGACACGGGGCTGAAACAGCAATAAGTCTTCTGGCCGGAATACCTTCGGTTGTATACGGTCTTGTGGGAATGATGGTCCTGGTACCGGCAGTAATGAATATATTCAACGTGCCGGACGGAGCAAGTCTCCTGGCTGCGATAATCGTTCTGGCAATTATGATTATGCCGTCTGTGGTAAAGGTATCTCTTAATGCTTTAGATGCTGTTCCTCCCGAATATGAGGAGGCATCGCTGGCACTTGGAGCAACACCGATTGAAACATATTTCAGAGTTTCAACTCCGGCAGCCAAAAGCGGAATAGCTGCGGCGATAGTTCTGGGTGTGGGCAGAGCAATAGGCGAAGCGATGGCAGTAATGATGGTAGCCGGAAATGCGGCCAATATGCCGGGGCTTTTCGAAAGTGTACGATTCCTGACTACAGCAGTAGCCAGTGAAATGTCATATGCTGCAGGACTTCAGAGAGAAGCACTGTTTTCAATAGCGCTTGTACTCTTCCTGTTCATAATGCTTATCAACGCGGCACTCAATTATTTCCTGAAGAGAGAAAGGGCATAGGCAGACAATATGGAAAAGAGGAAAACATATAATGTCGTAATGATGGTTCTGATGATTGGAGCCACAACTGTTACATGCGGGCTTGTACTGTTCCTGATTTCATATGTACTCGCTAAGGGACTGCCTTATATAACCTGGGATCTGCTGAGCACAGGCCCCAGCTATCTGGATGGGAACATAGGAATCCTGCCGGACATACTCAATACAGTTTATATGATACTGGCAACCCTTGTTATAGTACTTCCTCTGGGAACCGGGGCGGCTGTATATCTGACAGAGTATGCGAAAAACAAGAGAGTGGTGTCTGTTATTGAATATGCTGCGGAAACTCTTTCGGGAATACCATCTATAATATACGGTCTTGTGGGAATGCTGTTTTTCTGTCAGTTCCTTGATATGAAAACATCCCTTCTGGCCGGAGTGATGACACTGGCAATAATGAATCTGCCTACAGTAATGCGTACTGCACAGGAATCACTGAAAACTGTTCCCCAAAGTTACAGAGAAGGTGCTTTCGGACTGGGAGCAGGCAAGTGGAGAGTAATCAGGACGGTAGTTCTTCCCGGCTGTGTTGACGGGATAATAACAGGATGTATTCTGTCGACGGGAAGAATACTGGGAGAATCAGCGGCACTGCTCTTTACCGCCGGATTCGCTCACGTAATAAATGACTTCTTTACAGGTATCACAAGCTCAGGTTGTACATTGACGGTGGCACTTTACGTATATGCCAAGGAGCAGGGTGAGTTTGAAGTGGCCTTTGCCATCGCGGCGATACTGATGATAATGACGCTTATTATCAACCTGTCTGCGGACTTTGCGGGAAAATATTTCAAGAAGAGGAGAAATGCATGAGCAGCATAATAAATGTAAATGATTTGAATCTGTGGTACGGGCAGACGCAGGCGCTGAAGCATGTAACCATGGACATTGAGGAAAACAAGATAACAGCACTTATAGGTCCGTCGGGATGTGGGAAATCGACATTTCTCAAAACTCTTAACAGGATGAATGACCTTGTGACGGGAGTGAAAATCACCGGAGATATTGAATACGACGGAAAGAAAATTTACGATCCGGGAACAGATGTAAATATGCTCAGAAAAGAAATCGGCATGGTTTTTCAGAAACCGAATCCTTTTCCGATGAGTATCTACGATAATGTAGCCTACGGACCGAGAACTCACGGAATCAGGAAGAAGGAGCAGCTTGACGAAATCGTCGAAAATGCTCTGAAGGGTGCGGCAATATGGGACGAGGTATGCGATCGTTTGAAAAAGCCGGCTCTCGGTCTTTCCGGAGGCCAGCAGCAGAGGCTGTGCATAGCAAGAGCGCTGGCTGTTGAGCCGAAAGTGCTGTTAATGGATGAACCGACAAGTGCCCTGGATCCTATTTCCACATCCAGAATAGAAGATCTGGCCGTTGAGCTGAAGAAAAAATATACGATAGTAATTGTTACTCACAACATGCAGCAGGCTTTGCGTATATCCGACAGGACAGCATTTTTCCTAACCGGAGAGCTTGTTGAATATAACGACACGGAAACACTGTTTTCGACACCTTGGGAAAAAAGAACAGAGGATTACATTACAGGGAGGTTTGGTTAATGAGAAATCATTTCGACATGCAGCTTGAGCAGTTAAACGAAAGCCTGACGAAGATGGGTGAGCTTTGTGATGAAGCAATGAATCTGGCGGCAGCTGCGCTGAAAGGCAATGATACAGCAAAGGCCGAAGAAGTTATTTCGGCCGATTATAAGATAGACCAGATGGAAAAAGAAATTGAGAGCATATGTTTGAAGCTTTTGCTTCAGCAGCAGCCTGTGGCAAGAGATCTTCGCCAGATTTCCGCAGCACTTAAAATGATAACGGATATGGAGAGAATAGGCGACCAGACTGCCGATATAGCTGAAATTATCAAGCATCTGGGAGACCGCAACGGTCCGGAGCACGATGCTATTGAGACTATGGCGAGGGCAGCGGCAAAGATGGTTACGACAAGTGTTGAGGCTTTCGTAAGAAGAGATGTGGCTCTGGCTGAGAAGGTTGTAAGCGATGATGATTCAGTAGATAATTATTTCGAAGAGATAAGAGACGGTCTGATTGAAATGATAGTCAGAGATACTGAGGACGGAAGATATGCCCTCGATCTGCTTATGATTGCGAAATATATTGAGAGAATCGGAGATCATGCTGTGAATATTGCGGAATGGGTTGTTTTCGCCGTAACAGGAGAGCACAATTAGCTGAATTCACGGTACAATAGGGCCATGGAAATATTATTTTACTGCAAAACTCAAAATGATATCTGTTTAACTTACGACTTTGTTTATCCCTGATCTCCGGTTTATGGCCGGGACCGTCATATCGCACAAAGGCAGTATAATTATTGCTATGTTTCAGATGCAACCTGCCCGATGGAATTGAAGACAGCTCTTTTGACAGCTGTTTTTTTATTTTCGATGTAGTTCATGTTCTCTAATCCCTTAATGCAAATGCAGAAAAGCAAAAGATATTAAATAAAACAGTTGATTTATAGCGAAAATAGTTGATAATTAAATTAGCTGGCAAGAGTTATGGAGGTAAAACATGAAAGTAGTAGACAAGTCGGTATTGAGATTTAACGGAAGCAATAAGCCGGAAGCAACGGCGGAACCGGGAGAAGTGCTTATTTTCAGAGCGGAAGACTGTTTTGGAAATGCGGTTCAGGAAGAG
>JAQXIX010000006.1 GCA_029008005.1 Bacillota bacterium | reverse complement strand
GCAGTTTTTGTTGATGATGTAACAAAGCTGTATGAACCGTCTACATTCTCCTTTCGAACTACAACTGTATAATTCACATTCTTTGGGACCCACTTGGCGTATACAGTATAGTCCCCTTCTACGCTGTCGATTGTCTGAGGTGCTTCCTCTGTACACCCTGCATCGGAATACCATCCCCCAAAAGTGTATCCCTGTCTTGACGGAATCGGAGATGATATTGCAGAGCTATAGCAGGAGCTGTCGTGGGTATGTTCGTTCTTATTGCATGAAAGCACCCATTCGTAGTTCCAAGAACCCCACGGCCATGTTGACGTGTAACATCCGATTGTCTTTCCTTTATTATTATTTGCACTGGCCGCTGGAACCGCTGAATGTGTATGCTCCTCCTTAGTGCATGTCAGCTTTGAATCATTTTTGCTGTACACATCAACGCTGGATCCGTAGCTGATGGTTTTGCCCTTAACATATGAACCTCCCTGAGTGTCATATGTGAGGAAGTATTTATTTCTGTCATATTTTATTGTAACTACCGTTGGCTGCTCTGCATCTCCGGAGATAATCTCCTGATCGATTTCCTGTGCAGTAAAGCCGTTTATAACCTGAGCCGTTGCTTCCGTTTCCGTTCCTATCTCGCCCTCGAGGGTAATATCAGGCACATCTGCCCTGGCTTCAAATCTCTCGCTTTCAGGTGTATCTGAATCTGCACCTTCCTTCTCAAATACATGTTTTACTGTATATTCTGCCTTCTGAGAAACATAAATTATGTCACAGCTTGCTTCCTGCTGAACAGAGTCATCCTCTGCTGCATCAACTGTTGCTGTAACCTTAGTACCGTCTGAGCTGATTGCAAAATCGGCACCATAGCAATCAACGCTTTCAGCTGTTTTGCCTTCAAATTCAGGGATTGTATATTCAATTTCATATTTTCCCTGCTCGTTCTTTTCAATATAAACAGTGTCCGGTGCTCCCAGCTCACTGCGTGAACTGTTCACGAAACGGAAATTCACCTTTAAGGAATCCGGAATAACCTGTGTTTCTTCCTGTCCCACTACTATGTAAATTGAAAAATCATCAGCCTTAAATGATGCACCGTTTGTTGACGCATTATCCGTCACTTTATCAACGGACTTGTTGTTTCCGACATGGTATACGCTAAAATTATCACCGTCTACACCTGCATTGCCAAGTTTAACGCTGATATTCTTCTCAGGCTGTATTTCCTTACCATCATTGAAGAATGTGATGTCAACACCGTTTGCGTCCTGTACCCCGTCAACCGTGTCTTCAACCATTGATACTGCTTTTGCATGGCTGACAGCAGTAACTTTCATTGTTGTTCCTTCAGGAAAGGCTCCTTCAGGTGCCGACACATCGACTGTGATTCCGTTACCGGCTCTGTCGCTGAAATGCTGAGAAGGCATTTTAATTTCTTCCTGCTCTTCAGCTTGCTTTTCCTGTTCTTCATCTGCTGCCTGATTACTGTCGACTTCTGCCGGTTCACTTTCGGTACTTTCTCTGTCACTGTCCGAATCGGCTGCAGAATCTGATTCTACAACAATTTTCTGCGTCTCGGTAACCGGTTCGCTCTTCTCCGATTCAGCCGGTTCCGCCTTGGCTGGTTCGGAGGTTTCCTGTGAAACTGCCGGAGCGGTACTTTGTTCTTCCGCCTGCAATGTGTTTCCGGCAGTAAAGGTAACTGTTGTCGCAACCATGGCGACAGTCATTACCAGTGCCAAAATCTTTCTGAATTTAAGTTTCATGTTTCTCACCTTTCAAAGACTTATTCTTTAATTACGTTTCTATAAATAAAGTGTTTCTTTTTAATTAAAATGGTTCACATTTCAAAAAAAAATTTTTCAAAAGGAAGATTTGTGGTACTATATAATAAGTAGATTGTGTGTATAAATTTGGGAAATGAAGAGAGGAAATCAAAATGAAGAAATTTGACACATTGAAAACAATACAGCTTGTCGTATTCGTAATGCTTACGGCAGCCTGCGCGACAATTGTATTCGTTAATAAAAATCTGTTTCACCTTATCGCCTCTCAGGCCGATGTGAGACTTATGTGTATTATGCTCTGGCTGTCTCTGGGACTGACATTTCTGTTTACGTTCCTGGATTTCAGCTTGTTCGCATCATTCAAACATGATTACAGAGAACTTGACTTCGCTGTTCATTCCGATCCTGTTGCAGGTATTGCCAACAGGTACTCGTCTGATGTTCTGATTGAAAAGTATCTTGATAAACCCATTCCGGAAGACATGGGGTGTATCATGCTCGAACTTTCCAATATCAAAGAAATAAATGATTTATACGGACATATTCAGGGCAACAAGCTTATAAGGGACTTTTCCAATATTCTTAAGCTTACGTCTGTGGATCTTTGCTTCGTTGCAAGAAACGGCGGAAACAAATTCATCGCCATATTCGAAAATTCCACCGAAGAAAAGATCAATCTTTTCCTTGACAGAATACATCAGAAGGTTATTTCCAACAACGCGGCTGCCGGAAGTTATCCTATACAGTATAAATACGGCATTGCTTTCCGGGAGGGACCTTCGACCAAAACCATTACAGATCTGATTGCTCTTTCAGACAGACGTATCTATGAGTAATTAAGAAAGGTAAGGTAAAAGCTATGGCAAATCTTGATTATACATACATAGCTTCGCTGGTTAAAAGGGTTCAGGAGGGCGACAGTAATGCTTTTGCGGAGCTTTATGCAGCAACTTATCAGAAGGAATTCCGATTCGCCCGAAACTACCTGAAGGATGAATATCTGGCACAGGATGCCATTCAGGAAACATATATCAAAGCGCTTAAAAACATTAATTCAATCAAAGACCCCAAGCTTTTTGTTTCCTGGCTGAATCAGATTAATTTCAGAGTCTGCTTCAGAATGTACCAGAAACAGCAGAAATACAATGCGGAGCTGACAGAATACGAGAGCAATTCCATGGATTATCAGGACACAGCTTCCGGTAACCCGGAACATCAGGCTATTCGTATAGACGAAAACGAATATATAATACGCCAGATAATGGGACTGCCCTTCTCGGAGTCAAAGGCAATCATCCTGAGATATTACAACAACATGAAAATCGATGAGATTGCCAGACTTCTCGATTGCAGCAGAAGCTCGGTGAAAAGATATATAAGAAGCGGTCAGGACAGATTACGCAGCCTGATAACACAGTAAAGGAGGTGAAGCTTAGCATGTTTGATATTTTTAACAGAAAAAAAGATGAACTGAATGTCGAAGTTGCAGATCAGATGCTGCAGAACATATTCGATGTATGCGAAGTGGAGCCTAATACTGTACCTCTCAATGACTTGCAGTCTTACAGCAATTACAGAAAGGATCGCTTCTTCCTTCAGAAGGTTATACTGGTTATAGTTATGCTTTTGTTCCTGGCTCTGCCGCTGTTCTTTTTCGGTCCGAAAATCAGTGTTCTGGAACAGTCTTCCGATTCGCCTCACCCGACTTACCATCTCGGTGTCGATTCGATTATGCCGGTAACCAGTGTTAAAGCCACTATTGACGGAAAGAATGTTCCTGTATATGAGAAACAGAAAAAAGTCTACTCAATCGAACCGGATACAGGCGGTGAAATGACTGTTACAGTTTCCTGCCTGAATAATCAGTCAACAACAGAAACCATTACGGTGTCCGCAATTGATCGTGATGTTCCGAAGGTCACTTCGGATTCGATTCGCGACAACCTGGTGTATCTTAGCCTGGAAGATGAGGGTTCCGGTATTGCCTGGGATAAAATATATATTATGAAATCCGACGGAAGCAAATATGAACCGACTGAATACAATGCCGAAGAAGGATGGGTTTCCCTTGAATACCCTAATGAATCCGTGAACATCTTTATCCCTGATAATGCGGATAACGTACTTCAGCTTGCGCTGACAATAAAATAACACCGAAAGGAGACTGCCCGAATGCACGGAAATGCAAAAGTAAAGCTTTTCTTTCTGCTCGTATTGTGTGCAGTCTTTTGTGTTACAATGACGCTCACGGGATGCGGGGGCGGCTCCGGAGGCGGAGGAAGTCGCGGCAGCACAACAGACTACCCGGTTCCCGAGGCCTCAGGCTCCAACCGATACAGCAGCGGAGGAGTTACGGTTGATGCATCCAACACAGACGACGGATATGTAATGATCCAATACAGCGGCTCTGCTTCTAAGGCAAAAGTCCAGATTACCGGATCTGATAATGCGATATATACATATACCCTTAAGACAAAGGACTTCGAAACCTTCCCTCTCACAACAGGAGACGGAGATTACCGAGTAGATGTGCTTGAAAACGTTACAGGCGATATGTACAATCTTTCGTTTTCAAAAACAATATCCGTATCTCTCAACGATGAATTCAAGCCTTTCCTTTTCCCAAATCAGTACGTGTGGTTTACAAAAGGTATGAAATCAATGGAACTGGGCGTGGAGCTGTCTGAAGATTCGCCTGATGATCTTAATTTTGTCGAAAACGTATATAACTATGTAATAAAAAATGTTGAGTACGATTATGATAAAGCCTCCAATGTGCCTCTGGATTATATTCCGGACATTGATGAGACCCTCGAGACAGGCAAAGGCATATGCTTTGATTATGCTTCACTTATGGCTGCAATTCTTCGTTCTCAAAAAGTGCCCTGCAAACTCGTAGTCGGGTATTCCGGTTCGACTTACCACGCATGGATAAGTGTATACACCGAAGAAACCGGATGGGTAGATGACATAATAGAATTTGACGGTAAAAACTGGTCTCTGATGGACCCTACTCTCGCTTCCTCAAACGATAAATCCGCTGTTAAGGAGTATGTCGGCAACGGAAGCAATTATACAGTGAAATACAATTACTGATGGAGGTCAAAAATGGCTAATGTAAACAAGGCTTTTTCTAACGCTGAAACAGCTGCATTCTGTAATCAGATTGCTGTTATTCTTCAATCCGGCATTTCTGCAACGGAAGGTATAACAATAATGCTGGAGGATACAGATAACGATGAGGAACGTGTTGTTCTCCGGAAGATTTTAGACGGGCTTCATGAATCGGGCAGCCTGACAAAAGCCTTAAGAGAAACAGGCATGTTTCCCGAATACATGATAAATATGATTGAAATCGGAGAAGAAACAGGCCGCCTCGATGATGTTGCCGCATCCCTTGCCGCCCATTACGAACGTGAGGACGAGCTGAACAAAAGCATCAGAAACACCATCACATACCCTCTTATCATGGCCGGTATGATGGTTGTCGTTATTATTGTTCTGCTTGTTAAGGTAATGCCTGTTTTCAACCAGGTTTTCATACAGCTCGGATCCGAAATGACAGGTTTTTCAAGAGGACTGATGAACATCGGAGAAGCGATAAGAAATTATTCCATAGCGCTGATTGTAATACTTGTTATGATAATATTATGCGCTTTGCTTGCCGTAAAAACGCCGGGAGGACGAAATACTGCCAGAAATCTCTGCTACAAATTCAAAGGAACGAGGCAGCTCTTTGAGAATACCGCCGCCTGCAGATTTGCAGGTGCAATGGCTCTGACGCTTTCAAGCGGCCTGCACCCTGAACGGAGCATGGAGCTTGTGGAAGCCCTTAACGACGATTCCCACTTCAGGCAAAAGCTCGAAACCTGCAAAAGCATAATTGCTGACGGAACCGACATGGCTCAGGCCTTCCGTGATTCGGGAATTTTCACCGGTGTATACTCCAGAATGGCATCAGTAGGTCAGAAGACAGGATCTATGGACAAGACAATGAATAAAATAGCCGATCTGTATCAGGAGGAAATAGACAACAGAATGAACAATATTCTGGCCGTCCTGGAACCGACTCTCGTAATTGCACTTTCTGTTATTGTCGGTATAATACTTCTCTCAGTCATGTTCCCTCTTATGGGAATCATGTCAAACCTCTGATCCGGAGAGTAAGGAGAAAAAGCTATGGTAAGATTTCAGTACAGACAGAAATCACGAAGCGGAATAAAAACCGTCCTCGCAATATGTGTTTTCCTGATTGTAATTACAGTTTTTTTCTACGGAATAAATTCTCTGTCTAAAACAACCGAAACTAAGGAAAAAGAAAGTCTTGAGAATTCTCTTTCGCGAAGCATAACATATTGTTATGCCACAGAAGGCGCATATCCCGAGAATCTGGACTATATCAAGGACAATTACGGACTTATCTATGATGAAACGAAGTTTATGGTAGATTACAAAGTCATCGGCTCAAACATCTATCCCGATGTTACGGTAATCGAAATCGGAAAGGAAAAGTGATTTCATGAAATTATTTCAGAAAAAAACACATATGATTGATTTCATTTTTCCCGTTGTCCTGCTCTTTGTTTTCGCAGTTTCAGCTCTTGTCGTTACCTTATTTGCGGCCAACGTCTATCAGAGCGATGTGTATAATTCCACAAGAAACGATACAGCCCGTACTTCCCTGTCCTATGTGACCGAAAAGATCCATGCCGGGGACAGAAGCGGAAACGTGAAACTCAGCACTTTTGACGGTTGTGAGGCTATCGCAATACATGATGAAATAGACGGAGAGAAATATATAACGTACATATATTATCATGATGGCCGAATCAAAGAGCTTTTCGCAAAAGCCGATACCGTAGATACAGTATTTTCAGCGGACAACGGAACTTCGATACTAGCTGTGCGCAACTTCACAATAGAGCAGAAAAGCAACGGACTTTTCAGATTAAGTTGTACTGATGACAAAGGAGAAACCGCAACAGCAATTGCCGGTGTAAGGAGTAGATAATGAAAATCAGAAATCGCGCACGCTCATCAAGTCTGTTTCTTCTCGAACTGATAATCGCAATATTGTTTTTCTCTATTGCCAGCGCTGTATGCGTGCAGTTTTTCGTAAAATCCCATACGATGAGCCAGGATTCAAAAAACCTTAATCTTGCTGTAAATGAGTGCAGCAGTATTGCGGAAATCGTCCAGACATCGGACAGCAGCCGTGAAGCGCTGAGAGAAATTTCCATGGAATATCCTGATATAAAAACAGACGGTAACAAATGTGTAATAAATTTGGAAACTTATTCTATTTATACAGATTTCACATCTGATAACGGTCTGATAACATGCACGATGGATGCGTCATATCCCGGAAGTAAGGATTCATTTTATCATCTGGAGGTGAAACACAATGTCCAGAAGCAATAACAGCACTCCATTTACAACAATCGGTGTTTCATCACTTCTTGTGGTATTTCTGATTCTGTGTCTTGTGACTTTTGCATGTCTGTCACTTTCTACAGCCAGAAGCGATTATGAATTCAGCAAGGACAACGCAAAACACAAAACAGAATATTATAACGCTTCAAACACGGCAGAAGAACACCTGAACGATTTGTCAACCGGACGGACCAATGACACCAAGTGGACAATCAAAATCAATGACAAACATGCTCTTAAGGTAGAAGTTGACATTACCGGTTCCTCTGCCGCAGGTGGAAAAACTTACGAAATTACACGCTGGCAGGTTGTTTCAACTGTCAATCGTGACTATAATCAGAATATGAACTTAATGGGGAGATAAAGCATGGATGTAAAAAATATACTTCAAAAGGCAGTTGATATGGGTGCTTCCGATGTTTTTATAATCGCGGGACTCCCGGTTTCTGTCAGAATAAAAGGCAGTATCGCAAGAATTGACGAGGAACGGCTTTTGCCTCCGGATACTGAGGAACTTCTGTCTCAGATATATGAACTTGCCGGCAGTCGCGATTTAAATGAAGTCACAGAAGACGGCGATGACGACTTCTCATTTGCCATACCGAATCTGTCAAGATTCAGAGTAAGTGCCTTTAAACAGAGAGGTGCTCTGTCCGCTGTAATCAGAATCATCACTTTCAAATTACCTGACTATTCGGAGTTACATATTCCTCAGCAGATTATTAATCTGGGCAACAACTCAAGCGGAATGGTTCTCGTAACCGGACCTGCGGGAAGCGGCAAATCCACAACACTGGCATGCATAATCGATTCGATTAACAAAACTCAATCGAAACATATAATTACTCTGGAGGATCCTCTGGAGTTTCTCCACAAACATAACAACAGTATTGTAAGCCAGCGCGAAATAAACGTAGACACGGAAAACTATGTTACGGCGCTGCGTGCAGCATTGAGACAGAGTCCTGATGTAGTACTTCTGGGAGAAATGCGTGATTATGAAACAATCAGTATCGCAATGACTGCAGCCGAAACAGGTCATCTGCTTTTCTCTACCCTTCACACTATAGGAGCTGCAAATACTATTGACAGAATAATAGATGTCTTCCCTGCAAATCAGCAGAAACAGGTTGCTATTCAGCTGTCAATGGTGTTAACTGCTGTTGTTTCACAGCAGCTTGTACCGACAGTTGATGGCGGTATTGTGCCTGTATTCGAAATAATGACTGTAACTCCTGCTATCAGGAATATGATAAGAGATAACAAAATTCCACAGATTGAAGGCCTTTTATACTCATCCTCTCGAGATGAGATGATCTCCATGGATTCAAGCCTGCTGAAACTATACAATGACGGCATCGTAACAGGGGAAACAGCTCTTAAATACTCAACGAATCATGAAATGATGGAACGAAAGATAAAATAAACATCAAAAACCATAAACAAAAACCATAAAAAAGAAGTCCTGATTCAGGACTTCTTTTTTATCTAAGCGGCAACGTCGTACTTTCCCAGGCGGTCTCCCACCAAGTATCATCAGCGCTAAGGAGCTTAACTTCTGTGTTCGGTATGGGAACAGGTGTGCCCTCCTTGCTATAGTCACCGCATATT
>JAQXIX010000005.1 GCA_029008005.1 Bacillota bacterium | reverse complement strand
TAAAACAGGAACACTGATCAGAGACGGCGTACCTAGCATTCTGAACAACGACGATGCTAACGCTCTCGAACAGGCTCTTCAGATTAAAGATAAGTTTGATGATGTTCACATCACAGTAATCACAATGGGACCTCCACAGGCTAACGATCTGCTCTTCGAGTGCATCGCTAAGGGCGCTGACGAAGGTATCCTGGTATCCGACAGAGCAGTAGGCGGATCAGATACATGGGCAACTTCAAACACTCTGGAAGCTGCAGTAAGAAAATGGGTCAAGGAAAACGGCGACTACGACCTTATCTTCACTGGAAGACAGGCTATCGACGGAGATACTGCACAGGTTGGACCACAGCTTGCTGAAAAGCTGGATCTGCCACAGGTATCATACGTAGAAGAGTTTGAAATTGCTGACGACAGAAAATCAGTAACAGTTAAGAGACAGCTGGAAGACGGATATGAACTCATCGAAGTTCAGCTCCCTTGCCTGCTGACTACAATCAAAGAACTGAACACTCCTAGATACATGACAGTTGCCGGAATCTACGGTGACAAGGAAATGAAGGTTTGGAATGCTAAGGACATCGAAGTTGACCTGACTAAGGTTGGTCTGGAAGCATCACCTACAAACGTATTCAGATCATTCACACCAGCTCCAAAGCAGCCAGGCGTTAAGATCGAAGGCGATACTGAAAATGCTCAGGCTAAGAACTTACTGATTAAGCTTAAGGGCAAGCATGTAATCTAAGAAGGAGGAGGAAATTTAAATGGCTATTAACATTATTAAAGAAAAATGTATAGGATGCGGACAGTGCTTCAAGAGCTGCCCTAAGGATGCATTTTATTTCGAACCATATGATGGCAATAAGCTTGGTAAAGTTGCTGCCATCGGACCTAGCTGTGACTTCTGTAACCAGTGCCTGACTTCATGTAAGTTTGGTGCTATCGAAGAAAAGAAGGTAGAAGTACAGGCTGACCTGGGCGACTACAAGCACGTATGGGTATTCGCAGAACAGAGAAACGGCAAGCTCATGAACGTTGCTTTGGAACTCATCGGCGAAGGCTACAGACTGGCTAAGGAAATCAGCGAAGACACTCAGGTTTGCGCAGTTCTCATCGGTGATGAAGCTGACATCGCTCCACTGGCTGAAGAATGCTTCGCTTACGGTGCTGAGAAGGTTTACAAGATTGCAAGCCCACACCTGAAGAACTACACTACAGACGGATACACATTCGCTCTGAAGGAAGCTATCGACGAATATAAGCCTGAAATCGTTCTCTACGGTGCAACTCACATTGGTAGAGACTTCGCTCCAAGAATCGCCGCAAGATGCAACACTGGTCTGACAGCTGACTGTACAAGACTGGACGTAAGAGTTTCAAGCTACATTGAGTACACTTCAAAGAACACTACTCTTGATACTTCAACTCTGGACCCTAACGATCCATCAACCGGTATCAAGCAGACTCGTCCTGCATTCGGTGGTAACCTGATGGCTACTATCATCTGCCCAAGAACTAGACCTCAGATGTCAACAGTTCGTCCTGGCGTAATGCAGAAGAGAGAGCCTGTAGCTGGAGCTACCGGTGAAATCGTTGACGTTAAGACTACTGTTTCAGCTGACGATATCCACATCACAATCAAGGACATCGTTAAGTCAGCTAAGGAAATGGTATCACTGACTGACGCTGAAATCATCTGCTCAGGCGGAAGAGGACTTGGTGATGCATCAGGATTCGAACTGATCAAGAAGTTCGCTGACAAGGTTGGCGGAGTTGTTGGTTCATCAAGAGCAGCTGTAGACGCTGGTTGGATTGATCATTCACACCAGGTTGGTCAGACAGGAACTACTGTAAAGCCTAAAATCTACTTTGCATGTGGTATCTCAGGCGCTATTCAGCATCTGGCAGGAATGCAGACTTCAGATTGCATCGTAGCAATCAACAAGGATTCAGACGCTCCTATCTTCGAAGTTGCTGACTTTGGTATCGTTGGAGACCTCTACAAGGTAATTCCTGAAATTATCGCAGAGTGGGATAACGCAGAAGCACTGTATGACGCTTCAACTAAATAATTACTGGGATTTTAATCAGTAAAAAGTTCAATTTAAGGGACTGCCCGAATGGGCAAGTCCCTCTTTTTTAAGAGATATTTGTTAGTTCTTCAGACTTTGCATAGGTGCAGGAATTCTGCCGCCTCTGTTAATCATAACTTCTGAAGATTTGTCGTTTATCTTCATAATCGGACCTTTACCGAGCAGGCCGCCGAAATCCAGCATTTCACCTTCTTTGTGGCCGATGGCCGGTATTACTCTTACTGCTGTTGTCTTGGAGTTAACCATGCCGATTGCAGCTTCATCTGCGATTATGGCAGCTATAGTTTCTGCAGGTGTTTCTCCCGGGAGAACTATCATATCAAGACCCACTGAGCATACGGCTGTCATTGCTTCAAGTTTTTCGAGGGAAAGGGTTCCTTCAGCTGCTGCATTTATCATGCCTGCATCTTCTGATACCGGAATGAATGCGCCGGAGAGACCGCCTACTGTCGAGGATGCCATTACTCCGCCTTTTTTAACTGCATCGTTTAACATTGCCAAAGCCGCTGTAGTACCGTGAGTACCGCACTGCTCCAGGCCGATTTCCTCAAGAATGTAGGCTACTGAGTCGCCAATTGCCGGGGTAGGGGCCAGTGAAAGGTCAATGATACCGAAAGGAACTCCGAGCATTTCTGAAGCTTCTGTACCGACAAGCTGACCCATTCTTGTGATTTTAAATGCTGTCCTCTTGATCAGATCGGCAACCTGATTTAAAGGAGCATCTTTAGGCATCTTGGAAAGGGCGGCTCTTACAACGCCGGGGCCTGATACACCAACGTTGATTACACAGTCAGGTTCGCCAACGCCGTGGAATGCTCCTGCCATAAACGGGTTGTCTTCGGGAGCATTGCAGAACACCACCAGTTTGGCAGGTCCCATGCACTGATTGTCCTTGGTCAGTTCCGCTGCTTCTTTTACTTTCTCTCCCATGAGCTTGACAGCATCCATATTGATGCCGGCCTTTGTTGATCCTATATTAACCGAGGAGCATACGAGATCTGTTTCAGCGAGAGCTCTTGGAATTGATTCTATCAACTCTCTGTCGCCGGCTGAGAATCCTTTCTGGACAAGAGCCGAGAAACCTCCGATAAAATTCACCCCTATGTCTTTGGCTACTTTGTCTAAAGTACGTGCGTACTTGACAGGATCGCCTCCGGATACTGCTGCAAGCATGGATATAGGAGTAACGGAGACTCTTTTGTTAACGATAGGAATGCCGTATTTTTTCTCAATGGCCTCACCGGTCTTAACAAGGTCTTTTGCTTTATTGTATATTTTGTTGTAAACCTTCTCGCATGACTTGTCTATATCGGTATCAGCGCAATCCAGAAGGGAAATTCCCATTGTAATTGTTCGAATGTCCAGGTCTTCCTCCTGGATCATAGCAATTGTTTCCAGAATATCATGTGTATTAATCATGTCGTTTCACCTCCGATACTAAATTCTGTGCATGGAGTTGAAAATGTCCTCGTGCATTACGTGAACTGTCATATCCGGAACTTTAGCTGAAATATTTTCTCTAAGCTGGTCAATGGAGATTTCCATTTTATCGATTCCAACCAGCATAATGAGGCAGAAATACTCTTTGAGTATTGACTGAGTAACTTCATCTACACTTACATTGCTTTCGGCACAGGCTGTACTAACCTTAGCAAGAATACCGATATCGTCCTTGCCTACTACTGTAATTACTGCTTTCATATTTTAAACTCCTTACTTTATTTATTCCTAAACATACTAACATAGCACAGTTATTTGTATCAATAGAACAGTCAATAGAAAAAGAGCCGTTACACTGATTGTTCAGTGTAACGGCTCCGCGATTCGTTTAATCTGATAGCGTTGTGTTTGAATCTCCTGAAGGTGTCTCCTGAGAAGACGGAGGTGAAGTGGTGGTTGGTGCAGTCGTAGGAGGAACTGTCGGTAATGTAGTAGAAGGTAAGGTTTCACTTGAAGATGAAGATCCTTTTGTCTTTTCTTCTTTATCCTTATCTTTATCTTTGTCCTTTTTAACCTTGGAATAAGTTCCTTCTGTATAGTATTCACCACCTGAGGTTATTACATTTTCCGGTTTATCGAAGAATGTTCCCCTTGGAATATCTGCGCATACGCGTCTCATTATATTGGCCCAGAATGAGCATGCCTTAGGTGAACTGTCACCCAGGTCCATATTGATGTCATTACCCATCCAGAGAGCCATTGTGTATTGAGGCGTGAAACCGGAGAACCAAATATCGTACTTATCACTTGTAGTTCCTGTCTTACCGCCGACAGGCTGAATACCTATTCCGGCATTTCTGGCACCGCCGTTGGAAACTACTGTTCTGAGAACGTCAGTCATTATCCAGGCAACACCCGGGTCATAGACTTTTGTCTCTTCTGTTTTCTTTTCCAGCTTCACATTGCCCCTGCTGTCTTCGACTCTTGTGTAGAAAATAGGTGTCTTATACACTCCGCCGTTAGGGAATGTGGCAAATGCTGCTGTTTCTTCAAGAGGAGTAATTCCTCTTGTAAGACCGCCGAGAGCAAGAGCTGCAGGGTTAGCGTCAGACTCTTCATCGATTGTCGTAATTCCCAGCTTCTTGAGCATATTGACTGAGTATTCAGCACCTTCGTTTCTTTCAATCTGAAGATATGTCTTGTATGCACAAACGTTTACTGACTGCTGTACAGCCTGGCGGAGGGTCATATCGCCTTTGTAACCGTTGTATACGTTCTTAGGCCATATCTTGCCGTTTCCGTCCTTTGTGGCAGCGTCATTGATTATACTTCCGGCAGTAATGTATTTACCCCAGTCGCTTCCTTCGCTTGTATCGAGGTTCATACCCTTGTCTTCCTGAGAGTATTCATATGACATCTGAAGGGCAGGACCGTATATTGCGAGAGGCTTGATAGATGAACCCGGCTGTCTCGGATTAACGGCTCTGTTATAAAGCTGTTTTCCTTTCACTCCGCGTCCGCCCATCATTGCCTTGATTTCTCCTGTATCGTTTTCCATAATTACAGCAGCGGCCTGAGGCTGACGAACCTTTTGCTTAAGGGTGTAGAAGTTTTCGCTTACACTGTATGTGCCTCCGCTCTTCTTGAAGAAGTCTTTGTAATTAGGATCCTGGAAAAACTCTGCGGAAATAATGCAGTTGCCGTTGTCATCCAAAGTCTTATATCCCTGAGGAATGGAAAGAACCCCGCCTTCGATGAAGTAGAATATTCCGTCTTCTTTAAGATACATTCCCTTAAACTCAACGCTTACGTCAGGTTGTCCGTTTACTTCTGTTCTGTAGAGGTTAAGTCTGTTTCCGCTGTATATCGTCATGCTTCCGTCACTGTTATTCTTATATTCGCCCTTCCTGAAGGTGAATTTTTTGTCCGAAATCATGTTCGAATATTTGTAGGCCAGCAGCGTACCTTTTTCGTTTATCATGTCGCCGTCCGCATTTGTCCTGGTGTACGCAACACTTGAATAGTTTGTTGATTTACTGAACTCATCTTCGAGAATATCCTGGATATCTGCATCCATGGTCGTATATATTTTAAGGCCGCTGGTATAGAGCATGGTCTTAGCGTCGGCTTCACTGATACCGTATTCGGAGATAAGATCGTCAACAATCTGTTCGACGGCATAATCCGTAAAGTACGAGGAAGCACTTGCATCCGATGCATCACCGACTTTGATACATGATTCGAGATCGGTATTTAATGCATCACTGAGCTGAGCTGACGTAATGTAGTCTTTTTCTTTCATGTTTTTGAGAACCAGATTGCGTCTGTCGGTGGAAGCATCTCCGTTGTATCTGTATGTAACATCACCGGCTTTCTTTATTATCGGAAGATCTGTTTTGGCATTTGTATAATCTGCATATACAAGAGCATATGAGTCAGGAAGCTGCGGAAGTGATGCCAGAGCAGCACATTCGAGAAGATCACAGTCTGTAATGGATTTGTCGAAATATGACTGAGCGGCAGCCTCAACACCGTAAGAATTGAATCCCAGATATATTGTATTGAGGTAAGCCTCCATTATCTGTTCTTTACTCATATTCTTCTCAAGAACGATTGTGCAGTACATTTCCGTAATCTTTCTTGTGAGAGATCTTTCGGATTTTATCTCTGAAAGATAAACGTTTCTTGCCAGCTGCTGTGTTACCGTACTTGTTCCGCTTACACGGCCGCCGTTGAGAATTCCGTCCTTGACTGCGCCGACCATACGAATAAAGTTAAACCCGTTATGTGACCAGAATTTCTTATCCTCGAGGGCAACGATAGCGTTTACCATATCATCGGGAATGTCTTTGTATTTAACGACTGTTCTGTTGCCTCCGTCTGAGTAGAGACTTTCGATTTCCTTGCCGTTGATATCATACATTACAGAGCGCTGACTTATATGCGAGTAAATGTTGTCTGTGTCAATGGCAGGAGCCTTAATGAATACCACTCCAACAAATATGCCTACAGCCATCGCAAATATCATCCCGAGAAGGAATATGAATTTTATTACCTTCTTTGGAGTCGATTCGGCGGCAACCGATGTTACACGACCGCTGCCGGCAAATTTTTCGGCGGCGGCACGATGTTTTGATTTCAGGCTTTTGCCCGCATTGGATTTTTTACTTTTTGATCTATTTGTCGGTGATTTCTTTTTTGAAGACTCGGACCTTGAAGCGCGATTGGCTTTCACCGGTTCTCTGTAGCTTTTTGCCGAGCCGTAGAAGAAGTCATCGCTTCCGGAAGAATCCTCGTTTGCGGAATCGAATTTTGCGAAGAAATCATCGTCATTGAAAGTGTTATTTTTGTTTGACAAGATTTTACCCTCCCGTATATCTGTTATACCAATAACCCTCCTAACAGTATACCATAGAGGCTCTATAAATAGTAATGAAAAAAAATAGAAATAATGATATAATATGGTAAAATATGGAAATACAAAAGGGGGTTGATTATGCTGAGAAGACCTATGATATTCGTGGCAGGAGGACTGGCTCTTGCATCATTTATATACAGCGTTGTGAATTCGGAAACTTCGATAGTTTTAATGGGGTTGATACTGCCGGCTGCAGCTCTTTGCTTATTCGGCAGAAACAAGGCTGTTGTGATAATATGCATTTCATTTGTTGTCGGCCTGGTAAATGTGAATATTAAATCCGGAGGGCAAGAGACGATAGAGAAAAAAGAAAACATTTCCGTTACGGGAACAGTTAAGCAAGTCCGCGAAAAAACAGGTGAGAAAGGGTATTTGCAGATGGAACTTGACGCAGGCGAGAAAATGCTTGTGAACGTATATAAAAGCGAAAGAAAAACGGAAGAAAAAAGAAGCATATCGTCTCCGGTGCCCGGGTGGAAAATTGTGGTTACAGGTGATATTTCTGAACCGGACGGCCGCAGAAATCCGAGATGCTTTGATTACAAACTGTATCTCAAATCAAAAGGAATTACGAAGATAATGGAAGCCGACACTATTGAAATTATCGATAAACATCCATCTCTCAGCGGCAGGCTGTTTATGGTGAAAAAAACATGCCTTGACAAAATAAAAAATAATGGTAATCCGGAGACTGCTGCCATGCTGGGAGGCATTTTGTTTGGCGATAAAACAGAAATCGACGAAAGTGTGACAGAGGATTTCAGGAAAAACGGAACGGCGCATATTCTGGCGGTAAGCGGCCTTCATATCGGTATAATATACAGATTTCTTTATTTGATCTGGGGGTTTATTTCTAAAGCTTTTACTCCGGTTCCCAGCTGTAAGAGCAAAGTTTTCTTCATTGTGACAACTGTTTTTTTAATTTGCTACACTGCGCTTGCATCCTTTTCTACGTCAGTTATACGTGCTGTAATAATGGTGATAATGCATATGTTTGCCGGTCTGTCGGGAAGGCGGTACGACCTGGGCAGCAGCGCTTTCGCCGTAGCGGCAGCATCGATGCTGGTTAACCCCTGGATCGTTTATAATATAAGCTTTCAAATGAGTTTCCTGGCAGTACTTACAATGGCGGTGCTGCTGCCATACATAAAAATGACATTCAAAGGTGTATTGGCAGCCGGAATTGCAGTGCAGCTCGGGCTGGGACCGTTTATGGTCTATACATTTAACAGCATTTCCGTTATTTCGTTTTTAATAAATATTCCTGTCATTTTTCTTGCGGGGATAACGGTTCCGGCTGGACTTTGCTGCTTGGTACTGGGATTTTGGGACTTTCAGGTGATTTACGGTTTCGTGCTGAGTGTAACGGATTTCCTCTGCCATGTGCTTGTAAGGCTGAATGAAGTGACATGTATCGAGGGAATTACGTGTTTCAATGCTGTAAGCCCTCCCGTTGAATCGGTTGTTGCCTGGTATCTGATTATGCTGCTGCTTCTCAGCGAAGGCGGGCGATTGACTTTAATGACAAAGGGGCGAAAATATCTGGCCGCGGCATCTGCTGTAATTATTGTGACTTCAGGAATTTTCGGTTTTATTACAGATGACGAATTCGGAGATGCAAAGGCAGTATTCGTTGACGTGGGTCAGGGCAGCTGCCTTTGTATCAGAAGCGAAGGAAAAGTATATCTCTTTGACGGAGGCGGCAAAGAAAACTACAATGTGGGAAATAAAATTCTGAAACCATATCTGCTTAAAAACGGCATGAGCAGTGTTGACGGGGCTTTTGTAACTCATCTTCACACAGATCATTACAAGGGAATATGTGAGCTTGCAAAGGCCGGTATGATAAAGAGACTGTTTGTTTATGACGGAAACAGGTGCCGCGAAAAAAGAATAGTGCGTGACACAGGATTGTCAAAGGATAAAATCACATATGTTCATGGGGGAATGGCCATGAATATAAGCGGCGAATGCAGTGTGCATGTGCTTATGCCGCAGGCAGTTGTTTCGGCAGACAGCGTAGAAGAGGATGACGAAAACAGCTTGAGCCTCATTTTCAGAATAGTATTTTCCGGCAGAGCCGGTGAAACATCTGTTTTGGTAACGGGTGACGTTAACGAAGATGCTGAAAGGGAATTGTGTAAATTATGGCGGAATTTCGGGGAGACGGTTTTAAGCGTGGGTCATCACGGAAGCAGGTACAGTACCTGTGATGAACTGCTGGATTGCGTGAATCCGTCTGTGGCAGTGATTCAGGTAGGGGAAAACGTGTATGGTCATCCGACACGGGAGGTTTTGTCGCGGCTTGAGGAACGAAATGTACCGGTTTACAGAAATGATATTGACGGTGCTGTAGGTCTGAAAGTAGAAGGAGGAAAAATAATAAATGTATCGACTGAAATCAGATGAAGCAGCTAAACAAAAAACGGCAGGTGATCAGACACCTGCCGAAAAATTTATGGATTTTTTTCTGTTTTATCTACCGTATACAACTATGTCGATCAGTCTTGCAGTATCTTTAATAGTTTCAACGATTGAATTTACAGCTTTCATTATTATCCCTCTTTTCTTTTTCTCTGCTGTTTAGCTTTCTTACAGTTATTAGTATAGTGCTTAACTTGTTGTTTGTCAAGTTAAATGCGGTATTAGTTTGCTGTATTATTGGCATAATAACACCGAAACCACAAGATGGTATACTGAATTATCTGACAATTGAGTCCGGGCAAAAAATGAAAAAATCGGCTTGAGACTGTATTTTCAATGTATAACGAGGGAAATAAAAAAGAGGTCATTTCAAGAGACCTCTGATATTTATTTGCTGGTCTATTTCGTTTGAATCAGCTTAATAAGAAACCACACCGTGAGAACCAGACCCAGAATACCGAGAGCGGCTCCGGAAATCTGGGAATGTCCGGAGAAGTAGCCTGTGTAGTAACCAAGCCCGGTTATGCCGATAACCATTCCGAAAGCACAGCATAGTGTATATAGAAGTTTTTTTCCGTAATTCATTTTTTTATCCTCCGATTCCTACTGCCTACAATTATAATACACAAGTCAAAGTCATGAAATAAAAACTTTAGTAATATCATCATATATGGTATAATAGTCGAGAAAATTGTAAACAATAATTAAGGAGACTTTTATGGAACCAAAATATAAACGAGTTCTGTTGAAACTAAGCGGAGAAGCTCTTGCCGGGGACAGACATTTCGGAATAAACGAAGAAATGACACGCAAGGTAGCCGTTCAGGTTAAAGAGGTTGTCGATGCGGGAGTGGAAGTTGCCGTAGTTGTAGGCGGCGGAAATTTCTGGAGAGGCAGAAGCAGCGAATCAATGGACAGAGCTACAGCAGATTACATCGGTATGATGGCAACGGTAATGAATGCTATCGCACTTCAGGATGCTTTTGAATCGGAAGGCATAGAAACGAGAGTTCAGACTGCTCTGGAAATAAGAGAGGTTGCGGAGCCGTATATCAGGAGAAAGGCGCTCAGCCATCTTAAAAAGGGAAGAGTTGTGATTTTCGGAGCAGGTACGGGAAGCCCGTTTTTCTCAACAGATACGACAGCTGCACTGAGAGCAGCCGAAATAAATGCAGAGGTGATTCTGTTCGCGAAGAATATAGATGCAGTTTATTCGGACGACCCGGCAACAAATCCGGATGCTGTGAAATATACAGAACTGACTCACTCAGAGGTGCTCGAGAAGAATCTTAAGGTTATGGATTCAACCGCTGCAGCTCTTTGCAGAGACAATAAAATTGCTATTCACGTTTTCGGACTGGCGGAAGAGGGCAATGTGATGAAAGCCGTATGCGGACAGCCGATAGGAACAATTGTTAAATAGACGGAGGGAAAAAAGATGAGTGAATTCACGATGGAAGCACTGGAAGAAAAAATTCAGAAAAGCGAATCAATGCTGAAGGAAAACCTGGCAACAGTAAGAGCGGGCAGAGCGAATGCAGCTCTCGTTGACAAAGTAATGGTTGACTATTACGGAATGCCTACTCCTCTTAAGTCACTGGCAAATATCAGCGTTCCCGAACCGAGAACTCTTCTGATTTCACCATTCGATCCGAAGAGCATTCCTGAAATCGAGAAGGCAATCAACGTTGCAAACATCGGAATTAATCCGGCAAACGACGGTAAGGTTGTAAGACTTCAGATTCCTCAGGTTACAGAAGAAAGAAGAAAAGAACTCACCAAGACAGTTAAGAAAATGGGTGAGGAAACAAAAGTAGCTGTAAGAAATCTCAGAAGAGACGCTAACGATAAAGTTAAAAAGATGGAAAAAGCCGGTGAATACACAGAAGATGATGTTAAACTTACACTTGATGAGATTCAGAAGGCTACAGATAACGCGGTAAAGACAATAGATGAAATTGTAGCATCAAAGGAAGCCGAAATAATGGAGGTATAACCACCAGGTAAGATGAGCCGGAGAAGCACTTCTCACGGCTCTTTTTGAAATATACAGTCAGAAATACGATTACAGATATAGGATAAAAAGATGAAAGCAGACAGAGATAGAATGCCGAAACATGTGGCGATAATAATGGATGGCAACGGCAGATGGGCAAAGTCCAAGGGCGTTCCGAGACTTATGGGACACAGAGCCGGCATGGAAGCTATGAAAAGGATAGTGGATTATTCAGACAAGCTGGGAATAAAATACCTGACCGTATATGCTTTCTCAACCGAAAACTGGAAGCGGTCTGTAGAGGAAGTATCCGGTATTTTCAAACTTCTTGTCACCTTTGTGAACAGAGATCTGCGTGAGCTTATTGACAATAACGTGAAGGTGAAGGTTTTGGGAGATTATTCGGCAATACCCGATGATTCGAGAAAAGCCCTCGAGAAAACATTAAAGGACACAGAAAGAAATACGGGACTTCAGTTTAATATAGCCCTCAACTACGGCGGAAGAGATGAAATCACGAGAAGTACACAAAGAATTGCTAAAATGGCAGCAGAAGGTCGTATTAATCCCGAAGACGTTACAGAGGAAACAATCGGGAAGTATCTTTGGACAGGAGCTGAGTATGCGGACGCACCGGATCCGGAACTGATAATCAGAACGAGCGGCGAAGTAAGACTGTCGAATTTCCTGTTGTGGCAGGGCGCATACAGTGAAATAGTAATCAGCGATGTGCTGTGGCCGGATTTCGATGAGGAAGAATACGAAAGATGCATAGCTGAATATCAATCCAGAGATAGACGTTTCGGAGGAAGATAATGAAAACTAGAATAATATCAGGTTTAATAATGGCGCCGCTGCTGGTGATACTGGTATTTAAGGGATACGTTCTATATGCCGGGTGCTTTGTCATAAGCCTTATGGGAATGTATGAGTTTTACAGAGGTTTCAGAGAACTTGAAATCAAACCTTCATACCCTATAGCAGTCGGATCCGTAATATGCCTTTACGGTCTGGGAATCCCCCTTTGTACAGGCATTATTGAGGCGAGTCCATGGATAACTCTCTGGATGTTTGCAACAGTTATAGCGTGCCTGCTTTATCTGTTCAAGATAAACGAGAGAAAACTGGACGATGCCATGGTGACTTTGACGGGGATTTTTTATGTGGGTTTCTTCTGTTTCCACATGGGAATGCTGGGAATGAATGAGAAATTCGGCATCCTCGTATGGCTTGCGGTAATTACGGCATTCGGGACAGATATATGTGCATACTTCGCAGGCGTTACAATGGGTAAACATAAACTCTGCCCGGTAATCAGCCCGAAAAAAACATGGGAAGGCGCTGCGGGAGGAGTTATCGGAGCAATGATACTAAGCGGACTGTTCGGATACTTCTTTGAAGGGGAAATAATGGTCCACTGTATGATTATCGGATTTCTCGGAAGCATTATATCTATGTTCGGTGACCTGACAGCATCTATTTTCAAGAGAAAAATGGGCATAAAGGATTACGGCAACCTTATTCCGGGACATGGCGGAATACTGGACAGATTTGACAGTGTGCTGTTTACAGCGCCGGTAGTTTACTATTACGTTGAACTGATTTTAATGTAAGGGCAAATGAAAGAATGACAACGAAAAAAATATCAATTCTGGGGAGTACAGGTTCCATAGGGACTCAGGCTCTCGATGTAATTTCAAAAAACAGAGACAGATTCAGTGTCGCCGCTTTAAGCTGCAGCAGAAGCATTGAACTGTTGGCGGAGCAGACTCGCCAGTTCAGACCGGAAGCTGTATGTATAGAAACCGAAGAAGGTGCAAAGGCTTTTGAACATATAATGAAATCTTCGGATTATATGCCGGAGATTCTTGTGGGAAGAGACGGGCTGAAAGAAATTGCATCAATGGAAACAGCCGATATGGTTCTCAATTCGCTTATGGGAATGAGAGGACTGGAGCCGACAATGGCTGCGGCGGAAGCCTGTAAGGATATTGCCTTCGCAAACAAGGAGACTCTTGTAGCGGGGGGCAGCCTGGTTATGGATGCAGTAAAAGCCAATAAGATTAAAATGCTTCCGGTAGACAGCGAACACAGTGCAATATTTCAGGCACTTCAGGGCAATGAACACAATAAAGTGAAAAGAATAATCCTTACTGCGTCGGGTGGACCTTTCAGAGGATATACAAGAAAACAGCTGGAGGAAGTTACTCTTGCCCAGGCTCTGAAACACCCAAACTGGACAATGGGGCAAAAAATCACAATAGATTCAGCATCAATGATGAACAAAGGCCTGGAAATCATTGAAGCGATGTGGCTTTTTGATGTGCCTGTCGAAAAAATTCAGGCTGTAGTTCATCCGCAGAGCGTTCTGCATTCTGCAGTGGAATATGAAGACGGCTCGATAATAGGACAGATGGGAAATCCGGATATGAGAGTTCCTATAGGGTATGCATTTTCATATCCTGACAGGCTGCCGCTTACAGAAGGAGAAAACCCGGTGGAATCTCTCGACCTGTTCAGCTTCAGTGAAGGACTCAGTTTCATGCCGATTGACCGGAATGTTTTTAAGACAGTAGCTTTTGCTTATGAAGCAGCGAAGAGAGGCGGCAGCATGCCTGCGGCACTGAACGGAGCCAACGAAGTGCTGGTTGAAGGATTTTTGAGAGAAAGAATAGGTTTTGTCGATATACAGGATATTCTGGAAATCATGATGGAAAGGTACGAGCCTGTATACGACCTTACTCTGGAGGGGGTTCTGGAGGAAGATATGAAAGTTAGAGATTATACGAGAAAGTTAATGGAGCAGAGAAACTAAATGACGATTATTTACGCAATACTGATATTTTGTTTTCTTATATTCGTCCACGAACTGGGGCATTTCGCTGTGGCGAAGTTTTGCGGTGTCAAGGTTAATGAGTTTTCAGTGGGAATGGGACCTGCATTATTTAAGAAACAGAAGGGTGAAACACTGTACTCTCTGAGAGTTTTTCCCATAGGCGGATACTGTGCGATGGAAGGCGAGGACGAGGATTCCGATGATCCAAGAGCCTTTAACAATAAGCCTTCTTGGCAGAAAGCATGTGTTCTCGCAGCCGGTTCCTTCATGAACTTTGTAACATGCGTCGTTCTCCTGATTGTTATTGCCTTTTATGCAGGAACGGCCACTACCGTAATTGACAAGGTTGATGCCGGTTCGCCTGCAGCAAAGGCAGGAATCAGATCCGGTGATACAATCGTAGCCGTAGACGGAAAAGAAGTGACTGAGTGGAAAGAGATAATTGAAACAATAGGATACAGCAAAAGCGATAAAGCAACGGTTACAGTTGAACGAAACGGACAGAGAACAGACTGTGAGACTGCACTGGAATTCGACAAAGAATCCGGAAGAAATATGATCGGAATAACTTCGAAATCAATAAGAAGCCCCGGCACGGCAGTATCGCAGGGAATAAAGAATACCGGAACGCTGACGGGACTCATGTTTAAAACAATAAAACAGATTTTTACGGGCGATGTGTCCGTTAAAGAACTCAGCGGCCCGGTGGGTATTGTATATGTCACAAATGAAGCGGCTAAATCGGGAATAATAAATGTAGTGTATCTGGCGGCTCTCCTGAGTCTCAATCTGGCTATATTTAACATGCTCCCCTTCCCGGCTCTGGACGGCGGACGGCTTCTGTTTCTGGGAATACGCAGAATTACAGGGAAAAGAGTATCTGATGAAATCGAAGGGAAAGTGCATTTCATAGGAATATGCCTTCTCATGCTTCTGATGGTATATGTTACGTTTAACGATGTTTTCAGGTTTATTCTTTAGAAGGTAATTAAAATGAAAAAAACAGTAAGAGCGGGAAATGTAATTATAGGTGGAGATGCACCTGTTTCAATACAGTCAATGTGCAACACGAAAACCGAAGACGTAAGAAAAAGTATAGAGCAGATAAAGCGTCTTGAAGAGGCCGGCTGTGAGATAGCCAGACTTACGGTGCCTTCAATGGAGGCAGCAAAGGCTTTTAAGGAAATTAAGGCGAAGGCGCAGATTCCTCTTGTAGCAGACATTCATTTTGATTACAGACTGGCTCTGGCAGCTATGGACGCCGGTGCTGATAAAATCAGGATAAATCCCGGTAATATCGGAGGAGAAGAGAAGATAGGGAAAGTTGCCGAGAAGGCGAAGAGTCTGGGAATTCCCATCAGAGTCGGAGTCAATTCCGGTTCTCTGGAAAAGGACATACTTGCCGGATACGGCGGAGTTACGGCGGAAGGACTTGCGGAGAGCGCATTAAGGAATGTTGCTCTCCTTGAGAAACATGATTTTGATAACATTGTCATTTCTCTGAAGTCATCTAATGTCAAGATGAACTGCGATGCCTACAGAATAGTGAACGGCAAGTGCGACTATCCGCTTCATATCGGTGTTACCGAGGCAGGAACACCTGAAATGGGTAAGATAAAGTCCGCGGCTGGACTTGGAGCACTGCTTCTTGAGGGAATAGGCAACACTATGAGGATTTCGCTGACGGCAGATCCCGTTGAAGAAGTTGTTTTTGCCCGTAAGCTTCTTGAGGCAACGGGACTGAGAGAAAGTGCCTTTGAAATTGTTTCGTGCCCTACATGCGGGAGAACGGAAGTTGATTTAGAAAAAATAGCGTCAATGGTGGAACAGGAGCTTGCAAAGGCTTTTGCAGAAGGAAAAATTTCCGGAAAAGGTTTGAAAATCGCAGTAATGGGCTGTGCAGTCAACGGACCGGGAGAAGCTGCGGGAGCAGACCTGGGAGTTGCCTGCGGTAAAGGAGAGGGCCTTCTGTTTTCAAAAGGAAAAACGGTCAGGAAAGTTCCTGAGTCGGATATAGTGAGAGAACTTGTCAGAATAGCGGAGGAGTACAGTAAATAATGGAAGAGCTTCTGAAGAGTGTAATTGACTTTTCAAAGAATGACAATTTTAATGAAGAAGATCTTAAGATAGAAATCAAAACGGCCAAAATAGACAGCAACAGTTTCAGATTTACTCTGGAACTGGTGCTGAATTTTGTTTTGTCTGCGGCAACTATTGATAAATTCGGAAGTGAGCTTAAAAAGAAAGTAAAGGGTATAAGGGATCTGGAGCTTAGCATTGGATATATTGACGGTTCGGAAAGAGAAATACCCCTCAGACATGCTGAGGAGAAAAATGCAGAGAAGCCGCAGGAAAAACCATACAGAGGTCAGGACAGACGCAGAAAAGACAAGTATACGCCTGTAAAAGGCAATATCATTATGGGCAGCGGAAGCATAACCGATCGTGAAACACCGATAGGAGAGGTGACTTCCGAGAGCGGTAAAGTTGTAATAGCAGGTGAGGTTTTCAAAAGCGAAAGCCGAACAGTGAGAGAGGGCACGAAGCTTGTGAGCATATTTGTTACCGACAAATCGACAAGTATATGTGTTAAAGCCTTTGTACCTGACGAGAAATGGGAAGATATAAAGGAACACCTCCCTTCGGGAACAGGTGTCGTAATAAAAGGTATGTCCCAGTGGGACAGGTTTGACAACTGTGTTACGGTGATGGCTGATACAATAGAAAAAAGAGAACTGGTGCAGCGCCGTGATACATGTGAAAACAAACGTGTTGAGCTTCACGCCCATACTAAAATGAGCGCAATGGACGGATTAAATGATGTGGCAGATCTTGTGAAAAGAGCCGCATCCTGGGGGCAGCCTGCAGTTGCCGTTACAGACCACGGCGTCGTTCAGAGTTTCCCTGAAGCAGCCCGCACGGCCGACAAGCTCAGAGGCAGCGGCAAAGAGATAAAAGTAATATACGGTATGGAAGGTTACGTGTTTGATGACAGTGACTGTCATAATCCGGACGGATCCATTGATTATAAGAGAAAACCGACAAACCACATTATTCTCCTGGCTGCAACACAGGAGGGTTTGAAGAACATATATAAACTTGTTTCATATTCCCATCTGAATTATTTTTACAAGAGACCGAGATTACCTAAATCGGTAATAGCCGATAACAGAGAAGGAATCATTATCGGATCGGCATGTGAGGCAGGAGAACTTTACAGAGCAGTTTATTCAGGTGCTTCGGAGGAAGAAATCAGCAGAATCAGTGATTTTTACGATTATTTCGAAATCCAGCCTCTGATAAACAACAGATTCATGATAGAAAAAGGCATGGTTAAAAGCAATGAAGAGCTTATGGATTTTAACCGGCGGATTGTGGAACTGGGTATAGAAAAAGGTAAACCGGTAGTGGCAACAACAGATGCCCATTACGGAGATGCGGGAGATGCAATATACAGAAACATACTGATGGCCGGAATGGGCTACAAGGATGCAGAAAACGGACAGGGACTCTTCATGAGAACAACAGATGAAATGCTTGAGGAGTTCAGTTATCTCGGCGAAGAGACAGCATACAGAGTTGTTGTTGAAAATACAAATAAAATTGCCGATATGATAGACGGTGAAATACGCCCTGTGCCAAAGGATAAATATCCGCCGAAAATACCTCATGCAGAAGAAACTCTGCGAAAGACATGTATGGACAAAGCATGTGAAATATACGGAGATCCTCTTCCCGAACGGATAAGAGACAGACTGGAAACAGAACTGAACTCTATAATAAGCAACGGGTATGCAGTAATGTACGTGTCTGCACAGATGCTTGTAAACGAATCAATGAAAGCCGGATATCTTGTAGGTTCAAGAGGATCCGTAGGATCGTCTTTTGCGGCGACCATGGCGGGAATAACAGAAGTTAACCCTCTGGAACCTCATTACATATGTCCAAACTGCAAACATCTCGAATGGGGAGATATGAACCTTTATGACTGCGGAATAGATATGCCCGAAAAGGAATGCCCCGAGTGCGGGACAATGATGAACCGCGACGGATTTACTATTCCTTTCGCAACATTCCTGGGATTTTCGGGGAACAAAGAACCTGATATCGACCTTAATTTCGCAGGAGAATATCAGGCTATCGCCCATCGTTATGTAGGAGAAATATTCGGTGAAGAAAATGTCTACAAGGCCGGTACTATAGGTACAGTGGCCGATAAAACCGCTTACGGTTATGTTATGAAATTTGCCGATGAGTTTAACAGGCCTGTAAATAAATTCGAAGCAGACAGACTTACACAGGGATGTACTGGTGTTAAGAGAACGACGGGACAGCATCCGGGAGGAATAATAATTGTGCCGGAGGGTCACGAAATCTATGAATTCTGCCCAGTTCAGCGACCGGCAAATGATGTCAATTCAGATGTTGTCACAACACATTACGAATATCATGATATCGACCAGAATCTGCTGAAGCTTGATATTCTGGGACATAATATACCTTCAATGATAAGACAGCTTCAGGAAATGACAGGCGTGGATCCTATGAAGGCAGACTTGACAGACAGAAAGGTTCTCTCCATATTCAACGGAACGGAGGCCCTCGATATTAAAGATCCAGACTATAAATTTGTGCACGGGTCCTATGCTATTCCCGAATTCGGAACGAGCTTCGTTCGCGGTATGCTTGACGATATTCATCCTGAAAGATTCGCAGATCTCGTTCGTATTTCAGGCTTCTCACACGGCACGGACGTCTGGCTGAACAACGCACAGGACTACATAAGAGACGGCGTTGCAACAATGAGAGAGGTAATATCAACGCGAGACGACATAATGAACTACCTTATACTCAAGGGAATAGATAACGAAATGTCTTTTAAGATAATGGAAGACGTGCGAAAGAACCGGCCGCTTAAAGAAGAACAGCTTAAAGTCATGAAGGAACATGATGTACCTGACTGGTACATAGACTCGTGTATTAAGATTCAGTACATGTTCCCTCGTGCCCATGCAGTGGCATACGTGATGATGTCCTTCAGAATGGCATGGTATAAAGTATATTATCCTGCAGAGTTCTACGCTACCTACTTCACGAGTACCGTTGCGAACTTTGATGCGGAAGTGATATTGAGGGGCGGAGAAGCGTGTCTCAACAGAATAGAAGAAATCAGAAACATGGGTAACAATGCCACTGCCAAGGAGCAGGGAGATGTTCTCGTTCTGGAAGTGGCATACGAAATGTATGCGAGAGGCTATTCATTTGAACCGGCCAGACTCGGTGTATCAGATGCGACGAAATTCAGAACACATGAGGGCAAGGTGGTACTGCCCTTTGTAGCAATTCCGGGTATGGGAGAAGGAGCGGCAAAGTCTTTTGCAAAGGCATATGACGAAAGACCTTTCGATACTGTAGAGGAAATAAGCGAAAGGGGAAAAGTCAACAAGTCGGCAATAGAGGAACTGAGAAAGCACGGCGTTCTTGAAGGAATGCCGGAAACAGCACAGATGAGCATATTCCAGTTTATGTAGAAACAGTAAACCGGTCAGACGAAAGGAATGATGTAAGATGACGATAAACTTCAGAAACAACAGATATATACTGGACGGAGCAATGGGAACAATGCTTCAGAAGGCAGGAATGGCAGAAGGAGAAAATTCAACGGACTTCGCATATCGTAACCCGGATGTTGTCAGAGAAATACACAAAGAATACATAGATGCCGGAGCCGATTTCATATACGCACCGACATTTAACATGAACAGAGAGAAAGCATCAGAACTCGGAGAAACTCTCTCGGAAACAGTGAGAAAACTGGCGACACCGACAATTGAAGCCAGAGATGAAGCGAGAGCCTCAGGAAGGAAAATATATGCCGCTCTGGATATGGGACCGACGGGAAGCATGCTTGAGCCTATGGGAGCTATGACTTTTGAAGAGGCCTATGACATATATAAAGATATCGTGAAAGGCGGAGTAGAGGCAGGTTGCGATCTGGCAGTAATAGAGACAATGACGAATCTGTACGAAACAAAGGCAGCTCTCCTCGCAGTAAAAGAAAATTCAGACCTGCCTGTTATGGTTTCAATGTCCTTTGAAGAAAACGGAAGGACATTCACAGGAACGGATATTCAGTCTATGGTTCTCACCCTGGGAGGACTCGGTGCAGATGCTCTGGGAATAAACTGTTCACTGGGACCTGCGCAGATATTGCCTCTTATAAAGAAAATGATGGAATTAACGGATCTGCCTGTGTTTGCCAAGCCTAATGCCGGCTTGCCTGATCCTGCAACAGGCGGATATGATATTTCTGCAGAAGAATACGTTGACGAGATGAAGAAATACATCGAAGCAGGCGTATGTGCCCTGGGAGGATGCTGCGGAACAACACCTGAATACATAAGAGGTATCGCAGCCTGCAGAGACAGTTTCGGGGAAGCGAAGAAACCTGAATCAGGAAAAGTAATGAGAATATGCAGCGGCAGCAAGACAGTCGTTGCCGATCACGTTACTGTAATAGGAGAAAGAATCAATCCTACAGGAAAGAAAAAGCTTAAACAGGCACTTAAGGACGGTGACTTTGATTACATACAGAAGCAGGCAGTCAGCCAGGTTGAGGCGGGAGCAGAAATTCTCGATGTGAATGTGGGGGTTCCGGGGCTCAATGAGGCTGAAGTTATGCCTAAGGTTGTGAAGAAGGTTCAGGCCGTAACAGATGTGCCGCTGCAGATTGACTCATCTAATCCCGATGCTATTGAAGCGGCGCTCAGAGTATATAACGGCAAAGCCCTTGTAAATTCCGTTAACGGTGACGAAGATGTAATGGACAAGGTTCTGCCTATAGTAAAAAAATACGGCGCAGCTGTAATTGCCCTTACTCTTGATTCCCGCGGAATACCGGAGACATGCGATGAGAGATTTGAAATTGCCTGCAGAATTCTGGCAAAGGCAAAGGAGTACGGAATCCCTGAGGAAGATGTTATTGTTGACGCACTGACATTGACAGTATCGGCTCAGCAGAAGGAAGTTGACGAGACTCTGAAGACAGTAAGACGCGTCAGAGATGAACTAGGCCTCGGAACTGCTCTGGGGGTTTCCAATGTAAGCTTCGGATTACCTATCCGGCCTGTAATAAACAGAACTTTCCTGACAATGGCTATGGAAAACGGATTGACGCTGCCTATAATCAATCCTAATGACGAAGACATGATGGCATCGGTATACGCATTTAACGTTCTTAAAAACGTAGATATCGGTGCCGCCAGATATATAGAAAGATACTCGGATACGGAGTCTGCCCCTAAAGCTGCAGCAAAAGCTTCTGCCCCATCGGAAGAAAGCGTTCTTTCGAAAAACATCAGACAGGGATTGTCGGGTGAAGCGGCAGAATCTGTAAGAGAACTTCTTAATACGAAGGATCCGATGGATATCGTAAATGAGGATCTGATAACAGCCCTTGATAAAGTGGGAAAAGCCTTTGAGAAGGGCGACGTGTTCCTTCCCGAGATGCTTAAATCAGCAGAAGCTGCTCAGGCAGGATTCGCTGTAATCAAGGAAGCTCTCGAAGCCAGCGGAGGAAGCAGAGAATCAATAGGCAAGGTGGTACTTGCCACAGTAAAGGGTGACATTCACGATATTGGCAAGAATATCGTCAGAGTAATAATGGAGAACTACGGATTCGATGTTCTCGATCTGGGAAGAGATGTTCCTGTGCAGAATGTAGTTGGGGCAATTCGCGAGACAGGAGCAAAGGCTTTGGGACTCAGCGCACTTATGACGACAACTCTGCCGTCAATGGAGAAGACGATTCAGGCTGTCAAGGAGGAATTCCCGGAATGTAAGGTAATGGTCGGAGGCGCAGTTCTCACTGAGGAATATGCCAGAGAAATAAATGCCGACTACTATTGCGAGGATGCGATGAAGTCAGTTGAAGCAGGGAAGGAGATATACAGGAAATGAACGGATTCAGGGGATTTATGAGCAGACTGATGATAGGCCGGTACGGCATGGATGAACTGAACAGAGTGATTCTTATTGCAGCGGCAATTGTGCTGGCAGTAAACATTTTTATTAATATACATATTTTGAGATTGATTGCGGTAGTGCTGCTGATTATTGCATATTGCAGAGCATTCTCAAGAAGTATATATAAAAGGCAGCAGGAAAACAGCAAGTATTTCGAATTAAAATCGAAATTATTTTCGGGAAGATCGAGAAAAGCCGGAAATGACGGAAGAAGAGTGCTGATATGTCCTTACTGCAAAGGCAAATTAAGAGTTCCGGTAGGTGCAGGCAAGATAAAGATAACATGCCCTCACTGCAATGCGGAATTTGAGGAGACAGTATAGTAGTAAATGAAGAACACGGAGAGAATTTTAAATATCGAATACGGGTGTATATTCGGAGCATACTGGATGATATACGGAATTATATCCAGCTTCGCTTCGGTGTTTATGCTCGATAAAGGTTTCAGCAATTCTCAGATAGGAATTACACTGGCGGTCGCTAATGTACTGGCAGTTGTAATGCAGCCGATAATAGCGGATCTGGCAGACCGGTCCAAAAGGACAGGAGTTCTGGGAATAACAGAGATGATGACAGTGATGATGATGATTTTTACTGTCGGGATGTTTGTGTTTTCCGGGAAGTCTCCGGGACTGTGTGTTGTATTTGTACTTCTCATATCATGGCACACAGTGCTGCAGCCGCTCTTTAACTCTCTGTCCTTCAGGCTTGAAGAAAGCGGAGTGAGTATAAACTTCGGAATAGCCAGAAGCGTAGGCTCTCTGGCGTACTCTGTGCTCGTGGCTGTCCTTGGAACTCTGGTAGATAAATTCGGCGTAATGGTAATGCCCGTAACAGGTGAAATCGTGTGTCTGTGTCTGCTGGTAAGCCTTGTATTTACCGGATATCACTTCAGAAAGGCAAAATCCGAAAACTCGGTGTCAGAAGCAGCCGGGAAAGAAAAAGAAAACATTAATCTTTTGGACTTTGCAAGACGCAACAAGATGTTCATGGTAGTAAATATAGGAGTTGCGGGGCTGTATTTCAGCAATGCGATTCTGAACAATTATATGGCACAGATTGTTGACAATGTCGGTGGAACGACAGAAGACATGGGCCGGATTCTGGCAGTAATGGCATTTCTGGAAATTCCTACGATGGTTTTGTTCAATCAGATAAAAAAACGATTTTCCTGCAGTTTTCTGCTTAAGGTTGCAGCGGTGGGATTCACAGTAAAAATCGCAATGTGCTGTGTTGCAGGTTCGGTGTGGCTGCTGTATTTCGCCCATATATTTCAGCTGGTGTCCTTTGCTCTTTTCCTGCCGTCAATGGTGCATTTCACAGATGAGGTTATGAGCAGAGGAGAAGCTGTTAAAGGGCAGGCACTGTTTACGACGATGGTTACCGTCACGACGATATTTGCCAGCCTGCTGGGCGGAATTATTCTCGACAATGCAGGTGCCGGAGCGCTTCTTATCTGCTCTACTGCAGCAACGGCAGCGGGAGCGGTAATAATAATTGCAGCGGTTGATAAAGTAAAGAAACATCAGGGAGGTAACTGATATGTATGAAGAATTAACTGAAATATTGAGAAGCAGCAATAATATAGTGTTTTTCGGAGGCGCCGGCGTTTCAACGGAATCAAATATACCTGATTTCAGAAGTGCACAGGGACTTTACAATGCGCAGCAGAATTACGGAATGTCACCTGAGGAAATGCTCTCGCACAGTTTTTTCATTGCAAAGACAGAGATGTTTTATGATTATTACAAAAACAATCTGATTTACAGGGATGCTCAGCCCAATGATGCACACAAGGTATTGGCGGAGCTTGAAAAAATGGGCAAGCTTAAGGCGGTTGTCACTCAGAATATTGACGGTCTTCATCAGAAAGCAGGAAGCAGTACGGTTTATGAGCTGCATGGTTCTGTGCTCAGAAATTACTGTATGGACTGCGGGGAATATTACGACCTGGATTATATAATGGATGAGGGAAACTGCGAAGAAATGATACCGAAATGCAGCAAATGCGGAGGAACGGTCAAGCCGGATGTAGTCCTTTATGAAGAAATGCTTGACGATAAACAGATTTCCGGTGCAGTCGATGCCATAAGAAAGGCAGATACGCTTATTATCGGAGGAACCTCACTTGTTGTATATCCTGCAGCGGGCTTTGTAAATTATTTCGGAGGAGACAAACTTGTACTCATAAATAAAAGTGAGACATCTTTTGATAAAAGAGCCTCACTTGTAATAAATGATTCAATAGGAAAAGTTCTGAGAGAAGCTTTTGATAATCTGTAATCAGTACTTCTTAAGGATTCTCGAGACAGTAGATTGATTTACGCCGAGTGCTTCGGCAGTTTTATAAGTCGTTTTATATATTTCATATGCTCGTTTCACCAGCTGTTCTTCCAGCTGGTGTTTTGCTTCCTTAAGAGGAATAATGTCCTCACAGTAGACTTTATATTTTGATTCTTCCTGTTCTGTTGATCCGTGGATGACATCATATACGGTGGAACCCTTGATTACAGGACCGTCACTCATAATGTAAGCGCTCTCCACAGTCTTATCCAGTTCAATAAGATTGCCCGGCCATGTATGTGATGTCAGAACGCCGAGAGCATCCTTGTTGAAGATTTTCTTGGCATTGTATTTAGCATTGTATTTAGAAATATACTGGTTGGCAAGATAAGGAATGTCCCTTATTCTGTTTCTCAGCGGCGGTATGCTGAGAGGGACTGTATCAAGTTTATAATAGAGAGATTTCATGAATTCTCCCGACTTGCTCATACTCTTCAGATCACTGCCTGTAACTGCAATAATTCTGGCAGAGGATTTGACCTCCTGAGAGCCGCCGTATCTTGTGAAAGTGCCTTTGTCAATGTAATTAAAAAGCTTCGACTGAAGTCGCATCGGCAAATGAGAGATATTGTTTATGACAAGTGTCCCTTCATTGGCGTAATCCAGCTTTCCCTGCTTTATATTTCTTCTTTCTCCGTTGAGAGAACTGTCCTCGGCACCGAATATTTCTTTATCCAGATATTCTTCGTCTGAGTCGGTGCATGTTACGGTTACAAAAGGCTTCTCACTGCGGTTACTGTAAAAATGTACATGTCTTGCGGCAACTTGCTTACCTGTTCCCGACTCACCATAAATCAGAAGCGGAATATCGAGAGATGCAACTTTTTCAAGTGAATCCTTTATTTTCAGGCTGGCAGGATCGGTTACATCTATCTCGCTGCTTTTTGAAAGCTCGCGTCTGAGAGTCTCGATTTCCTGCCTTTGCTTGTCGAGAGTATCGAGAAGCTTATCTACAGCATGAATATCCTGGGATGATGTGATTACAAGTTCGATATTGCCTTTTTCATCGAATATCGGTATTCCTGTCGCTATTACCTGATTCCCGCTCTTAGTTGTCTGAAGTATGCTTACAGGTTTTCTCTCACGAAGCACAGTGAGGGTGCTGCTCTGTGAGAAGTATCCTTCTGCCATAAGGTCACGCATATTGCGTCCGATTACATCCTGCGTTTCAAACTCGCTTATCTCGATGGATGCAGGATTGACAAACAAAACATTTCCTTCGCCGTCGCACACAAAAATCTCTTCTCCCAAATGTTCAACAATCGTTTTATAGATGTTATCAAGTTTATTTTTATCTGCCATAGTTCGAATCTCCGTATTTGTTCATCAATATGTCAGTTAAAGTATAGTTACAGTATATAAAAAAACTTCATGAAATGCAAATATGCATTCGAGAGGCCTCGGATATTCTCCGAGACTCACAAGATTTCACCGCAGCACATCTGTTTTCAATGCTTTTGCAGAATGTGACGGTGAAACATGGGTTACAGGGTTGATTATTTTAATGATATCCGGCAATGAGGGACAATATTTCTTGCAAAAGCATGTATGCTGTGGTAGAGTATTCTCTAAATAAGGGAGTAGTCAGCGCAGCAGCGTGATGATGTCAACAATCTCGGCGTAATAACCTGGCATGATCTGAAATGATGAGACTTATCTGCGGAAGAGGCAGAAAGTCTCTTTTTTGATTAAGATCATAATTATTCGGGAGTGATAAAAATGAAAAAACAACATTCAACAAAAGAGGTTCTTTTACAGCACAAAGGTCTGTTTATATGGATTTTTTTGGCATTTCTTTTCTGTGCCGGAATATATTTTTTTATGGACAGCACGAAGGCAATAGACTTCGCGGCAGGATATATTATCGAACTGAGTCTCAGCGTGGATAATCTTTTCGTATTTCTGATGATATTCATCAGCTTCGGTATAAACGAGCATGCTCAGCACAAAGTTCTGAATTACGGTATCGCAGGTACGATAATTCTCAGATTTCTGTTTATCTTCCTGGGAATTTCTCTTGTTACGAAATTTGAGTGGGTGCTTTGGGTATTCGGAGCAATCCTTATTGTCAGCGGACTTAAGATGTTCAAAAATGACGAGGATGAGGATCCCAGAGATGGCATGATGTACAGAATAATTTCAAAGGTAATGCCTGTGAGCGATGGTGTTTACGGAGAAAAATTTATTGTCAGAAACGATGGCAGCAATTATGACGCAAACGCAAGCAAGCTTTCGAAGAAGGCAAAATACTTGTTCACACCGTTATCCGTTGTAATGGTACTGATTATTTTCTCGGATGTAATATTTGCCGTTGATTCAGTTCCTGCAGTGCTTTCGATGACAACAGATATGTTTATTGTATATACTTCGAATCTGTTTGCCGTTATGGGTCTCAGACAGCTGTTTTTCGTTCTGGAGCATCTGCATTCCAGATTCCAGTATGTGAAGTACGGTGTCGGAATAATATTGGTATTTACGGGAATCAAAATGCTTCTCGGAATCTTCGATATACATGTTCACAATCTCATATCAATTGCCATTATTGTTGCTCTTCTTGCAGGAAGTATTGTGTTCTCAATAATCAAGACGAAAACGGAGGCTGCAGAATAGTGGAATGGAGTGTCGTGTTTTTTCTGAATAGTGCACTTCTTGGAGTGGGACTTGCCATGGACGCATTCAGTGTATCTCTTGCCAACGGATTGTCTGAACCTGATATGCCCAGAAGCAGAATGAATCTGATGGCAGGAGTTTTTGCTTTTTTTCAGGCAGCGATGCCGATGATAGGCTGGCTTTGTATTCACACTATTGTTAAGTGGTTTCAGGCTTTTGAAAAAGCAATACCGTGGATAGCACTTGTACTGCTTCTTTATCTGGGAGGCAGGATGATATACGAAAGCGTTACCGGAAAGGACGATGACGGAGAAAGTACCGAATCATGTGTTTCCGGTAAAATGCTTTTTCTTCAGGGCATTGCCACTTCAATAGATGCATTGTCCGTAGGATTTACTATTGCCGGATATGGTTGGATAATGGCTCTTATTTGTGCTATAATTATTGCCGCAGTGACTTATGTTATATGCATTGCCGGGATTTTGCTCGGCCGTCGTTTCGGTGTTAAACTGGCGGGAAAAGCAGAGATTTTCGGCGGATGCATTCTCATTTTCATTGGACTGGAAATATTTATTAAAAGCTTTATGTAAGAGGTGAAAACAAATGACAACTGAGAACTCCGGCATTTCAAAGGGTAAACTGTATTCTGCTGCGGTATTGTTTACCCTCTCTATTGGTTTTTCTTTCTATGGAATTAAGATGTGTGTGCCTTATGCAGACACGCTGACAATTCTTTCGTACAGATATATTTCTGCATTAATCGGTGTCTTAATCTGGGTTGCTGTAGCTAAATCCATGGGCAGATACCCGGAAAGTAAACCGGGACGCCCCAAGAAGATGCTGTATGTAACGGCAATGTTCTATATTCTGTTTATGGTTTTGCAGGTTCTTGCAATGTTTTTCGCAACATCGATAGAAGGTGCTATTGTATTCGCAATGGTTCCGATTTTCGCACAGATAATAGGCAGAATTATTCTGGGAGAAAAGGCAACAGCTCTTCAGACAGTATTTGTAATTATGACCGTATTTGCTCTGATTGTGCTGATTATACTTAATGCCACAGATATTGATCTTAATATTACGGGAATTGTTATGATGACAATCGCCAGCTTGTTTATGGCATTCCAGAATGTGGCGGCCAGATATGTGAGAGGCGTATTCGCGCCTATTGAAATAACATATACAATTTCGGTGGGAGGAACTGCTATATTCGTGGGAGCAGCTGTAATAAGAGCAATCGCTTCCGGAACTGTCAGACCTCTTATCGAGCCTTTGTTCCATGCAGAGTTTGTAATCTGGGTGCTTTTCCTGGGTATTTTCTGCATACTCCTTTCGGCGCAGTTTATGGCACTTATGCTTGCCAACATGGAAATAATCCAGTGTACGGTATTTAACAGTGCATCGACGCTGGTTTCGATAATAGCCGGAGCTTTGCTTCTGGGAGAACCCCTCGTATGGTATCATTACGTGTGCGGAGCGATAATTCTTATGGGTGTTATCGGTCTTTCCGTTGCACCGTCAAAGTCTGAAAATGCCGGAAAAACTCTTATGGATAAAATGAATGATTAGAGGAGAGACAGATGCCTGTACCTGAACCGGTAGCTTTTGAAGTTTTCGGAATAGAAATAATGTGGTATGCCATTTTTGTTACTGCAGGAATGGTTGCAGCCGTATCGGTTGCCTGTATCAGAGCGAAGCAGCATGATATGACGGCGGAACAGGTTATGAATCTTGTAATGATCAGTATTCCGGCAGGTATCATAGGTGCGCGTCTTTATTATGTTATTTTTAAATGGGATTATTATGCAGGTGATTTTTTCAGGATAATAAATATCAGAGGGGGAGGGCTGGCGATTCACGGCGGTCTGATTCTCGGGTTCGGAACGGCTGCTTTGCTTTGTCTGATATGGAAGCTGAGACCCCTTAATGTAATGGATCTTAGTTTGCCGGCCGTTGCACTGGCACAGGCTATAGGCAGGTGGGGAAACTATTTTAATTCGGAAGCTCACGGAGGCCCGACCGATTTGCCTTGGGCAGTGACAGTAAACGGCATATCCTATCATCCGACATTTCTTTATGAATCAATCTGGTGCTTTTGCCTTTTTGTGTTCCTGATATTTATAGACAACAGGCGTAGATTTGAGGGGCAGACTGCATTTTTGTATGGAATTCTCTATTCGGCAGAGCGGTTCTTTGTTGAAGCTCTGCGTACTGATTCGCTTATGATAGGACTTTTTAAGCAGGCACAGGTAATAAGTATCGTAATAATTGTTGTCTGTACTGTCTGCTACATAATTAAAAGTAAACGCAGGTAAATATTTTTTTAATTCGGGGTGTATACCTCGAATTTTTTTTCTCATAATGATATAATAAAGTGAATTATAATAACTCAGAGGTGGAGTATGAATGAACAAAGATGCAGGATGTCCATGCAGGAAAAGGCAATAAAGGACATGATGAATAATTGTCTTCTCATACAAAATAAAGGACAGGCAGTAAAACAGATTCTGGGGGATTTGGGACAATACTATGATGCGGATAGAGCATACATTTTTGAGAAAGACAAGGGAAATGCATGCTTCAACAATACATGGGAGTGGTGCAGCGAAGGCACCGTCTCCGGAATGGGGTGTCGGCAGAGTATATCGCTGAATGAACTGAAGCCTTTGCTTGATTTATTTGAAAAGCAGGGGGGACTGTTTTTACCTTCAGTTCCGGGAACCGGATCCGCTGTTGCGGCTCCGCTGACGACAGATGGAGAAATAACCGGATTTCTGGGGTTGGATAATCCTAAGAAGAATACAGATGACATGATGGTTCTTTCCGTAATGGCTTCGGCATGTTACAGAGAAATACAATCATCAGAAGGCGATAAGGAAAGCAGCGGTCTGATACCTGACAGAATCAGGATAATCAGTTCCCTGAGTTCTATATATACTTCAGTGTATTACATCGATCTGGTAACGGGGCAGTTTACGGAGATAACATCGGTCGATGAAGTCAACGAACATATAGGTGTGACAGGTGATGCTCAGGAAAGACTTGATTATTTCTGTCGCGAAATGGTTCTGCCCGAATATACTGAGGCTTTGCTGGAGTTCGTTAAGCTGTCAACACTTGACGAACGAATGGATAAGAATACACGGATTATATATGAACAGTATCAGAGTTCTCTATTTAAGGAAGAAGAAAACTCCGTAATCTGGAGACAGTGTTCTTTTATTGAAAGCGAAAGAGGAGAAGACGGAAGGCTGACATGCGTTCTGTTTACAACTCAATCGGTAAATGCAGCCAGATCGGGAGAACTGGATTACAACAGAGAACTTCACGAAACTAATGAGAGCCTGACAACACTTCTGGCTCAGAAAGAAGAAATAGATGCACAAGACAGCCTTATCAGGGCTCTGTCTCTTACATATGCCAATGTATACTCCGTAAACATAAAAACACATGAAGCTGTCTGCTACAATATGGGCGCGTCTATGACCGAAAGGTACGGGCAGAAATTTGCTTCGGGAAATTATGAAGATAATATAAAAACGTACATTGAAAATGATGTTCTGGAGGAAGACCGCGAGCTTTTTGACTGCGTGAGGGAAGCGGCAAAGGCAAACAGTCTCCTGAAAGACAGAATAGACTACTACTTTAACTATCGGGTTGACAGGGAAGGAATTGTTGAGTATTACCAGTGTCAGTTGATAAAGCAAAATCCTGACAGCGATATTTTTATTATCGGTTTCAAAAACATAGATGAAGAAAAGAAAAAAGAGCTGGCGGCACAGAAAAAGGTAGAAACTGCTCTTGCGGAGCTGGAAAAAGTATATAGAGCTCTAAAAGAAGAATCTGTTGTTTCAGATGCACTGAGTCAGGAATACTGCAGCCTTTTTAAAATCGATGCACAGACGGGAGCCATGACACTCTACCGTACGGACGGCATTGGAATGAATCCGGAAATGCTTGGTAAGTTAATGGAACTCGGTGATTACGAAAAGATTCTCTCTATATACATTGATAAATTTATCGTTCCGGAGGACCGGGAAAGAATCAGACAGTCAACGGGTCTCTCGGTTCTGATGGAAAAAGTACCGGATATAGGCGTGTATAAACTCGGGTACAGACGTAACATGAACGAGGTTATTTCATACTTTGAAATGAACACAGTTAAGACTGTCGATAAAGATGGGAAGGTAACCTTCATTCTGGGAATGCGTGATGTTGACGAAGAAGCGAGGAGACAGCTTAAGCAGACAAGAGACATGGAAATTCAGCACGAGATTATCGAAGGCCTTGGATCCGAGTATTTTTCCGTTCTTCTTGTAAATCCCGAAAATGACAATGTTCAGTTCTTCCGGACGGAAAACAGACACGCTTCAACTATGGATGAATTTCTCTCACGCAATGAGAATAAATGGTCGGATGTTATGGAGGAATATGCCCGGGAGAAGGTTTCGGAAGGCAGTCGCGAAGAGTATCGCGAGAAAATGTCCCTGGAGTATATACGTTCAAGACACGAGGATTATTCGGTAAATGTTGAAGTTCTCATAGACGGAGAGTATCACTATATCCAGGTGAGAGTGGCTTACGTTCACGAATCGAACGGAAATAACGTTGTCGTAATAGGAACAAGGGATATCGATGATATAATCAGGAAGGAACGTCAGCAGGAAATGGCCCTCCAGGCTGCGTATGATGCAGCGGAAAGCGCCAGTAAGGCAAAGACGGAATTTCTGTCAAACATGTCTCACGATATCCGAACACCGATGAACGGAATAATCGGAATGACGGCTATCGCAGCAGCTCATATTGACGACAGGGAGCGTGTTCAGGACAGTCTGAAAAAAATCACGCAAGCCAGCAGGCACTTGCTGAGCCTTATTAATGAAGTGCTTGATATGAGTAAAATAGAGTCAGGAAAGGTTGAGCTTATAGAAGAGGAATTTAATCTTTCAGAATTGATTGATAATCTGCTCACTATGACGAGTTCGCAGATTGCGGAGCATAATCACGAGCTTTCGGTAAATATTTCCGGAGTGACCCATGAGGCCGTAATCGGAGACAGCCTTCGTATCTAGAAGGTGTTTACAAACTTAATGGGCAATGCGGTTAAATACACACCTGACGGAGGAAAAATCCGCCTGACCATATCCGAAAGAGAATGCAGTCAGCCAAAAGTAGGATGTTTCGAATTTGTCTTTGAAGATAACGGAATGGGAATGAGTCCGGAGTTTATAGAAAACATCTTCGAGCCTTTTGCCAGAGAACAGAATGAAGGCATGAAGAAGATTCAGGGAACAGGTCTGGGAATGACCATAAGCCAGAACATCGTAAGGATGATGGGAGGAGACATCAATGTAGAGAGTGTACAGGGGATAGGCTCCCGCATAACAGTCACGATTTATCTGAAACTGCAGGAGGAAGCTTCTCAGGATTACAGGGAATACGTTGATCTTAATGTTCTTGTAGCAGATGATGACCATTTGAGTCTCGAGTCATGTGTATGCATGTTGTGTGATCTCGGGATGAATGCCGAAGGCGTAACAAACGGATATGATGCCGTGAAAAAAACGATCTCCCGTCATGAACGCAATGAAGATTATTTCGCCTGCATAATTGACTGGAAGATGCCTGATATGGACGGCATTGCGACAACAAAAGCTATTCGAAGAGCGGTTGGCAATGATGTGCCTATTATCATAATTTCAGCCTATGACTGGTCAGATATTGAGCAGGAAGCCAGAAATGCCGGTGCAAATGCATTTATCAGCAAGCCTCTTTTCCGGTCAAGACTCGAAAAAACTTTTGAAAGGCTTTTGAACAAAGACAGCGAAGAGGTTGATTCGGCTCCGATTGAGTCGCTGAATACACTGGACTTCTCGGACTACCGGGTTCTCCTGGCGGAAGATAATGAGCTGAATGCGGAAATAACAAAGGAAATACTGAAAATAACAGGAATAACGGTAGATCATGTATGGAACGGAGCGGAAGCCGTTGACAGAATTGCATCGAGTGAGGATGGATATTACGATCTCGTCTTTATGGACATTCAGATGCCTAAAATGAACGGCTATGATGCAGTAAGGGCTATTCGTGCCATGAATCGGGGGTATTGCGCGAAAGTGCCTATTATTGCCATGACGGCAAATGCCTTTGCAGAAGATGTTCAGGCAGCCAAAACAGTGGGGATGAATGAACACATAGCGAAACCGCTGGAACTTAAGGTTTTAATAAAGACACTGAACAGTTGGCTCAGCTAAAGGAGAAGAATATTGGAAAATATTAATTTGAGCTTGCAGGAATTCTGCGATATGGATCAGCTGTACAGACTGATTGACAACTGGTCCAGGAGCAGCGGCATGTATGCCGTTATTGTCGACAACGACGGTAACAGGACTTCCGAATCCTTCGGTATGACGGAGTTCTGCCAGATGATTCACGATAACAGTAAGGGAAACGAATACTGCACTTCAGTCTGGAAAACATATCGTGAGGGCATATATGTATGTCCTATCGGTTTTTGTGATTTTTCGGTTCCTATTGTTTTGCCGGACGGACAGATTCTGGGACGGGTTTTGGCAGGACAGGCTTTGTCGGAAGATCAGACAGATGAAGAAATAATAGCGAAAACAACTGAACTGGGAATCGAAGAAGAAAAAGTGAAAGATGTTCTTTCAAGAGTTCACAGGAAAACCGAAAAAGAAATGTTCGGATCTTATGAACTGCTGAAGGAAATGATGAGTTTCTTCATAGATAAGAACTATTCTATCTGGAAGGCCGGAAAAGAACTCAGAAAGAGTTCATCGAGAAAGGACAGAGTTCTGTCCCAGCTGACTCAGATTATGTACAGTTACAATCTGACGATAGATCTGGAGACAGAAGGCTATTCTCTTATTACCGGTACAGGTATGGAGCGCACAGTTGAAGAATACAAGAAATTCAATTATCAGAGAGAACTGGACGAATTCCACGATACAATAATTCATCCGGCATATATTAAACACTTCAGGGAGCTTTTGGATTTCAGCAGTGCAAGCGGCGGCTCACAGGAAAACGGTTTCAGAGGGACTTATGAATATCCCGTACTTTACCCCGGAGATACTGAATACGAATGGCATGAAATAAATGTATTTGTCGATACTGAAGAGGACGGCAGACGAGTAGCCAACATTCTCGGTCGCGACATAACTGAGGCGCATAATGCACAGAAAAAAAGTGAGAACGAGCTTCGCGCTGTAGCCGCTAAAAACCAGATACTGTCCGAGCTGACAAAAATGCTTTACAGCTATAACTTGACACTTAACCTGAGAACAGGCAAGTACGGTATGATTATCGGAACAGGTATGTCTAAATTCGTGGAGATATTCAAGTCGACAGATGATTATGAAGCGGCATACAACAGGAAGTTATCATATCTGAATCCTGATTATATATCGCAGTTTGCAGCACTTACAAGTCTGGATTCGCTCAGAGCGAGGACAAATGCCAACGGATTCATTGGCAGTCTCGAGTACGGAGCTTTCTCAGATGAGGGAGAGGAATGGCATGAGGTAAATGTTTTCATCAGCGTAGATGAGAAGGGTGATCCTGTTGCCAACATCCTCGGCAGAGATATTACAGATGTTCATAAACGACAGGAGCAGCGTGAAATACAGCAGAGAGCAGCCATGGCTCGTGACCAGCTGCTTTCAGGTGTTACGAAAATGCTCTACAGTTACAATCTGACTGTAAATCTCGAGACATGGAAATATACCTTAATCACAGGCACAGGAATGGATAATGTGCTGGAGTTTATGCAGCAAAGTGATGACTATGTCCTTATTCATGCCATGCTGATAAACCTTGTGGCAGAAGAAGACAAAGAAGCTTTTGAAAGTCTCATGGGCATTCAGACACTGAAAAATAAAATGAAGGAACCGGGCTACATCGGTACTGTATCATACCGGATGATTATGGGCGAAACAAATGAGTGGCATGAAGTAAATCTGTTTATCGGAACAAATGAAAACGGAGAACCTATCGCGAATATTCTGGGACGCGACATTACGGAAGCACACCAACGTCAGGAAATTAAAGAAAGGGAACTTCGTGCGTCTACAGCAAGAGACCAGCTGCTTTCAGGTGTTACGAAAATGCTTTACAGTTATAACATGACTGTAAATATCAATACCGGGAAATATACATTGATTACAGGTACAGGCCTGGATAGTACGGTTGAAGCTATGAAGTCAACCGATGAATACAATTATATGTACAGAAGGTTTTTAAGAGCAGTAGATACTAAGTATATTCAGGCTGGGAAAAAGCTTTTGTCCATTGAGAACTACAGGAATCACAATGTTAAGTCCGGATATCTGGGAACAGAGGAGTTCCCTGTGTTTGACAATAAAAAGATAGAATGGCATGAGATTAATGTGTTCGCAGGATATGATGAAAACGGTGAGAAAATTATTAATATTCTCGGACGAGATGTTACAGAGGCTCACGAGAAAGCTGACACAAAGGCACAGCTGGAAATTGCAAATGCTTCAAGTGCAGCTAAATCGGCATTCCTGTTTAACATGTCTCATGACATACGGACTCCGATGAATGCAATCATAGGATTTACAGAGCTGCTCGAGAGAAATCTCGATGACAGAGAGCTGGCAAAATCATATATTAAGAAGATACAGACTTCAAATGATTTCCTGCTTTCTCTTATTAACAATGTTCTTGAGATGGCAAGAATAGAAAGCGGCAAGACTACGATCGACGAAAGTAACTGGAACGCATATACGTTTATCGAAACACTATTCTCTCTCTTTGATGCACAGATGAAGGAAAAGGGAATAGAGTTTACAAGAACCTTAGAGGTTGAGCATCCGAATGTTATATGCGATGAGACGAAACTCCGGGAAATATTTCTTAATATTTTAAGCAATGCGCTAAAATATACACCTTCAGGAGGAAGAGTTACTATGAGACTGACGGAGATTCCGTCAGACAGACCGGGATATGCGATATACAGAACAGTAATTGAAGATACGGGCATCGGCATGTCGGAAGAATTCCTGCCACATCTGTTTGAAGAGTTTACGAGAGAACGTTCAAGTACAGACAGTAAGATTAAAGGTACCGGTCTTGGAATGCCTATCGTAAAAAAACTTGTCGACCTTATGCAGGGAACGATTGAGGTGGAAAGTAAAGCAGGCAAAGGAACTAAAATAACAGTGACGATTCCTCACAGGATTTCTCTTGAGGAGGATAAGAATACGGTCACCGGCAGAACTGAAGCCTTTGACAGGAATCTGTTTAAGGGAAAGAGAATATTACTTGCCGAGGATAATGAGCTTAATGCCGAAATAGCAATTACAATTCTTGAAGAAGCGGGTTTTGTCGTTGAGCATGCGGAAGATGGCATAATATGCGTTGATATGATGGAAAAAGCGGAAGCGGGATATTATGACATGATTCTTATGGACATACAGATGCCGAATATGGACGGATATAAAGCCACACAGACAATCAGGGAATTTTCTGATCCCGAGAAGGCGAACGTTACCATTGTGGCAATGACCGCAAATGCTTTTGATGAAGATAAGAAAAATGCTTACAGAGCCGGAATGAACCGGCATATTGCCAAACCAATAAGAATGGATGAGCTGATGGCGGCTCTTACGGAAATACTGACAAAGTAGGTGTATATAATTGAAAGGTAGAATTACCGGGAAAAGTCCGATTGTTATCGCAGTGCTGTTTATGACTCTGCAGATTGTATGTTACACATGGATTCTCCAGACAAATTACAGCAAGGACACACTTGAAAGCGCAATAGAGAGAAATACACTTAGAATGGATTCCGTCAATGACTCTGTGTCCGGCGCTTTTGATGATGATGATTTCACATCAATAACAGCAGAGGAAGATATGGAATCCGAAAGGTATATTGCTTTTCAGGAAAATCTGAACAGTATAAGAGAAATGAAAAACTTGAGATACCTTTATACTGCAGGACGAAATGAGGAAGGCAATCTTGTGTATCTCATAGATGGACTCGACATGAGTGTTGATGATTTCGCGTGTCCGGGGACGGTAATAGAGGATGAAATGATTCCTTATATCGAGGACGCACTAAAAGGTGAAAAAAGCTATACCGATAAAATAATCGACACTTCGTGGGGACATATCTATGCCGCATGTTATCCTGTGTACAGTAAGGAAAAACCCAATAAAGTTGTTGGCGCCCTTTGTATGGAACTGGATATGGAATCAACCTACAGTGAAATAGAAAAAAACAATAAAAAAGCAGTAATCGCAGCACTCGTCGCGATAATAATCACATCTCTTCTCACAATAATGGCATTCATGTGGATGAGATGGGTAAACAAGCGGGAAATTCAGCAGAGAAACGAGCTTGACGAAGCATATGAGAAAGCTGCGAAAACAAATTTCGAACTGGAACAGGCTCGCAGAGATATGGAAAAAGCTCTCCATGCTGCGGAAACAGCAAACAGGGCGAAGACCGATTTCCTTTCGAAGATGTCTCATGATATAAGGACACCGCTTAACGGAATAATGGGACTTCTTGAAATGGATGAAAGACACCCGGATAACAAGGAGCTCATTGAAGAAAACAGAGGCAAGATAAAAGTTGCGGCAAGTCATCTGAATTCACTCCTGAACGACATTCTTCAGCTGTCTAAGCTTGAAAACGGCGATGTGGAACTGGCACAGGAAGTGTTCGATATGAATGTGCTGGCGGAAGAGATTATTACAATAACGGCAATTGAAGCAGAGGAGCGGGGGATTAAGTTTAATCACGGGGACTGCAGAGAAAAGATTGAAGCACCGTATGTATACGGCAGTCCTCTGCACCTGAGAAAGATATTCCTGAACATCTTTTCCAATGCAATTAAGTACAATAAACCGGGAGGAAGCATATCGTGCAGCATAACTTGTGAATCAGTTGATGATGATACAGTTGAATATTCCTGTACCGTTTCGGATACGGGAATCGGTATGAACAGCGAGTTCCTGGAACATATTTTCGAGCCTTTTTCTCAGGAACACAGTGATGCCAGAAGCACTTATCAGGGAACCGGTCTCGGAATGGCAATAGTCAAGACTCTCGTAGACAGGATGAACGGTACTGTTGAAATTGACAGTGAAGAAGGCGTGGGAACAACATTTGTGGTGACTATTCCTTTCAAAATTGCGGAGGAATCCGAAATAAGGGTCGATGAAGCTGATGACAGCGAAGTATCAATAGAAAATTTGATGATTTTGCTTGTTGAAGATAACGAGCTGAACATGGAGATTGCACAGCTGCTTCTTGAAGACGCCGGTGCAGTAGTTACAAAAGCCTTTGACGGCAGACAGGCGGCAGATATTTTCGCGGGAAATCCGGCAGGGACATTTGATGTGATTCTGATGGATGTAATGATGCCGGTCATGAACGGAATAGAGGCGGCGAAGGTCATAAGGATGATGGATAGCGAGGATGCTTCCACAATTCCGATTATCGCCATGACTGCCAATGCCTTCGAAGAAGACAGGCAGGCTACAAAAGATGCAGGAATGAATGCGCATCTTTCCAAACCCCTTGACAGCAGGGAAGTACTGCGTACAATTGTTAAGTATGTTAATAAATAACGAGGAGGACACTGAATTATGAAGCTGGGAATCGTAGGACTTCCAAATGTAGGTAAAAGTACACTTTTTAATGCAATAACCAAAGCGGGAGCAGAAGCGGCAAACTACCCGTTCTGTACAATAGAGCCGAATGTAGGTGTTGTTACGGTGCCCGATGAGAGAGTGACGAAATTAACTGAGGTTTACAATTCGAAAAAGACGATTTATACGACAATAGAATTTTGCGATATAGCCGGACTCGTTAAAGGCGCCAGCAAAGGGGAAGGGCTTGGAAACAAGTTCCTCGGACATATTCGCGAGGTGGAAGCAATCGTTCATGTTGTCCGCTGTTTTGAAGACGAGAATGTAGTTCATGTTGATGGGAAGATCAACCCTGTTTCGGATATTGAGACTATTAATATGGAACTCATTCTCTCAGACATGGAACTTCTCGAGAGACGTATTGCGAAAACCACAAAGATGCTTAAAGGTGACAAGTCCCTGCAGAAGGAGATAGATCTGCTCAAGAAAATAAATGAGCACCTGGGAGAGGGGAATGTTGCCAGAACACTGGAACTGGACAATGAGGAGGCGGCATTTGTCAAAAGCCTTGATCTGCTTACGTATAAGCCGGTAATATATGCGGCAAATGTTTCCGAAGATGAAGCTGCCGGAGATGGTAACGAGCATGTTGACGCAGTAAGAAAGCTTGCGGCGGAAGAAGGCTCGGAAGTAGTGGTGATAAGCGCTAAGGTTGAGGCTGAGCTGTCAGAACTGGAGGACGAAGAAAGAGAAATGTTCCTTGAAGAACTCGGCATCACGGAGTCCGGACTTGAAAAGCTGATTAAATCATCTTATTCACTGCTGGACCTGATTTCCTTCATTACAACAGGGGAAGATGAAACAAGAGCCTGGACGATTAAGAGAGGAACTGCGGCTCCTCAGGCGGCAGGAAAAATACATACTGACTTCGAGAAGGGATTTATCAGAGCTGAAACGATATCCTATGATAAACTTATGGAGTGCGATGGGAAGTTGTCTGTAGCTAAAGAAAAGGGCTGGCTCCGTTCTGAGGGAAAAGATTATATCGTTAAAGACGGTGATATCTGTCACTTCCTGTTTAACGTTTAAAATGTGAGACTGCTGTACTGAGTAATAGTACAGCAGTCTTTTTAACTGTTAAAGAAGTCCTGTGCTGAAATACCTTTCCATTCTGTCAGGAAGAACGGTCGCGATGATTTTATCGGGACCGAATTTGCGAGCCGCTTTCATACAAGCCCATATGTTGGCGCCGGATGATGTGCCGCACATAATTCCCTGTTCTCTTGCCAGCATTCTTGTAGTTTCAATTGCATCTTCATCTGTAACTGTAATGACATCATCGATAATGCTGACATCAAGAACAGATGGGATAAAACCATCACCGATTCCCTGAATCTGATGAAGCCCCGGCTCATCTCCCAGAAGAGCGGAAACGTTCTTTGGTTCTACGGCAACCGAGATCAGATTCGGATTTTTTTCCTTAAGAAATTCAGTAGTTCCCTGAAGGGTTCCGCCGCTGCCAAGCCCCGAAACGAAAATATCCACCTTACCGCTCAGCTGGTTCCATATTTCAGGTCCTGTAGTCTGATAGTGAATTGCAGGGTTGTTTGGATTTTCAAATTGCTGCGGAATAAAACAATTGTCTGACTGAGAGGCAATGCGCTCAGCTTCGGCAACTGCTCCGTCAAGGCTTTTCTCCGCCGGAGTGAGAACCAGATCGGCACCCAGTGCTTTAATGACAGATTTTCTTTCTTCGCTCATGTTCTCAGGCATTACGATTGTAACATCATATCCCATGCGCACACCGCAAAGGGCAAGGCCGATTCCGGTATTACCCGAAGTAGGTTCAACAATGTGCATTCCTTTTTTAAGTTTACCTTCGGCTTCGGCGCATTCAATCATATTTTTGGCTACTCTGTCCTTAATGCTGCCTCCGAGATTCAGGAATTCCGCCTTCGCGAAAATTTTGAGCCCTGTAGACGGCTCCAGATTTATAATCGGTGTGTTTCCGATTAAGTCCAGTACGTTGTTTATTATCATATCTGTTATTTAATCCTCTCTGTAATCAAAATGCCATATACTAATTTACTTGTTCATATTATGATTGTCAATTAAATAATAGCTGCAGCACCAATTACTTAAATTACAGATCCAGCTTATAATCGCCATCCTTGATGAGACCGAGTTTTCTCATTCCCTTATCAATCAGAAATGCCAGTACACCCGGGAGAACTATGTGGAGCAGAATAACCTTCCACAGAACATCGAAGGAGAATCCCATGGCAGTAAATGTTCCGATCTGACCTACGAATCCGCAAGTTCCCATGCCTGCGCCGACGGCAATGTTTGTCATCTTAAAAAGGCAGGTCGAAATCGGACCGACAATTGCACCGGCAAGAGTTGCGGGAACTAGAATCCAAGGATTCTTAATTATGTTGGAAACCTGAAGCATTGAAGTTCCGATTCCCTGAGCGACGAGACCGCCGATTCCGTTTTCTCTGTAACTTGCTACAGCGAAGCCTACCATCTGAGCACAGCAGCCGATTGTGGCAGCGCCGGCAGCAAGTCCAGTCAGATCAAACATTACACATAATGCGGCACTTGATACGGGGGCAGTGAGAACAAGCCCGACAACTACAGATACAATGATTCCGAAAAGGAAAGGCTGAAGCTCTGTCGCCATCATAATAAACTCACCGACCTTGATCATACACCATCCTATGACAGGGCCGAAGATTTTCGCGCCGATACCGCCCATGATGATTGTGGTGGCAGGAGTAACAAGAATATCAACAGGTGTTTCCTTTGAAATCATTTTACCGAATTCGGCACCGATGGCAGCTGCAATGAAAGCACCTGCCGGACCTCCGGCAAAATCTATTCCGAAACCTATAAAAGTAGCTCCCATCATGCCGGTTACGGCACTTGAAAAAAGTACGAGAGGAGGTGCTTTGAGTCCCCATGCTACAGCGACGCCGATTCCGGCACCCATTAAGCCTTTAGCCGTACCTCCTATTTCAACAAGAAATGATGAAATAGGATTTTCACCGAAGAGATTCGCCGTCTGTGTGCCGAGAACATCGAGAATAGTTCCCATAAGAAGCGTGGCGAACAGTCCGAGAGCCATTGCAGACATTGCGTCCTTCAGATATCTGTTTACACTTATTTCTATATCTTTTCTCTTAAAAAATTCTTTCATTATATGCGCCTTTCGTAATGCTACTGATTTTAATCCTCAACGATTGTAGCAAAAGACTTGATAGGTGTCAAGACACACGTCAAATATACATCTTGACATTGAGAAAATCAAAAGGGTAAAATGATAATATCAATGAGTTACGTTTGTCAGTTAATCAGAACACTTAAGCACATGGGATGTCTTATAGGAAATAATTAAAAACATATGAATAAAAGATGTGAGAAAATACTTTCGATACTTAACAGTACAGAAAAGCCTGTCACAGCTTCGCAGCTGGCGGAGGAATTCGGCGTAAGCAGGCAGATAATCGTTGGAGATGTTGCAATATTAAGGGCTGCAGGGTTCGGGATTATCGCCACGGCGAGAGGCTATAAGATTGAGACGGGAACCGGCGAAAACAGATTCGGATACATAGGAATTATTCCTTGCATTCACGGCAGCGAAAAACTCGCCGAGGAGCTGTATACTATAGTAGACTTCGGCGGGACTGTCATAGATGTCACGATTGAGCATGCTATTTATGGGTCGCTATCGGGAAAACTGGATCTGTCATCCAGATATGAAGTGGACGGTTTCATTAAAAGAGTAAGTGAACAGAAAAACTCTCAGCCAATAAGCATTCTCACGGGAGGTATTCACACTCACCAGATAGGCTGCCCCAGCAAAAGCATATTCGATGAAATAAAAAATGCCCTTAAGAAAAAGGGCATAGTGTTTGAACAATAAAGAAAAATCTGACCTGATTATATAAAATCGGCAGGGTCAATCGGAATGATAAGTTCCAGATAGTCACCCATGCGGTACACCGTATAAAGCTGATCAGGCAAATCATTGTACTTTTCGATGAATTCCTCAGGATTGGATACTTTTAACTCTCCGTTATCGGATACAACAAGGCGAACATCTTCATCAAAAGGCAATTTGGTATTGAGATTTGTATCGGCAACATAATAACCTTCATCATAGTCGCTGTTAGCGACTATTTTTTTTTGCTCTACACTTGCCGTATAACTATCGCCGTCTTCACTGAGAACAACTGAACCGGTAATAGTCTTTGCACCATCGGTTAACAGCTGTTCGGCATATTCACCTGTAAGATAAGATGCCGTAATCTCAGGTTCATCATACGTACCGCCCGATTTGTTACCGCATCCGGACAGTAACATCATTGCTGTAATGCAGAATACGCTGCACACAATCAGTATGTGATTTGTTTTTTTCATAGTCTCGCTCCCAAGCATATATAAGAATGTCAAATTAAATTCATGATACTCCTTAAAGCCTATAATTACAAGTGTTTCAGCTGATTATTAAGACTTGGTGGAGTGAAGTGGTTGACAGGTGGGGTGAAGTAGATTAAAATGGAGTAAATTGTGGGGTAGTGTCACCTTTTTGCCGGAGAAATCAGATATGTTTGTAGGACAATATGAAAATTCAATAGACAGTAAGTCCAGGCTGATTGTGCCGGCAAGGTTCAGGAATGAACTTGGCGGACAGTGTGTTGTCGCCAAGGGAATAGACAGATGCCTGACGATAAATACAATGGACGCATGGCAGGAATTTCTCAGCAAGCTTGACGAGCTGCCTCAGAGTAATCCGGAGGCCAGAAAGTTTAAGAGACACTTTACTGCAGGTGCCGATGTCTGTGATATAGACAAGCAGGGAAGAATAACAATTCCTCAGAAGCTGAGGGCATATGCCGGAATAACGAAAGATCTTGTGACAATAGGAAACAGTACCAACATAGAAGTATGGAGCAAGGAATTCTGGGAAGAGGAGATTGATTCCGATACCGGTGAAATACTTGATGCAAGTGAACTGGGAAGAAGTATGGAGAAATATGGATTTTAATCATGTGCCGGTGTTATATCGGGAATGTATAGACAATCTTAAGATAAAGCCGGACGGCATATATGTAGACGGAACACTCGGAGGAGGAGGGCATGCTCACGGAATAGGAGAGCAGCTTTCAGAAAAAGGTCTTCTGGTGGGGATTGACAGAGATGATGATGCTCTCAGTGCTGCCGGAAAGAGACTTGAAGACCTTAAGTGCAGGAAACTTCTAGTGAAGAGCACCTATGCCGACATTAAAGATGTTCTTGATGACAATGATATTTCAGGTATAGACGGAGCACTTCTTGATATAGGAGTGTCATCATTTCAGCTGGATAATCCGGAAAGAGGTTTTTCGTATATGCACGACGCACCTCTTGATATGAGAATGAACAGAGATGACAGCTTCACGGCATATGATGTCGTAAACGGCTATGATAAAAATCAGCTGACAGAAATAATAAGAAAATACGGTGAAGAGAAGTGGGCTTCCAGAATTGCCGAGTTTATCACAAAGGCAAGAAAAAAAGAAAAGATAAATACGACCGGCGAACTTGTTGAAATAATAAAGAATGCAATACCGGCAGGGGCGAGAAGAGAAGGGCCTCATCCTGCCAAGAGAACATTCCAGGCAATCAGAATAGAAGTCAACAGCGAACTTGAACAGCTGAAGGATGCAATAGACAGATTCTGTGATGTGCTTAATCCGGATGGAAGACTTTGCATAATAACATTCCATTCCCTTGAGGACAGAATAGTAAAGGAAGCATATAACAGGAGAATAAACCCGTGCACATGTCCTCCGGAATTCCCGGTGTGCGTGTGCGGTAAGGTCAGTGATGTTAAGAAGGTTACCGGCAAGCCTATTATCCCGTCGGAAAGTGAGCTGACGGATAACCCCAGAGCAAGAAGTGCCAAGTTAAGAGTAATTGAGAAGAGGTAGAATTAATGATTGCACCTGAACAATGGTATGAATATCAGAAACAGTATCATAAATACGGAATAGACATGAAGCCTCAGGTGGATCGTGAAGCGCAGAGAGTTGAACGCCGCCGCAAGGCAGAGGCTAAAGCAGGGACTCTGACTATGCCAAGCAGCGGCAGGAAACCTGTTCTTCTTATGGTACTCGCAGTAGCAATTGCGCTTATTCTTGGTGTGGTTCTCGCATCTACGGCGGCGAAGCTGACTTATGACATCAATAAAGCAAAGGCTCAGAACGATGCGATAGCAGGCGAAATCGGAGATCTGGATGTTAAGATAATGAGTTCGACTAAAATCAGCTATATAGAGGGCGCAGCTAAAAGTGAACTTGGGATGAAGACTGCCAAACCGAAAAATATTGTGTACATTTCAGCAGGAGATGTACCTGAAAAGGGATTTGCGGATATAATTAAAGAAAAAGCATATAATTAATTGCGAAACTACACATCCCGGTCATTATTGTGTTATATGATAATGCCCGGGATTAACTATGTACTGAAAGGAATGCAGATGCAGACATCAAACGTCAGCAGGAAAAACTTAATAATTTTAATAATAATTGTTTTTGGCTTTCTGCTTTTGCTTGCCGGAAGAGTAGGATGGATACAGGTTGTCAAAGGCGATGAGTATAAAGAAATGGCGCTGGAAAGACAGACCAAGGACACTCCTATCGAAGCCGAAAGAGGTGTTATTTACGACAGAAACGGAGAGGTGCTGGCGACAAGTGTAAGATGTTATACGGTGTATGCGACTCCATCTGCGATTGATAAGGAAAAACGGGAAGAAACGGCCGAAGAACTGGCGCAGATTCTTGATGCAGATAAGGAAGAAATACTGGAGCAGATAAAAAGCAATAAATCTCAGGTTAAGCTTGCGGAGGAAATAGACAAGGATACTGCAGATAAAATACGTGAGAAAAAATATGCGGGGATAGCTCTCACAAATGATACGAAGAGAAGTTACCCGAACGGTACTATGGCTGCCAATGTACTGGGAATGGTTAATGATAATAACGACGGGCAGTCGGGAATAGAACTGCAGTACAACAGTTATCTGGCCGGTATTTCCGGACGTTGGGTTGACTACACAGACACTAAAGGAAATCAGTTGTCATATTCCTTCAGCGGAGAAAGGTATTATCAGGCAGAAGACGGGTACAGTCTTGTTACCACAATCGACATGGTAATTCAGAGCTATGTTGAGGACGCTCTGGCGAAAGCGATGAATAAGACAAGCGCCGACAGAGCCATGGCGATAGTGATGGATCCTAAGACAGGAGATATTCTGGCACTTGCACAGACTCCTACCTTCGATCCGAATAATCCTTATGAGCCGGTTTCCGATAAAGAAAAAGCTCAGTTCAAAACTATGTCACAGAAGGAACAGTCGGAATACCTCAGTAAAATGTGGCGTAACTTCATAATAAGTGACGTTTATGAGCCGGGTTCCGTATTTAAGCTTTTGACTACAGGAATAGCTCTGGAAGAGGGCGTAACAACTATGGACAGTATGTACCACTGCACCGGAGCCAAGACTGTCGCCGGTCAGGTGATACACTGCTGGGAAAGATCGGGACACGGTTCCGAGTCGTTGAAGCAGGCTGTAGGCAATTCGTGCAACCCTGTGTTTATGACACTTTCAACGAAAGTAGGAATAACTAAATTCTACGATTATCTTGAGAATTTCGGAATTACCGATATTACGGGAGTTGACTTCCCTTCAGAGGGAAGAGCCATAATGCAGTCTGAAGAAACTGCAGGTCCGGTAGGTCTCGCAGAAATCGGATTCGGTCAGGGAATAGCCGTTACGCCGATACAGCTTGTAACTGCCATAAACTCATACGGCAACGACGGTAAACTTATGCAGCCTAGACTTGTCAAGGAGATTGTTGACAAGAACGGCAAGACTGTGAAAGAAATCGAACCTGAAGTTGTCAGACAGACAATCTCCGAAGAGACTGCGGCGGAAGTCAGAGACATAATGGAATACGTTGTTAAAGACGGAGGCGGCGGTACTGCAGCTGTAAGCGGTTATAAAGTAGGCGGTAAAACAGGAACAGCCAATAAAGTTAAAAACGGCAAGTATGTAAACGATACATATTCTTCGTGTCTGGGAATGGCTCCTATGGATGATCCCGGTCTGACTGTTCTCGTAATAATAGACAGCCCTAAAGGGATCAAATACGGAAGTGCAACAGCAGGTCCCGTAGTCAGCAGCATACTGTCTAAATCCCTCAGGCACTTGAATATACAGCCGTCATCTTCTTCAGAAGAAGATAAAAACGAGAAAGTGTCTGTACCTGATGTTACAGGTAAGAATCTTGGAGATGCAATAGGAATACTGGCCGGTAAGGATCTCGGCTATGACATGAAGGAAGAATCAAAGTCAAATGATGCCACAGTAACCAAGCAGTATCCGTCAGCAGGCAAGAAAGTAAAAAAAGGAACGAAGGTGTATCTGTACCATGAATAAACTAAGTATTAAAGAAATTGTTAAGGCGTCGGGAGGTAGACTGGAAGCAGGGAATCCCGAAGATGTTATTACAGGCGTCAGACATGATTCACGAGAGTGCGGCGAAGGCGATATGTTTGTGGCAATATGCGGAGAAAATGCAGACGGTCACATGTTTATCCCTCAGGTTGCCGAAAGCGGGTGTAGAACAGTTCTCGTATCACATATGGAAGACTGGCCGGAAAAAGTCGGAAAGGAACTCAGAGAAAAACTCAATATAATTCTCGTAGAAGATACAGAGTATGCTCTCGGAGAAGTTGCAGCCTTTTATCTTCAGAGCCTGAATGTACGGAAGGTAGCGGTAACGGGAAGTGTGGGCAAGACTTCAACAAGAGATCTCATTTATCATGTGCTTTCGGAGAAATACAGCTGCGTTAAGAATTACAAGAACTATAATAATCTTATAGGGCTTCCTCTTTCTGTTTTTCAGATGGACAGCAGCACGGAAGCGGCAGTGCTTGAAATGGGAATGGACAGATTCGGAGAGATAAGAAGACTTTGCGAAATAGTGAAACCGGAAGTCGGTGTAGTGACTAATATAGGCGTAGCACATATAGAGAAATTGGGAAGCAGAGACGGAATCTTCAAAGCGAAGATGGAGATAACGGAGAACCTGCCTACGGCAGAAGAAGGCGGTGTGCTCGTATATGCAGAAGACAGCGAATATCTCAATGAAAGCAAGATAAAAGGCAGCTTCAGACAGATTTCGGCGGGCACATGGGATGACTGTGATTACAGGATTTCCCGTGTTGACGATTACGGCATGGAGGGTATAAAATTTAGTTTAACTTTCGAGGACGGCGAGAGAGAAGTTCATTTGCCTCTGCCGGGAAGCCACAATGCCCTTAACGCAGCAATGGCGCTTGCTGTCGGCCGGCTGCTTGGCGTTACTTTCGAAGAAGGCTGCAGAGGACTTTCAAAAGCTGTTCTTACAGGCAGTCGTCTTAAAAAAGTAACAGGTAAAACAGTAACTGTAATTGATGACACTTATAACGCCAGCCCGGATTCAATGAAAAGTGCCATTGATGTTCTCGCGGCAACAAGGTGGACAGGTCGAAAAATCGCTATACTGGGCGATATGTTCGAACTGGGGGACACTGAAGAAAAAGGCCACAGAGAAGTAGGCGCTCATGCGGCAGCGTCAGGTATCGACAGACTTTACTGTGTCGGCAAGGCGTCGGACTTCATGGCAGATGAAGCATCCGGGGTATCAGAATCCGCGGCATTCAGAGCAGAGCATTTCGAAACAAAAGAAGAGATAATGAATAATATAAGGAATTACATAAAAGAAGGGGATATGGTTCTTGTCAAGGCATCCAGGGGTATGAAACTTGAAGATATTGTTGAGGAGTTAAAATGGATATAGTTTACTTGATTATAATAATGGCAGTTTCTTTTGTAATTACTGCAGTCATAACGAAATTCGAAATTCCTGTACTGAGAGAAAAGGCAGGTCAGAACATAAGAGAAGAAGGTCTGGAATCCCATTATTCGAAAGCAGGAACGCCGAGTATGGGTGGTATAAGTATGATAATAGCCACATGTGTAACTGCTCTGGCAGCATCGGTAATACTAGGGTGCAGCTGGCAGTACATACTCGTGATTCTTCTCATATTCTTAGGCTTTGGCTTTATTGGATTTTTCGATGATTATCTTAAGGTAATAAAGAAACAGAACGAAGGACTGAAGGCCGGGCAGAAGTTCGGATTGCAGCTGATACTGTCAATTATCTTCGCTGTTATAGTTGCGAAGTTTTCCTCATACGGCACACTTGTTTACATTCCGGTGGCAGACACCTACGTGGATTTCGGAATCTGGTATTACGTTTTCGAAGTTTTCGCAGTGCTGGCTATGACAAATGCCGTAAACCTTACGGACGGACTTGATGGACTGGCATCGGGAGTGACAGCACTGGTATCACTGTTTTTCGCCCTGGCAGCTCTAATGGGAGGCGCTCATATGATGAGTGCAGGCAATGCCACATGTTCGGAAGAAATATTTTTCGGTGCCCTTTGCGGTGCATGTCTCGGATTCCTTTTGTATAACAGAAATCCCGCAAAGGTGTTCATGGGAGATACGGGATCTTTGGCACTCGGCGGTGGAGTTGCAGCTGCAGCGATTATGATGCATCTCGAACTGCTGCTTCTTGTGGCAGGGCTTCTCTATGTAATCGAAGCTCTGTCCGTTGTTCTCCAGGTAGGCTACTTTAAGGCGACAGGAGGCAAGAGACTCTTTAAGATGGCTCCGATACATCATCACTTCGAGAAGTGCGGATTCGGTGAGAGAACTGTTGTTGTAAGCTTTTGGGCGTTTACGTTCATATGCTGCATTATTGCGATGATTATTATTATAGTTTGATATAGTTAGAGGCGAGATATGGAATTAAAAGACAAAAAAGTACTGGTTGTGGGAATGGGCCGTTCAGGTAAAGCGGCAGTAATTGAGACTCTGAAGAAAGGAGCCGAGGTTTTCGTCCAGGACAGCAAAAGCGCCGATGAAATAGACGAGCAGCTTCGCGGATTTCTGGAGGAAAACTGTTCAGGATGTATCTTCGGGAAAACACCTGATGAAGATGAGAAATTCGATATGCTTATTTTGAGTCCGGGCGTTCCGCCGACTCTTGATTTCATACAGAAAGCAAAGTCTGCAGGTGCAGAAATAATAGGTGAACTGGAACTTGCCTACAGATTGAGCAAGGGCAGATTCGTTGCTATAACAGGGACAAACGGCAAAACGACTACAACAACTCTTGTAGGTGAAATATACAAGGCGGCCGGCTTTACGACTCATGTAGGCGGAAACATCGGAGTCGCAATTGCTTCCGAAGCAGCAGAAGCATGTGAAGAGGATGTGCTCGTAACGGAAACCAGCAGTTTCCAGCTGGAAACAATCAGCCGGTTCAGACCTGCAGTTTCAGCCATACTCAATTTAACGCCCGATCATCTGAACAGGCACGGCGATATGATTAACTACGGTAAAGCAAAGGCAGCCATATTCAGGAATCAGACTGAAGAAGATTTCTGCATTATGAATTACGATGACAAGGCAAGCTGGGAGCTGATTGAAAGAGAAGGATGCAGAGCCTGTGTCGTTCCTTTCAGCAGAGTTGAGAAGCTTGATTTCGGAGCCTTTGTTAAGGATGGAACGATAATCATCAAAAGGCAGGATGGCGAAGAAATATTAATATGCGGAACAGAGGAGCTTAAGATTCCGGGAAGCCATAATCTTGAAAATGCACTGGCGGCTGCGGCCATATCATTCTTTGGAGGAGTTGAGCCAAATGTAATCGGAGAGGTTCTCAGACAGTTTGCGGGAGTTGAACACAGAATAGAAATGTGCGGAGAAGTAAACGGTGTGAGATTTGTCAATGACTCTAAGGGAACGAATACAGATGCAGCCTCCAAAGCAATAGAAGCAATGAAAGAGAATATCATCCTTATTGCGGGAGGATATGACAAGGGATCAGAGTTTGAACAATTTGCAAAAGAGTTTATAGGACCTGTCAAGGGACTTGTTCTCATGGGAAAGACTGCTGAGAAAATAAAAGATGCCGCAGAAAAAGCGGGATTTACCAATATTACCATGTGCAGTAACATGGAAGAATGTGTTCTTAAGGCATACGAACAGGCGGAAAAGGGAGACGTTGTTCTCCTGTCGCCTGCATGTGCCAGCTGGGATATGTACAACAGTTTCGAAGAGAGAGGAGATCACTTCAGAAAATGCGTTCAGAAGCTGCACTGAAAACATCTGAAAAAAAGACGAAAAAAATCAGGCCGATAGCATCGAAGGGAGAATCGGTTGATTTTGTACTGCTTGTCGTGACACTTGTTCTCGTTGCCCTTGGTCTTACTGCAGTATTCAGTGCCAGCTACTATTCATCCATAAGCAAAGGCCAGACACCTTACTATTATCTGATCAGAGATGGTATATGGGTTGCTCTGGGACTCGCTTTAATGGCTTTTGGAATGATGGTTGATTACAGGAAATACTGTAACGGCAAAGTTGTGGTGCTCGCTACGGGAGTATGTTATCTGCTTCTGATAGTCGTTTTGACACCGATAGGGTCAACATACAACAATGCCAGCAGGTGGATAGAATTTGGACCGATATCGATTATGCCCGGAGAGCTTATTAAGGTCGGAATGATTCTCTTTATCGCCTGGTTCTTCGGCACGAAAAAGAACAGGATACATGATAACCTGAGAGGTGTTCTGCCTGTTGTAATCCTGATGTTTATCGCTGCGGCACTGATAATGAAGCAGCCCAATCTCTCGACGGCAATAACTCTCTGCGGTATAGTGATAGCTATGCTGATAGTGGCCGGCGCCGACAAGAAATGGACAATAGGGCTGATGCTGGCAGGATTTATCGGTGTTATGGGAATAATACTTTTCGTACCGGGACACTGGTCCCAGAGATTTACAAGTTTCCTCGATCCTTTTCAGGACGCGGCCGGTGAAAGCTACCAGGTAGTACAGTCACTGCTGGCTCTGGGATCGGGCGGACTAACGGGTGTTGGTCTCGGGAAGAGTGTGCAGAAGAGCCTTTACCTTCCCGAACCTCAGAATGACTTTATTCTTGCGATTATCGGAGAAGAAACAGGATTTATAGGAATCCTTGTTCTCATGATGATATACTGTATTTTCCTGTGGAGGTGTGCACGTGCCGCACTTAAATGCAGCGATCAGTTCGGGATGCTGCTGGCATCCGGAGTCACACTGATGGTTGCCATACAGGTAGTGCTGAACATAGCAGTAGTTACTTCATCGATGCCGGCGACGGGAATTAACCTGCCGTTTATCAGTTATGGCGGAAATGCTCTTATGATTTTCATGTTCCTTGCCGGTGTTGTGCTTAATATATCTAAAGGAGAAGGCAGGGTGATTCCTGCGGGAGAAGAAAATGAAAGTAATAATGACAGGCGGAGGCACAGGCGGACACATATATCCCGCAATAGCAATAGCAGACGAGATAAAGAAAAGGTACCCGGAGTCGGAGATACTGTTCGTAGGCGCGGAAAGAGGTCTGGAAAAAGTTCTGGTACCACAGAGAGGGTACGACATTGAGCTTATTACAATCGCAGGAATAAACAGGAGGAACCCTCTGAAGAATGTTGATGTCCTGAGAAAATTACTTAAGGGATCGAAACAGGCCGGAAGGATACTTAAGGAGTTCAAGCCGGATTTCGTAATCGGAACCGGAGGATATGCCAGCGCGCCTGTAGTAAAGACAGCACAGAAAATGGGTATTCCGACATATATTCATGAACAGAACGCTTATCCGGGAGTGACGAATAAGATGCTGGAAAAGCACGTCAGAAAAGTGTTCCTGGGTTTTGCGAATGCATGTGAATACTTCAGGGATCCGGATAAACATGTAATAACCGGCAATCCGGTCAGGGAGGAATTTCTCAATGCGGACAGAGAAGCGGCCAGAAAAAGACTGGGATATTCCGATGATGAATTTGTGGTTCTGGCCTTCGGAGGAAGCCAGGGCGCCGGAAGAATCAACAAGGCGATGATGTCTGTTATTAAGGAGTTTAACGGAGAAAAGGGTATAAGAATATGTCTGGGAACAGGAACATATTACTATGACGCTATTCTTCATGCTATGAAAGAAGACAATTTCGAACCGGCTGAAAACATTGAGATAAATGAGTTTATGCATGACATGGCGGACAGGCTGGCGGCATCGGATCTTGTAATCAGCAGAGCCGGAGCCCTAACGGTGGCTGAGGTGACGGTATGTGGAGCACCGACAGTGTTTATTCCTTCACCGATAGTATCCGGAAACCATCAGTACCATAATGCAAAGGCGATTGCCGACAGGGGAGGTGCCTTTGTAATCGAAGAAAAAGAACTGGATAACGTTAAGCTGTCGGAAAAGATAAGAAGCTTCATGAAGGATAAGGCTGTTCTGCAGGAAGTGTCAGAGAAAAGCAGAGAATGCAGCAGAAGAAACGCCACTGAAATAATTTGTGATACGGTATTAGAGGACTATGTGAATGCGCAGGGATAACCGTACAGAAAACGGAATAAAGAAAAAGAAAAGACGCAAGAAGAGATATCTGCTTAAATTTGCTGTTTTTCTTGCACTTTGCGGTATTGCTGCTGCCGTTGCCCATATTAATTATTTCGACGTGACCGAAATAGATGTCAAAGGCAACAAAGATATAAGTGACGAAGAGATCATCAGCCTTTCCAAGGTGCAGACAGGCAGAAGTATATTCGATGCCAATTCATTCTTTGTGAAGAGGCGGATAAAGGGCAACCTGTATATTGAGAAGGTGTCAATGAAACGTGAGCTGCCTGACAGAATAGTGATAAATGTAACTGAGAAAACGGGACTGGCGCAGTTCGCCTTCGGGAAAAAGTATGTCGTAACGGATAACGAAGGAGAAGTTATTGAAGTTTCGAAAGAAATGAAGTCGGTAACACTTGTTGAAAATATCAAGATAAATGGGGCGGAAAAAGGCAAAGACATTAAAACAGAAAAAGAAAATCTTCTTGATAAAGCACTGAGCTTAATCAGAAAAACAGAAAAAAACGATTTATATTTCAGTAGAATAAACATTGACGGAAATAAGTTTCAAGGTGTTTTTTTCGGCGATTTGTCGTGTCGCGGGGAATATGATGAAGTAGTAAAATCCATTGAAAGCGGAACCCTGAAATCGGTTGTGTATGACCTGTATCAGAAGGGGAGAGAAAAGGGCATAATTACAGTGGAATCAAATGGTTATTGTTTCTTTACGCCTCAAAAATAATGTGGTATACTACTCTATAAGTATGAAGTTTATGTGGAGGTACTACAATGCTGCAATTTGAAATGAACGAAGACAGGCTGCAGGAGATAAAAGTAATAGGTGTCGGTGGCGGCGGCTGCAACGCTATTAATCGAATGATAGAAGACGGTATGAAAGGTGTTTCCTTCATCGCCGTAAATACTGATAAACAAGCGCTTTTGAAGAACAAGGCAGAGGCCAAGGTTCAGATAGGTGAGAAGCTGACAAAGGGTCTGGGAGCAGGTGGTAATCCTGAAATCGGGCAGAGATCGGCAGAAGAGAATCTGGAAGACCTGGAGAAGTATATTACCGGATCGGATATGATTTTCGTAACATGCGGAATGGGAGGCGGTACAGGTACCGGAGCAGCTCCTATTATCGCTAAGATTGCCAAGGATCAGGGAATTCTCACAGTCGGAGTTGTTACAAGACCATTCAGATTCGAAGGTAAGAAGAGATGCGAACATGCTGAACTGGGAATCAAGTTCCTGAAGAAGTATGTGGATTCGCTGGTAGTAGTTCCAAACGACAAACTTCTTGAAACGACAACAGAACATACATCACTTCTGGAAGCGTTCTCAATGGCTGACGATGTACTCAAGCAGGGAGTACAGGCAATTTCAGACATCATTATCGACGATGCTCTCATTAACCTGGACTTTGCAGATGTTACAACAATCATGAAGGACAAGGGAATTGTTCACATGGGAGTAGGCTACGGCAAGGGCGAAAACAAAATCAACGATGCTGTATGCAGTGCAGTTGACAGTCCGCTTCTCGAAACTAAGATTTCAGGCGCGAGAGCAGTGCTCATTAACATTACAGGCGGAAATGACCTGACAATGTTCGATGTTGACAAGGTAGCAACACAGATTGATGAAGAGGCGGATCCTAATGCGATTATCATACTCGGTACTTCAATTAAGGAAGAGCTTCAGGATGAAATAAAGATTACAGTTATAGCTGCCGGATTCGAGAGACCTAAGGACTTTGGCGGATCTGTAATTCCGGATAGACAGAATGCTTTGCCGGAAGAGAAAGAATTCGCAGAACCTGAGAAGAAGGTTGACGGCACATCTGAATACAAAGGACTTGTTGGAATGGAAATTCCGGATTTCTTAAAATAATGTGATTAAGATGTTACAATAGCCGGTATATTGCCGGCTATTATGTTTTAACAGATGAAATATATAAGCTCAAAAGAAAACAGCACATATAAATCTCTGATTAAGCTGAAAAAGAAAAAACACAGAGATGAGACAGGAACTTACATAATAGAAGGAATAAAACCCCTTGCAGATGCTTTGAACGCAGGCTGTCCCGTCCACGAAATCTTTGTCAGAGAAGGCAATGGAATCGGATTGATACCGGAGGAGAGAAGCTTCCGGATGTTTGAACTGGAGAGCAGTCTCTTTGACAATGTAAGCGATACAGAAAACTCACAAGGCGTTGTTGCTGTTGCTTCCTCAAATATTCTGGGAAAAGAACAGTTTGCAGCGTTTCTTCGAGAAGAGCGAAACAAAGGCGGCAATATCGCAGTACTCGACAGACTTCAGGATCCGGGTAATGTGGGGACCATAATAAGAACTGCAGAGGCCGCGGGATACAGAGGAATAATACTCATGAAGGGAACGGCAGATCCTTATTCGCCTAAGGTTGCCAGAGCCGCTGCAGGGACGCTTTTCAGAATGCCTCTGATGCAGGCTGAAGACGAGAAAGATGTGGTGGATATTGCCGGAAGGCTTGGCAAGAAACTGGTGGTTTCGTGTCCGGAAGGAGCGACGGACTGCTTCGAGACAGACTTGTCGTCAGACATTGCACTTGTAATAGGCAATGAAGGACGCGGCGCATCTGAAGAATTTATTGAAAAAGCTGATATCAGAGTTAAAATTCCCATGGAAGGGAAGATAGAATCATTAAACGCGGCAGTAGCAGCCGGAATTCTAATGTACAGAAAAAAATAACATACAGGAAACGAGAGGTAATATTAATGCAGGCTCAGTTAAACACAATTTTAGAAAAAGCAAAAGCCGGACTTGAGAAGGTGACTTCCCGTGAAGAAGCCGAAAAAATCAGAATCGAAGTGCTCGGTAAGAAGGGAGAACTGACACAGATTCTCAGAGGAATGGGCAAGCTGTCTCCTGAAGAAAGAAAAGAGACAGGACAGATTGCCAACAAGGTAAGAAGCGAAATAGAAGGACTTCTTAACGAGAAATTCGAACAGCTGAAGGCGGCTGCCAAGGAAGCACAGTTCAAGCTGGAGAAACTGGATGTTACGGAACCGGGAAAACCTGTTAATCTCGGCGTTAAGCATCCGCTTACGATTACGATGGAGGAAATCTCCAAGGTGTTTATGAATATGGGATTCTCAATTGTTGAGGGACCGGAAGTTGAGACAGTATTTAACAATTTCGATGCTCTTAACGCAGACCCTCACCATCCTGCAAGAGATATGACGGATACATTCTATATTACAGATGATGTGCTTTTGAGAACTCAGACATCACCTGTTCAGGTTCGTACACTTATGTCTCAGAAACCGCCTATTAAAGTGATATCACCGGGAAGATGCTTCAGATGCGACACTCCTGACGCAACTCATTCTCCGATGTTCCACCAGGTGGAAGGTCTTGTGGTTGATGAAGGAATCACAATGGCGGATCTTAAAGGAACTCTGGACAGCTTCGCCAAGCAGATGTTCGGAACTTCAACAAAGACTAAATTCAGACCTCACCACTTCCCGTTTACGGAACCGAGTGCAGAAGTGGATGTTTCTTGTTTCAAGTGCGGAGGTAAAGGCTGCAAGGTATGCAAAGGCAGCGGCTGGATTGAAATCCTCGGCTGCGGAATGGTTCACCCGAACGTACTTAAGGTTGGAAATCTTGATACAGAAAAGTATACGGGATTTGCCTTTGGAATGGGTGTAGAGCGTGTAGCAATGCTGAAATACGGAGTAGAAGACATTAGACTGTTCTATGAGAACGACATGCGTTTCATCAATCAGTTTAAGTAGAATGGCATAGGAGGATTTTTTAGATGTTAGTTCCTGTTGAATGGATAAATGATTATATAGACCTTAAAGATATTACAACTGATGAGTTCTGCAACAGAATGATAATGTCCGGATCAAATCTGGAAACATGTGAGCATTTCTGCGAGAACATGAGCAATGTTGTTGTAGGAAGAATAGACAAAATCGAGCAGCATCCTGATGCAGACAAGCTTGTTGTATGCAGAATCAATACGGGAGAAGGAGATCCGGTACAGATAGTTACAGGCGCGCCGAATGTTTTTGAGGGAGCATACGTTCCGGTAGCTCTTCATAAGAGCCTTATTCCGGGACCTCTTCACGGACAGCCTAAGAAGGAAGGCGGAGTGAAAATTACGAAGGGTAAGCTCAGAGGAGTGGAATCCTTCGGTATGCTTTGTTCGGCAGGCGAGCTGGGATTTGAAGATAAGGTTGTTCCCGTTGCTCACAGAGACGGAATATGGATTCTCGACCCTGCTGTTTATGAAGGAATCGAAGAGAAAATCGGTTGTGATTTCGCGGAAGTTCTGGAGCTGAAGCAGGCCGTTGTTGATTTCGAGATAACTCCTAACAGACCTGACTGTCTGGCTATGATAGGTATGGCCAGAGAAGCGGCAGCCACTTTCGGAAGAAGCTTCGAATATCCCGATACGGAAGTAAGAAATGCCGACGGCAGCGGCAAGAGCAGCGACTATGTTGATGTTGAAATAAAGAACGCAGAAAACTGCAGAAGATACGTTGCCCGCATCGTTACCGATGTTAAGGTGGCGCAGTCTCCATGGTGGCTTCAGAAGAGACTTATGTATGCAGGAATGAGACCTATAAACAACATCGTCGACATAACAAACTTTGTTATGCTCGAGTACGGTCAGCCTTTGCATGCGTTTGATATCAATCAGGTACACGGCGGGAAGATTATCGTTGAGAATGCCGGAAACGGTGAAGTGTTCACAACTCTCGATGAAGAAGAGAGAACTCTTTCGTCAGATATGCTCATGATAAAAGATGCTGAAAGAAGTATTGCTGTTGCCGGTGTAATGGGCGGTCTCAATTCCGAAATTACCGAGGACACGACAACGATTATCATCGAGTCGGCGAACTTCAACGGAGACAGCGTAAGAACAACAGCCAAGAAGCTTGGTCTGAGAACAGAAGCATCGGCAAGATTCGAGAAAGGTATAGATCCTAATCTTACAGAAGCTGCAGCAGACAGAGTATGCAGACTTATTGAAATGATCGGCGCAGGAAAAGTATGTGAAGGTTCGGTTGATGTATATCCTAATCCTGTTGAGGCGCAGACTCTTGATGTGAGAGTAAGCAGAATCAATAAGGTTCTCGGCATAGAAATAAGCCGTGAGGAAATGGTGTCAATGCTTGAAGGACTTGAAATTAAAGTTGAAGGAAGCGGAGACATTATGAAAGTTACTCCTCCTACAGTTCGTATGGATCTGGTGGCAGAGGAAGACTATGTAGAAGAAATAGCCCGTATGTACGGATATGACAGACTTCCTGTTACTCTCCCGAGAGGAAACAGTGAGGCAGGCAAGTCCTATGAGAGAGAACTGAGAGACGTTACAAGAGATGCACTGTGCGGAATGGGATTCAACGAAATTCAGACATATTCCTTTGTAAGTCCGAGCGGTGTTGACAAAATAAGAATAGACGAAGATTCATGGGAAAGGGCATTTGTTAGACTGATAAATCCTCTCGGAGAGGAAAACTCGGTTATGAGAACTGTGCTCACTCCTAACATGATGGATGTTCTGGCCAGAAACTATTCCAGAAACATCGCTGCTGTGAAAGCTTTTGAAATAGGAAACACATTTATGGATAATCCTATGAACAGCGATAAGCTTCCTGATGAAGAGTATTCACTTTGCATAGGAATGTACGGTGACAAGTGTGACTTCTTCACATTAAAGGGAGTAGTGGAAGAAACTCTCAAGGTGCTGGGAATAAAGAACCCTGTATTTATGGCAGAATCGGAATACGGTGTTTACCATCCGGGAAGATGTGCGAGGATTCTTGTAGATGCATCAAAGGAAATGAAGGCAGTCGGCATCGAACATGAGGAACTGGGTATCATGGGAGAAATCCATCCTGACGTTGCGGATAATTACGGAATGGACGGAGAACGAATCTACTGCTGTGAAATAATGTTCGGAGCTATCCTCAGAAAAGCAGATACTGAAATTGTTTATGAATCACTTCCGAAGTATCCTTCAACGTCAAGAGATATAGCGCTTCTCGTTGATGAGGATCTGGAAGTCGGAAACATAGAAAAGGTTATTAAGAGCAAAGGCAGCACTATCCTTGAAAGTGTCAGACTCTTTGATGTGTACAGAGGCAAGCAGGTTGGAGAGGGCAAGAAGAGCGTTGCATTTAATCTCGTTTACAGAGATAAAGAAAAGACTCTCACCGATGAAGAAGTATCGAAGGTACACGAGGAAGTTCTTTCTGCACTGAAGGAGAAGCTGAACGCAGTTTTGAGAGAGGTTTAGGAGGATTCACATGGAAAACAACAAGGTGAACACGAAAATTTTCGGACAGGAGTACATTATTTCCGGAAATATGCCGAGAGAGGAAATCATTCGGGTTGCCGCCCATGTTGACACGAAGATGAATGAAATATCGGAGGCAGCAGGCAGAATGGGTGCGAATCCTTCGAACATAGCAGTGCTTGCCGCAGTTAACATTACTAAAGAATACTACAATGCTGTCAGCGAGATGGAAGAACTTAAGCGACTTAATGTACAGCTTGAAAAGGACGCGCAGCATTACGTTCAGCTCTGGGACGAAAGCAAGAAAAACTATTCCGAGTACAGAGAGGAGACTCAGGCGGTAAGCCTTCAGAAAGAACAGCTCATGGCTCGGATATCAGATCAGGAAGAAGAGATTGAACGCCTGAAGAAGGAACTTGAAGAATCCGGTGTGGCAGCTCAGAACGGAATGGATGAAATGATCGGCGAAATTGAAAGCAAATGCCGTGAACTGGAAAACAGCTTTTTTGATTTACAGATGGAGAATCTTCAGCTGAAAAAAGAACTGGACAAGTACAAAAACGGCACAGGTCAGTTTTAACAGATGAAAGAAAAAACACTTAAAGTTTTAGAGTACAAAAAAATAATTGACATGTTAAAGGAACAGGCAGGTTCTGAAATAACGGCAAAAGCCATTTCAGAGCTTTTGCCTGTTTGCGATGTCCGTGATATTAGAGAAATGCAGGAAGAAACCACGGAGGCAGTGAGACTGATAACTTCCAAAGGTCCGTTGCCGGTAGGTGGTTTTTATGATATTGAGGGACTTGTGTTATTCGCCAGAAAAGGCGGAGTGCTGACGATGGCTCAGCTGCTGAAAATCCTATACAACATGAAGACAGCAGAGAGAGTTGTGGCATTCACGAAGGGCGATGATGTTCCGCAGCTGCCGCTTATTGATTCAATAACGGAAATTCTTGTTGTTCACAAGAATCTGGCGTCTGAAATTGACAGATGTATCATTTCCGAAGATGAAATGGCAGACAACGCAAGCTCGGAGCTTAGAAGAATACGAAGAGCAATAATAAGGCAGAATGATGCGGTGAAAGCCAAGATTAACCACATTCTTAATTCCGAAAAAAGTGTTCTTCAGGACGCAATTGTCACAATCAGAAACGGCAGATACGTTGTTCCCGTAAAGCAGGAATACAAGTCGAGTGTTCCCGGTATTATTCACGATCAGAGCGGTACGGGGGCGACATTGTTTGTGGAACCTCAGGCCGTTGTAAATATGAATAACGAACTGAGGCAGCTGGAACTTGACGAAAAGGCAGAAATAAACAGAATACTTACGGAACTTTCGGAAGCCGTGTCAGAATGCTGCCACGACCTGATCAACAACCAGAAGCTTTTGCTTAAACTGGATATGATAAATGCGAAGGGAAGGCTGTCCGTAGAGATGGACGGTGAAGAACCGGAAATAAACGAAGACGGTATTCTGGAGCTTATCAGCGCGGCGCATCCGTTAATTGACAGAAAGAAAGTCGTTCCGATTAACATTTCAATCGGAGAGAACTACAGCACACTTGTTGTGACCGGACCGAACACAGGAGGAAAAACGGTATCCCTGAAGACGGCCGGACTGCTTTCGCTCATGGCACAGACGGGATTGCACATTCCCGCATCGCCCGGAAGCAAAGTGCCGGTTTATAAAAACATATTCGCAGATATAGGAGACGAACAGAGTATAGAGCAAAGTCTTTCAACCTTCTCATCACACATGGCGAATATTGTGGACATTATAGAAAACGCAGGAGAGGGATGTCTTGTGCTTTTAGATGAGCTGGGCGCAGGAACGGATCCTACGGAAGGCGCGGCTCTTGCCATTTCCATACTCCGTAAACTGGCGGAAAGCGGATGCTGCACTATAGCGACCACACATTATACGGAGCTTAAGAAATATGCGATTTCCACCGAAGGTGTAGAAAACGCCTCTATGGAGTTCGACGTAGAAACGTTAAGTCCTACGTACAGGCTGGTTATCGGACTTCCGGGCAAGTCAAATGCCTTTGAGATATCAAGAAAACTGGGACTTAAGAAAGACATAATCGATGAAGCTTCTCAGCTTATTGAAGGTGGTGACATTGCCTTTGAGGATGTAATTTCGTCTCTTGAGAAAGACAGAAAACGCATAGAGGAAGAACGTGCTGAGGCAATTAGAATAACAAGGGAAATAAAAGAAGAAAAAGAAGAACTGGACAGAAAGCTTCAAAGGCTCGAAGAACAGCGGGAAAAGAAAATCACCGCCGCCAAAGAAGAAGCTCGTGCAATAATTAAAGAAGCCAAGGAAACGGCAGAGGATTTCCGACAGGAGCTTAAAGAAATCGCGCGACTTGAAAGTATGGGTGAGCGAAACAGCCGCTTTGACAAGGGCAGACGAAGGCTTAATGAAATTGAGAAGAAGAACAGAAGCGTAATAAAGACAGAGAAAAACAGGAATCCCGTTGACCCTTCAAGGATTAAACGAGGCGACAGAGTTAAAATCCTTACACTTGGGCAGAATGGCGAGGTAATAGGACTGCCTGATGAGAGAGGCGAAATGCAGGTTCAGGTGGGAGCGATGAAATTTAACGTAAACGTTGAAGAAGTTATGCTCGTCGACAGTGGAGCGCCAATGTCGAAAACGAAGAAGAAAAAGGCTTCGGGTTACGCAGGTATATACAGGAAAAAAGCGGCGACAGTATCAACTTCTATTGATGTAAGAGGAAAAAACCTTGACGATGCATTGATGGATGTGGAAAAATATATTGATGATGCATATATTTCGGGACTTCCGGAGGTGACTGTCATTCACGGTCGCGGCGAAGGAATTCTGAGCAAAGGCATCAGGACGCGTCTGCGAAGTCTGAAAAATGTTAAAGAGTACAGAAAAGGCGGTTTCAGCGAAGGCGGAGACGGCGTTACGATAGTGAAGTTCAAGCAGTAATACAATTGAAATATATAAGGAGAAGAGCAGAAAATGATTGATTACAGAGAGAAAATAGCAGAGCTGATAGCACCTTGCGTAGAGGGTATAGAAAAAGACGAAATTCTTTCGATGATAGAAACACCGGCTGACAGCAAAATGGGAGATTTCGCATTCCCATGCTTTAAGCTGGCCAAGATTCTCAGAAAAGCTCCGCCGCTTATTGCGAAGGGCATTGCCGAAGCGATTTCGGGCAACGAAATTTTCGATAAGGTAGAGCAGGTTAATGCATATGTCAACATGTTCCTTTCGAAGGAGAAGTTTGCGAAGGCTGTGGTTTCGGAAGTGCTTGAGGCAGACGAAGACTACGGCAGGAACAATATCGGAGAAGGCAAGACGGTAATAGTTGAGTATTCATCACCTAACATTGCCAAGCCTTTCCACATCGGACATATCAGAAGTACGGTAATCGGAGCTTCAATAGCTAAAATATATGACAAGCTCGGATACGATGTTGTCAGAATCAACCACATGGGAGACTACGGAACTCAGTTCGGCAAGATGATCGTGGCATACAGACACTGGGGAAACAAACAGGATGTAATTGATGAGCCTATTAAGACTTTGCTTTCATATTACACGAAATTCCATGTTGAGGCAGAGAATCACCCTGAGCTTGAAGATGAAGCCAGAGCTACATTCACCAAGCTGGAAAACGGAGAAAAAGAAGAAACTGAACTGTGGCAGTGGTTCAGAGATGAGTCGCTTAAGGAATTCAGCAGAGTATACGATATGCTGGATATTAAATTTGACTCCTATGCAGGAGAAAGTTTCTACTCTGACAAGATGCCGCGTTTCGTAAAGGAACTGGCAGATAAGGGTCTCATGGTAGAGGATGAGGGAGCGAATATCGTAAGACTCGACGATTACAACCTGCCGCCGGCTCTTATTACCAAGTCAGACGGCTCAACTCTCTATATTACAAGAGATATTGCCGCAGCCGTATACAGAAAGGAAACCTACGACTTCTACAAGAATAT
>JAQXIX010000004.1 GCA_029008005.1 Bacillota bacterium | reverse complement strand
CGTGGTGCGTTTAGCGACTGTGCAAGCCTGAAAAGTATTACCATCCCGGATAGCGTTACGTCTATTGGCAATTTTGCGTTTTATTACTGTGCAAGCCTGAAAAGTATTACCATCCCGGACAGCGTTACGTCTATTGGCAATTTTGCGTTTTATTACTGTGCAAGCCTGGAAAGTATTGACATCCCGGACAGCGTTACGTCTATTGGCGATGATGCGTTTAATTCCTGTAGAAGCCTGGAAAGTATTGACATCCCGAACGGCGTTACATCTATTGGCAATTTTGCGTTTAGCAACTGTCAAAGCCTAACAAGTATTACCATCCCGAACAGCGTTACATCTTTGGGGGTATCTGTTTTTTCGTGGTGTGTGAATCTTACACGCGTAATTATTCCAAACGGAATTTCGTCTATTCCTACGGGTGCTTTTGCTTTTTGCAAAAGCCTTACAAGTATAGAAATTCCAAGCAGCGTTACATCTATTGGCGCGGGTGCTTTTGATACTTGCCCAAGCCTTACAAGCATATTCCTGCCGGAAGGTCCATCTGTTGATACGGCAAACATTCCAGCCACGACATCACAGGTAAGATATAGCCTTGATCCCAACAAGAACGATATAAAAATTACCAGTATAGAATTAGGAATGTACAAGACCGGCGTTGCTATACCCGCAACGATTTGCGGTTATGACGTTGTTGCCATTTCTGATGATAGTTTATTAACTAAGATTTCCTCACACACCTGTGCAGGAGGTGAAGCTACATGCCAGAAGAAAGCGATTTGTGGAATATGTAAACAAGAATACGGGGATTATGCGGATCATACTCTGACCAAGACCGAAGCACAAGCCGCAACTGTAACCGAAACAGGAAATAAAGAGTATTGGCATTGTAAAGATTGTAAGAAATACTTCTCTGATGCAGCAGGTACGAACGAAATTAAGCTTGATGACACGGTAATTTCAAAGCTCACGCCTGAAATCATTAAAGGCATGGATCAGAGCGCAACCGAAGGAGAAAAGAAGGCATTGTCGTTCACATCTAATGCAGCATACAGCGACTTCATCCGAGTTGAGCTTGATGGCGGCGAATTAAGTGAAGAGAATTATGAAAAGGCAGAAGGAAGTATAATAATCACACTTGATGCTGATTACGTAGCAACTCTTCCTGCAGGTGAACACACAATCGGTATCGTATCTGAAAGTGGTACTGCAGAAACTACATTTACGGTAGAAGAAAAGGCAGCACCGGGAACTTCAGATGACAGCGACAATGACTCAAAGGCTGACGCTGAAGATTCAGCAAAGACTGGAGACGACACTAACATTGCTGTATGGATTGCACTTATGCTTCTTGCTGGAGCAGGAATAGGCGGCGTTGGTCTTTACACAAGAAGGAAAAGAATAAATTAATAAATAATATCAACAGGTCTTATCCGGCCGGGCTATACGCGAGCATTCGAGGATAATAGCGGTGAATTCCGCAATTATCTTTGCGTGTATTTTATTTATAATGCAAGCTGCGTATTTTAACAAACAAAAACCTTTCGGTGCATGGTAGAATATTGTAGCATATTGCGAAATAATGTATGAAGTTTCACATAACAATAATAGATTTTGTGCCCGGCACAATCAGTAGGGATTGAGGTTTTTGCAGCTGATGAGGCATATGAATCCGGTAAGGTGAAACATATGCAGGCATTTATAATTCAAAAGCAAAGTTCATAGATAAAGGGCGGTGTTCTCAAGGAGCCGTCTTTTTAAGCGCGTATGATATTAAGGGAAAAGAGAAGGATGAAAAGAATAATTACTAAGGTATTATGTATCACAACGGTATGTGTTATGGCATTGACAACATTCGGTGTTTTCGGTGCGAGTGATGTCAGTGCTAAAAATACAAAAGCTAATCCGAATAAGCTTGCGCCACCGACCATATCTGTGAAAACTACAGGTCGTTACGATGTTAAGATTTCCTGGTCAGCGGTTCCGGGGGCGAAGACATATAAGTTATACAGGTCAAATAAGAAGAAAAAAGGTTTCAGGCTTATTGCCTCAGGTCCGAGCTCAATTCGCTCATATTATTGCGATACAATGTCTCCGGGCAAACGCTACTATTTTAAGGTAAAAGAAACCGGCATAGTTAATGGTGTATATAAGGACGGAAACTACAGCAAAACCAAAGCAGTAAAGATTGCCAAAAGAAGAAAGGGGAATTCTCCTAAATATAAGCTTGCAAAGGTCAGGAGCGGTGCGTCCCTCAGAGGCAAGAGGCTTGTGTTTGTAGGAAGCTCTCTTACTGAAGGAAGAGGTTCCGGCGGAGTTTCGTTCCCGGATTATATAGCCAGACGTACCGGCTGCAGCGTAGTTAAGGATGCTGTAAGCGGGACGACAACTTCAAAAGGCGGTGATGGCAGAGATTTTGTTACAAGATCTGTCAGACTTATTAATAAAATGGGTAGACCGGATGCGTTCTTCTGTCAGTTATCTGCAAATGATGCAACTAAGGGAAGACCTATAGGAACCATCAAGAAGGAAAAAGTGCCAATTGAAAAGCTTGATACGACAACGGTTGCCGGTGCTATTGAATTCATTATCTGTTATTCAGATCAGAAGTGGGGTTGTCCAATTGCATTCTACACGGCAATGAATATCAACAACGCCAGATATGACAAGATGGTTAAATTGCTTTACCAGGCCCAGGAGAAGTATGGCATTCAGATAATTGACCTTTATCACGGGATGAACAAGTACTCCATAAAATCCAAAACTTACAGACTGTATATGAGAGACAGACTTCATCCGACTAAGGCAGGTTACCTGAAGTGGGTTATACCATTCTTTGAAAAGAGAATTGCAGGGGTGATTAATTCGCCAAGCAGACACATTGTTCCTGAACCGGAGAAGCCTGAGATCCCTGATGAAGTCGTGGAAACTACAGAGCCTGCAACAGAACCGTACAATCCGGCAGAGCCAACGGTTCCCGGTGAATCAGAAGAATCCACAGGATCAGATGAATCAGAAGTCCCGGAAGAATCAGACGAAACAGGAATGAGAGAATGATTATGAATTTACTGAATCAGTATGGTGTTACGGAAAGATTTCTTGCACAGGCAACAATGTTTCCGGATTATATACCGGCAAGAGTGGTTGCACAATACCGGGGAAAATACAAAATTGTTACGGAACAGAATGAGATGCTGGCTGAGATTTCCGGTAAATTGAGATACGATACCGATGAACTGGCCATGTATCCTGCCGTCGGCGACTATGTGATGATAGATGCTGTCGGAGATACTGCTGTCATTCATCATGTTCTGACACGAAAAAGCCTTTTTGTCAGAAAAGCGGTTGGTATGTCGGGGCAGGCGCAGCCTATCGCCGCGAATGTTGATATTGCGTTTTTGTGCATGTCGCTAAATCAGAACTATAGCCTGAACAGGATGGAACGATATCTGTCCATTGCATGGGATAGCGGTGCTAAACCGGTTGTTGTGCTGACAAAGTCGGATTTGTGCGATAATCTGGACAGCGCAGTTGAACAGATAGATACAATTTCCTTTTATTCAGATATAATCACGGTATCGATGTACGATGAAGACCTTTGCGAAAAGTTTTTGCCGTATTTTCGTGAAAATCAAACATGTGCGTTTATAGGATCGTCAGGTGTCGGCAAGTCAACGATAATAAATGAACTGCTAGGAGAATCTGTTATTACAACGCAGGAAATAGGGAAAGGTGATAAGGGCAGACATACAACTACAGGTCGTGAAATGTTTCCGTGTCCTCTGGGAGGAGTAGTGATAGATACACCCGGAATGAGAGAAATGGGAGCAGAGAGCGCTGATCTGTCGAAAACCTTTGCTGATATCTCCGAATTGGCGCAGCAATGCCAGTTCAGAAATTGCACTCATACAAACGAGCCGGGCTGCGCAGTTTTAAAGGCAGTCGAAAATGGCGAACTTGACATGCGAAGACTGGAAAGCTATCGCAAGCTGGAACAGGAAGCAAGCTATGACGGTTTGAGCAGCAAGGAAATTGAAATCAAAAAAAGCGAGCGAATGTTCAAAGAGGTCGGTGGCATGAAAAATGTCAGACGCTATGCGAGAGACCATAACAAGCGAAAGTAAAAAGAACAAATGAATAATAATTAATGCCCCCGGGACCGGGGGTTTTATATTCTACGAAATGGCCCAGGAGGCAGACGTTTTACTATTTTTCGAAGATGGCACCTACAGGGTACTCTTTGACTGTGGACAGATTTCTGGAAGACCTGAAAACGGAAATGGCAAAGTTCTGTGAAGGCAAGGTTTATAACTAAAACGCTGTCTGGAAAGGGCATTTAGGTATAATTCACTATAGAGATTCGCACGGGCACGGGATATAATAGTTCCGTGCGAATAGTTCCGTACACAAGTCCGAAAGGAGACAAACACACATGATTGGAATATATCTAAGCGGAACCGGAAACACGAAGCACTGCGTTGAGAAGCTGCTGAATTTCCTTGACCCCGACGCCGTAAGCCTTCCCCTGGAGAATCCTGAAAGCGCGAAAATGATAGAAGCAGAGGACACAATAATTCTCGGCTACCCGACGCAGTTCTCCAATGCGCCTTTTATGGTTCGGGATTTTATCGAGAAAAACGCAGCCCTATGGCAAGGCAGGAAAGTGTTTTGCGTGAATACAATGGGCCTTTTCAGCGGCGACGGAACGGGCTGCACAGCAAGACCATTAAAGAAGCACGGTGCAGAAATCCTCGGAGGCATTCAGATCAAAATGCCCGATTCGGTCTGTGACAGCAAAATGCTGAAAAAAGATATTGAGAAAAACCGGCAGATTGTCAGAGATGCGGACAGGCGTTTGGAACAGGTCGCAAAGGCAATGAAACAGGGCAGATATCCCCGGGAAGGATTATCCTTCATAGCCCATATCAAGGGACTGTTCGGGCAAAGGCTTTGGTTTTATGGCAAGACAGCCGGGTACACGGACAAATTGAAAATAGGCGATGCATGTATTGGCTGTGGGCTTTGCAGCAGAGAATGCCCAATGGGAAATATCGAAATCAAAGACAATAAAGCTGTTTCGGGAAATCGATGCACCATGTGTTACCGATGCATCAGCCTGTGTCCGCAAAAGGCAATAACATTGCTGGGAGATCAGGTTCTGGAACAGTGCAGATACGAAAAGTTTGAATAGTATGCTAGCCTGAATCTTACAGACAAGCGAAAGGAGCGCCATATATGGAAAAGTTCATAATCCCAAAGACCTATTCCCGAGGCATACCATGCATCGCTGAATTTCCTGAGGGCTGCAGCAAAATCGTCATAATAATACATGGATTTCTAAGCAGCAAAGAAAGCGACAATGCCGCATACATGATGAAATATTTTTCAGGAAAGGGCATGGGAGCAATTGCATATGACCAGCCGGGACACGGCACGGAAGAGCCGGATTGCTTCAAACATGACCTCTAAAATCCCTGTTTTACCGCCTAAAATTTACCAATTGTTGTAAATATAATCATGAATAGATAAATGCTTCAACAAATTAGCGATTTTGTTGAAGCAATATTTTTTGAATCCCAATTGCTTCAAATCAGACCCTGAAAACAGCATGTTTTGTTGCTAAAATCCAATGATTGTTGAAGCAAAACAAAAATAAATCCAATAACTGCAACATACCGCCTGCCGTAAGCAGTTTGCGGCATTTCAAGAGCCTGTCTTTTTTCATACATTTCATGAGAATGTGTGAGTGGATCTGATTAATTAGCGTTAATCGCAGGATGATAAGATAAAGCGATAATGGGATATATGGATGAAAATAATCAGGAGTTCTGGTACGCGTGAGAGCTACAGGAAGTACTGGAATATTCACAGTGGCGTTACTTTGAAGGAGTAATCTCAAAAGCGATTGAAGCTTGTGAGAGTAGTGAAATACTTGTTGAAGACCATTTTGCGGAGGTGCGCAAAATGGTGCCTTTGGGAAGTGGTGCCGAAAGAGAGATAAACGACTTCATGCTTACCCGTTATGCCTGCTATCTCATTAGATATTTAGTAAATGCATCATTATTTCAGAAACGGATGAACCCGTGAAAATTTGTCACGGTTTCATTTCACTTGATGACAATTAGGCGCCAACTTAATTTGAAGCATCCGGTGCTCTATGCTAAAATTTAATCAAGATATCAGGACAGTCGTAATAACGAGGAAAATGCATGGGACAGAACCTGGATTTAATTCGAAGCGGCTT
>JAQXIX010000003.1 GCA_029008005.1 Bacillota bacterium | reverse complement strand
TGAAAAGCTTCTGATGATTATGCATGAAGCACCAGGCATTGACATAAGTCTCAATTACGACTTTGTTGTTCAAATCCATTTTCCCTATTTTTTCACCCATCCAGTTATAGGATTTCTCGAAAAGGGAAATCAGAGAAGGAGGCAGATTCTTGTACATGTCCCTGTTCACATCCGGAGTATCATACATATCGGTATTTCTGTTGGGCGTAATGAGTATGCCGTCCTCAATGGAGGCCTCATAGCCGCAGGAGCATTTCAGATGCGCCCGGTGGATGTAATGCTGATTCATTTTAATGTCGGACAGTTCGAAATCGCTGCCGCAATCCGGACAGCAAATGAGAGAGAGCATGGAAAGCGGAACGCCCGATGCGCCTGCCACAGGTTCGCTGAAACGGCTGATGCTGTCAATAAGACTTTCCAGATTGCCTATCTGACGATCCAGATCCAGCCTTTGGGAATTGAGGTAGGAAAGCTGGTCTCTGCACATGTGTTTCAGATCATCAACGTCCTTTGGATCTGCCAGAGATGAAATTCTGTAAAGAGAAAGAATTCTGTGAATCTGACTTAGTGAGAATCTCATTTTTTTCAGCTGAAGAATTCTTTCCAGATCCTCCAGGGTCTGAGCGTCAAAATCGTAATTTGAACCTTTCTTTTTAGGAACCAGCAGTCCGTATTTTATGTAGTAGTACAGATTATCCTTACTTATTCCGTATTTTTTTGATACCTGACCAATCTTCAATTTGTTTCTTCCTTTCGTAATTTACCGATTCACGGTGATTATATCAAAAACGTGGAGTCAACTCAACGTTTTCTGAAAAAACGGGGCTTGATGGGTAGGGACTCCACAGGATATAATTCATTTACAATGGTACGGAAAGAAAGAGGTGGATGCTTTTGGAAATTATAAAAAGATCTAAAGAACGGCAGGATGCCGAAAGGCGCAAGCTGGCAAATGCCGTTGACGAAATAATAGAAAACGTAAGACAGAACGGTGACGATGCTCTCAAAGAATACAACATGAAGTTCGATAAGTGCGACAGAGAGATGCTGCAAGTTTCAAAAGAAGAAATTGCAAAGGCTTATGAGGCTGTAAGTGACAGAGATATAGAAAATATCAAAGCCGCTGCCGCCAATATCAAGGCTTTTGCTGAAGCACAGAGAGCTTCGATGACGGAGATCAGAGATTTCTCACCGATGGATGGCATCTATCTGGGACACAGAATCATTCCGGTAGAGTCCTGCTGCTGCTACGTTCCGGGAGGCGGATATCCCCTTTACTCAACAGCGCTGATGCTGGGTATTCCGGCTAAAGTTGCGGGGGTTAAGAGAGTGGTGGCATGTTCACCTGTAATCAAGGGAACAAATGATATTCACCCTATGACACTCGTAGCAATGGATATCGCGGGAATCGATGAAATATTCGCTGTCGGAGGAGCTCAGGCAGTAGCGGCTATGGCTTACGGCACAGAACAGATAAAGCCGGTAAATCTCGTTGTGGGACCGGGAAACAGTTTTGTTACGGAAGCCAAGAGACAGTGCTACGGCAAAATAGGAATAGACTTTCTGGCAGGACCAAGTGAAGTCCTGATTATTTCGGACGGAACAGGAAGGCCTGAAGTTATAGCAGCTGACATTCTTGCTCAGTCGGAGCACGATGTTGAAGCAAAGGGAATACTCATCTCAACGGATGAAGATTTTGCAAGAAAAGTTATCGATGCTGTCGAAGAGCAGCTGGAGGTTCTGGAGACCGCCGAAAAGGCACGGAAGTCATGGGATGATTACGGAGAGGTCATGGTCGTAGCCTCTATTGAAGAGGCTGTTGACTATGCCAACAGATATGCGCCGGAGCACCTTGAAGTGAATGTCTCGCCGGATGTTGAGGCAGGCGTTGTAGATGCGCTTTATAATTACGGCTCACTCTTTATCGGCGAGAACACGGCAGAAGTTTTCGGAGACTATGCTTCGGGAACAAATCACACGCTGCCTACAATGGGTGCTGCCAGATACACCGGAGGTGTTTGGGTAGGAACATTCCTTAAGACCTGCACGAACCAGAGAATGTCTCCGGAGGGAACGGCGAAAATCGCCCCTCTCGTTTCAGAACTGGCTCGAGGCGAAGGATTAATGGGCCATGCAAAGGCAGCAGACATAAGAATAAGCGATTGATCAGGAGATAAAACTGCTGCATTAGGTTTATAGTACAGCAGTTTTTTTATGCATCTGAAAAGGTAACATCGGAAATACAGGCAGTCAAAACAGATACAGCATAAACCGGGAAACAATTCAAGCCTTGAAATGATATTTTATAGGGTGTATTAAGTATTAGACGAAAATCATATGAGGACTGGAGAACGAGAAGCAGTTCGGATGCAGCCAGTATGTAATATTCGCAGCAGGGTATGATACTTACGGAATGCGAAAGAATGATATTGAAATATTTGAACTGGATTTGCCTGAACTGCTGGAGGATAAGGCGAAACGTATTGAAGCATGTGATATTCAAAGCGCATCTACGGCCGTGCCATGTAATTTGGCATCACCGGACTGGATGGAAAAGCTTGTACGGGCAGGATTCAGACCTGATGAAAGATCCTTCGGCAGTCTTCTGGGAATAAGCTATTATCTTTCGAAAGAAGAATTCGCCGGATTGCTGAAAGGGATAAGATCGGTAATGGCAGAGGGATCGTCAATATGCTTTGATTACCCTACGGAAGACGAAAGCTGCGAGGCGGAAACAAACAGGACGCTTGCAAAGGGCGCCGGTGAGGAGATGAAAGCACGCTATACCGAAGAGGAACTGACTCTTCTGCTTCAGGAATGCGGATTTCTCATTTACGAACATCTGAATGCCAAAGAGATGACAGAAAGCTGTTTTTTGAAATATAATGAAGCAAACAGTACGAACAGAATGAAGGCTCCGGAGGGGGTCGCATACGTTCTGGCGACAGCGAAAATATAAGGATACTTTCAACAAAGTCTTGATATTTCCATATATTTACAGTAGAATGTAATGGTTAGAAAAGAGAGGGCAAGATGATAGAGGCAGTAGTATTTGATTTTGACGGAACGATAATGGATACAAACGGTATTGTGATGGCATCCTGGCAGCACACATACCGACAGCTTACAGGCAGAGAGGGAGAAAGAGAAACAATTCTCAGGACATTTGGAGAGCCTCTTGAGAAAAGCCTGTCAGAAGCCTTCCCTGACAAACCGCTAGAATTGTCACTAAAGACGTACAGAGATTTTCATCGAGACAATTTCCTTGAAATGATTGAGCTTTTCCCGGGAATAAGGGAAATGCTGGCTGAAATCAAAGCAGCCGGGTATAAAATGGGACTGGCAACTTCGAGAGTTAAAACGACGACATATCAGGGAATGGCAAAATACAATCTCGAAGACTTCTTTGATGCTGTCGTTACTGTTGAGGATGTATCGAAACACAAACCGGATCCGGAATCATTTCTCGTAACGGCTTCGAAACTTGGTGCAGCTCCTGAGAAAGCAGTAATGGTCGGGGATACGAGATTCGATATTCTGTGCGGTAAAAATGCCGGGGCGAAAACCATCCTCGTCGGATGGAGTGAAGCAATGTCAGAAGGAACATATAATGAAGAGAATTCCTTAAAACCCGACTTCGTCCTGGAGAATCCTGCCGACTTAAAAGGGATACTGGAGAGAATATGAATGAAATGGTAACAATAGCGGCTGCGGCAGCTGTGTGCATTGCAGCCAGTATATTTGCCGGGCTCAGCATTGTTTTTGTGTTTAACAGAATACCGGCATCGTGGCTCTGTGACTACGGTGAAAGACCTTCCGCGGAGCTGACGGATCCGAATATTAAGAGAATTAAAGAAAATCCGTGGAGATGGCTGTTTGCTGCAGGGGCGGCATGTATGTGCGTCAGGCTTTTGCTGGGAAACGGAGAAATCACTCTGACGGGAATACAGATGACTGTTTCGGGGCTGATTGCATCGTGGGCTCTGGGAATAATCGCTTTGAGCGACAGGAAATATATGATTATTCCGGATCAGTTTCTATTGGTAATTGTAGTTTCGGCAATAGGTATGGCACGGGTTTTCAGAAATACCGAGAGTGTCATGGGACTGCATGGATTCTGGCAGCCGGCAGCAGGCCTTCTGGTCGGAGGAGGAGCAATGCTTATGATTGCCGGAATCGGAGCCCTTGCGAAGAAAGAAATCATGGGTTTCGGAGATGTGAAACTTTGCGGAGCAATCGGTCTGCTTCTCGGCGGAGAAGGCACAGGCGCAGTTCTTATTATGACAGCACTTGTGAGCGGAGCGGCGGCAGCGGCAGGACTGATTTCCGGAAAGTACAAACGGCATGATGCTATGCCGCTGGGACCGTATATATGCGCATGTACCGGATTGTACATGTTTATAATTTGGCCGCTGACAATTTATAATTAGGAAGTGAAGAAATGAGAAAAATCAAACTCGAAAAGGCAGTTGAGTTCGGCAGCAGATGTGAACTTAATATCATAGATATTACAGAGGGAACAGACAAGAAGCGGGGGCGGATAACGGTAGACTATGCGCCGGCCGATGTAGGACCGCTTAAAGAAAAGGGGCTGACAGTCGATGAAGCACTAAAGGAATACGAAGAACGGATTTACGGTCTCGTGAAGTATTATATTTCCGGCGACTGGGATTGGATTCAGGGAAAAAAAGAAACTATGGAGATGATTGAGAAACATATAGCACCTCAGATGGAGAAACTGAAATGACAGATTACAGACAGCTTAAATTAAAAATCAGATCGCTTACGGTTTTCGCAGGGCTCAAGAGAGATCCGCTGGTGGCTTCGCTTCTGGAGCTTCTTGATACGGTAAGTGCAAAACCCATAGACACAGACAGGGCGGTTGAAGCTTACAGCCGTTTCGCGGAAACGCTTTTCGGCAAAACAGACGATTTATCTGAGTATGTCAGAGAGACCGTCCTGAAGGATGAGAATTTTTATATTAAAAAAGTGGCGGCAGGAGAAGAACCAGGAAAAGAACTGAACGAAACGGTTAAAAACGAACTGGCGATTCTGTCGGAGATTGCAGCTCTTTCATCAAAGAAGCTGGCGAAGGAAATAGACGAAGTCACTTTACCGGGCTGGAAGAACGGAAGTCTGAAGCTGACGGAAGAATTTTCTACGAAGCTTGCCAACATTTCATCGACTGGTTACGGAATATATGCGGAGTACACTTTCTTCAGAGTAGACGAGGGAAAGATTGTGCCTGTAGCATACCCGGATTATCAGCCTCTTGATATGCTCTTTGAATATGAACGCGAGAGAAACATAATAATAAGGAACACAGAAGCCCTGGTGAACGGAGAAAAAGCCGTAAACATGCTTCTCTACGGAGATATGGGAACAGGCAAAAGCTCTACGATAAAGGCTGTAGCCGCAGCATACAGCGACAGGGGGTTGAGAATAGTTGAAGTAAAAAAGAACCAGCTGTTCATGATTCCCGAAATTATGGAGGAGCTTGCTTCAAACCCTCTTAAGTTCATATTGTTCATTGACGATTTAAGCTTTTCCGGAAATGATGATAATTTCTCGGCTCTCAAGGCAACTCTGGAAGGAAGCATATCCGGATGCGGTGACAATACTGTTATTTACGCTACGAGCAACAGAAGACATCTGGTGAAAGAAAACTTCAGTGACAGGGATGGCGATGAACTTCATGTTAACGATACGCTGCAGGAGACAATGAGTCTGGCATCACGTTTCGGTCTCACTATAACCTTCCAGAAACCGGGAAAAGATGATTACCTTAGCATCGTCAGATCTCTTGCAGAGGAATACGGAATTGCGGGAGATTATTCCGAAGAGGAACTGTATCGCAGGGCTGAGGCCTTTGCAATCAGAAAAAACGGAAGAAGCCCGAGAACTGCCAGACAGTTCGTCGAGCTTCTTAAGATCGGAATATAGCTTTTAAGAGAGCATCTCTGTTGTTGTCAACACGACCTTCAATAACAAGTTCGAGAAGCTTGTTAAGGGTTTCGCCAAGCTCCGGACCCGGAGCCATTCCCTCATTGATAAGGTCACTGCCGGAAACAGCCAGATCCTTAAGGGTAAAGCATTCCTTCTCGTCAAGTATTTCGTGAATCATGCGGCGGATTTCATGAAACTTGTCAATCAGGTCGCTGCCGGCGTTGCCGGTGGCTATATTATCGGCCTCTTTGATTGACAGAATATCAAGGAGCATTTCCGGTGTATAGCGGTTCATCCATCGCTTCAGCAGCGTTTTGTCTTTCTGAAAAACAATGTCGTGGTATTTTATCAGAGCAGCAACCCTGTCGGTTGTTGCTCTGTCTGCTTTAAGGTCACTCATTATGCCTCGAAAAATTCTCTCACCGGCAGCAGGATGTCCGTACATGTGACCGATTCCTTCATCATCTAAAAAAAACGTTTCCGGCTTGCCGACATCATGAAAGAGTGCCGCCAGCTTGAGACAGTAATTATCTTCAGTATATTCCATGGCTCTGATACAGTGCTCAAGAACATCGTAACGATGGTATGGGTTGCGCTGGTTGAAACCTTTCATTGTCAGAAGAGGCGGAATGACGACGCCTATAATTTCCGTGTATTTTCGTATTACGTTTCCTGCAAAAGCTCCGCCAACAAGTTTAGAAAATTCGGCGTAAAGTCTTTCGGCGGAAACTCCTTTAAGAAGCATGCGGTTTTCGAACATGGCTTTTGCAGTATTTTCGTCGATTGTGAAGGCGCTGTGACTGTCAGTCTGACACAGGACGGCGGCGAATCTGAGACCGCGAAAAATTCGCAGGGGATCCTCCCTGAATCGTTCGTTCGCATTGCCTACAGTTCTGAGTATGCCGTTATTAATGTCGGATATGCCGTCGAAAGGATCTGTAATCTTGCCCCGCGCATCCATAGCAATGGCGTTGACTGTGAAATCACGTCTGCTTAAATCCTCCTCTATAGATGTACAGAAATCAACGCTGTCCGGATGACGGCCGTCTGAATAAGTGCCGTCTTTTCTGAAAGTGGTAATTTCCATCGGTTCAGGGGTCAGCACAGTAACAGTGCCGTGCTTTATTCCCGTTTCGATTACCGGATAACCGGAAAAAACAGCTTTAACCTGATCCGGAAGTGCACTCGTTGCAATATCCGCATCCCAAGGTGACTTCTGGTCTTCGGTGAGACCAAGCAGGGAGTTTCGGATTCTTCCGCCGACAATGTATGCCTCGAACCCGGCGGATTCAAGATGAAGCAGTATTTCTCGCCACATAATTAAAGTTTGATGTTTCCGTCTGCATCGAAGAGCGGAAGCTTGCCTAAAACTGTAATGTCGGTACGGTCGTATGCATCGCCTTCCGCAAGGACAGCCATCTTGCCTACAATCTGTCCTTCGGCTTCTTCGGCAAGGGCAACGAGGGCTTTGAGAGATTCCCCGGTGCTTATTACATCATCGACAATCAGTACACGTCTGCCTTTCAGCTTGGCAGCATCGTCTTCGCCTATATAAAGCATCTGTCGTTCAAAGGTTGTTATGGAATTAACCGGAACGGAAATAGGCTCGCCCATGTAGACTTTCTGTGCCTTGAGGGCTACGACATAGTCATCCTTTCCGGCCTGTCTTGTCATTTCGAAGGCTAAAGGAATGCTTTTTGATGCTGCCGTTAGAATAATGTCGAATTCCGGAGCACGTGCGAGCAGTTCTTTCGCTGCATGTTCGGTTATCCCCACATCTCCGTAAAGAATAAAAGCAGCTATCTGTGTATCTCCGCTTACGCTGAAGAGTTTAAGGGTTTTCTTTTTGCCTGCGATATCAATTTCGTAATTCATTTTTAACCTCGATTCTGGATAAATCAGTTATGTTTATACATACATAATAACATATATAAAATATTTATTGACAGGGGTATTTGAAAAGGGTAAACTTTTGTTGTGGCAGGAGCCACGGAATAAAAGATTGCCGATATAAGCACGAAAAGATGGCTAGTGCGTTTCTACCGTAACGCCTCAGTTACGACTATTGGTTGACTTGAGTGAGTACTGTAGAAAGAGTTGGCAGGCAGGTTATAAACCTGTCTTTGTTATTTTCTGAAGTTTCATTTTAAGGAGGAGAAAATGAAAAAGAAAGTATTATCATTAGTGCTCGCATTCATGATGATCTTCGCGTTTACAGCTGTACTCAGCGGATGCGGCGGATCAGAAGAAGGCTCAGGAGACGGAACATACAAAGTTGGATTCATCTGTCTCCATGACGAAAACTCAACTTACGACAAGAACTTCATCGACGCAGCAAACGCAGCATGTGAAAACCTTGGCGTTGAAGCTGTAATCAAGACTAACATCCCTGAAGGTCAGGAATGCTACGATGCAGCTTGTGAACTGGTTGATGCAGGATGCGGAATCATCTTCGCAGACTCATTCGGACACGAAGACTTCATGATTCAGGCCGCTAAGGAAAATCCTGAAGTGCAGTTCTGCCACTCAACAGGAACAAAGGCTCACACTGAAGGCCTTGACAACTACCACAATGCATTCGCTTCAATCTATGAAGGAAGATACCTTGCAGGTGTTGCAGCAGGTATGAAGATTAACGAAATGATCGAAGCCGGCGACATCACAGCAGATAAGGCTAAGATGGGATATGTTGGCGCGTTCACATATGCAGAAGTAGTATCAGGATACACTTCATTCTACCTTGGAGCAAAGTCAGTTTGTGAATCAGTTACTATGGATGTAACTTTCACAGGTTCATGGTATGACGAAGCCCTCGAAAAGGAAGCAGCTAAAAAGCTGATCGACGGCGGCTGCGTTCTTATCTCACAGCACGCTGACTCAATGGGAGCTCCTACAGCATGCGAAAAGGAAAACGTTCCTAACGTATCATACAACGGAAGCACAGTAGATGCTTGCCCTAACACATTCATCGTTTCATCAAGAATCGACTGGACTCCTTACTATGAATATGCAATCAAGGCTGCACAGGGCGGCGAAGCAATCGATGCTGACTGGGTTGGCAACCTGAGCACAGGTTCAGTAGTTCTTACAGACATTAACGAAAAGGCTGCAGCAGAAGGAACAGTAGAAGCAGTTGACGAAGCAAAGGCTAAGCTGGAAGCAGGCGAACTGCAGGTATTCGACGCATCTACTTTCACAGTAAAGGGTGAGACACTTGATTCATACAAGGCAGACGTTGATACTGATGCTGATTTCACACCGGACACAGAAGTAATCGAGGACGGCGCATTTATGGAATCAAAGTTCAGATCAGCTCCTTACTTCGATCTTCAGATAGATGGAATCAATCTGCTTGATACAAAATTCTAAAACATCGTATTAAATAATAGCGGAAGCCCCGGTTTTATCCGGGGTTTTCGTAGTATAACATATTATTATCACAGGACATTTCAGATGAAAGGTGTTGATTAATTTGGCCAACAGAGAAGTGGCAGTGTCCATGCGGGACATAACAAAAACATTCGGCACGACAGTAGCCAACAATAAAGTTAATCTCGACATATATCGCGGGGAAATTCTGTCACTGCTGGGCGAAAACGGCAGCGGCAAGACCACCCTTATGAACATGCTGTCAGGAATCTACTACCCGGACGGAGGAGAGATAAACATCTACGGCAAACCGGCTGCGATACACTCCCCTAAAGAAGCCTTTGAATACGGTATCGGAATGATTCACCAGCATTTTAAGCTTGTAGATGTATTTACTGCCGCTGAAAATATCGTTCTGGGACTCAAGGATGAAGGAAAGCTGGATCTGGAGAAAGCATCCGTAAAAATCCGTGAAATATGTGATGCATACGGATTTGACATTGATCCTAAGCAGAAGATATACAATATGTCCGTTTCCCAGAAGCAGACTGTGGAAATAGTCAAAGTACTTTACAGAGGTGCAGACATACTGATCCTTGACGAGCCTACAGCAGTTCTTACTCCTCAGGAAACGGAAAAACTATTTGCGGTTCTCAGGAACATGAAGGCGGCCGGCAAAACAGTCGTAATAATTACTCACAAGCTTCACGAAGTACTTGAAATATCAGACAGAGTCGCAGTTCTGCGCAAGGGTGAGTTTATCGGGGACATGATTACAGCCGAAACAAATGAACAGGAAATGACCAACATGATGGTAGGCAGACAGGTTTCACTCAATATAGACAGACCTGACCCTGTAGATCCTAAGCCGAGAATTAAAGTAGAAGGCCTCACAGTCAGAAGTCAGGATGGAATTCTTAAGCTGGACGATGTTTCCTTCACAGCAAATTCCGGAGAAATTCTCGGAATTGCCGGAATATCAGGATGCGGACAGAAGGAACTGCTGGAAGCAATTGCGGGACTTCAGCCTGTTGAAGGAGGAACAATATCGTATATTGACGATGAAGGCAAAGGTGAAGAACTTATCGGTAAAGACCCTTTGCAGATTGCAGCCATGGGCGTTGCACTGTCCTTCGTACCGGAGGACAGGCTTGGAATGGGCCTTGTTGCCAATATGGATCTAACGGACAATATGATGCTTCGTTCCTTCAGAAGAGGCAGATCGGTGTTTACAGACAGGAAGTCTCCTAAGAAACTGGCGGAGCAGGTTGTTGACGAGCTGGAGGTAAACACACCGAGCACTGCAACTCCTGTCAGGAAGCTCAGCGGCGGAAATGTTCAGAAAGTCCTCGTAGGACGTGAAATTGCATCGGCACCTACAGTTCTCCTTTCGGCTTATGCTGTCCGAGGCCTGGACATCAATTCGTCATACACTATTTACGATCTTCTCAACAAGCAGAAGCAGAAGGGAGTTGCAGTAGTGTATGTAGGCGAGGACCTTGATGTGCTCATGGAGCTCAGCGACAGAATACTGGTTCTCTGCGGCGGCAAGGTAAGCGGTGTTGTTGAAGGCAGAAAGGCAGATAAAAATCAGATCGGCATGATGATGACAAAACTGGGAGGAGGAACTGACAATGAGTAATTTAAATAAAGAACCTCTCCTTCACATAACGAAGAGAAAAGAGATGCCCTTTATCCGGACGTGGGCTGTGAGAATAGGGGCGATTATAGCGGCGCTTATTGTATGTGCAATAGTCACAACAGCTATGACAGGTCTTAATCCTTTCAGCGTATTCGGAACGATGATATTCGGTGCCTTTGGAACTGAGAGAAAAATATGGATTCTCCTTAAGGAGCTTGCAGTACTCTTAAGTGTTTCACTGGCTCTTACACCGGCCTTTAAGATGAAATTCTGGAACCTGGGAGGAGAAGGTCAGATTCTCATGGGCGCCTGGGCGACTGCTCTCTGTATGATATACATGGGAGATGCGATACCAAGCGGTCTGCTGATTATCGTATGCCTTGCTGCAGCAGTAATCTGTGGCGGAATCTGGGCTCTTATCCCTGCATTCTTCAAGGCTAAATGGAACACAAACGAAACACTGTTTACTCTTATGATGAACTACGTAGCAATCCAGCTTGTTGCCTACTTCGTAATAATCTGGGAAGTTCCTAAGGGTTCGGGAAAAGTGGGAATCATCAATCAGTCGACTATGGCGGGGTGGCTTCCGTACCTAGGAACAAACAGCTACGCTATTGTAATAATATTTGTTGCACTTGTAACTGCGGCAATGTATATCTACCTGAAGTACAGCAAGCACGGATACGAGATATCGGTTGTCGGAGAAAGCCAGAGAACCGCTAAATACGTGGGTATCAAAGTTGATAAGGTTATTATGCGTACTTTGCTGCTGTCCGGCGCAATCTGCGGATTCACAGGATGGATGATGGTTTCGGGTATTGACCATACCATAACAACCACACTGGCAGGAGGCAGAGGCTTCCTGGGAATCATGGTATCATGGCTGGCTCAGTTCAATGTTGTCGCTATGATATTCGCCAGTCTCCTGATTGTATTCCTTTCTCAGGGAGCGGGAGAAATATCGACTGTATTCGGACTCAATCAGTCATTTTCCGATATTCTGACCGGAATAATACTGTTCTTTATTATAGGATGTGAATTCTTCATAAATTACAAAGTCCACATCAGAAAAAAATCAGGAAAGGAGGAAGCGTAAATGTTTGATCTTGTTACATTTATACCTCGTGCAGTAATGCAGGGTATGCCGCTTCTCTTCGGATGTACGGGTGAAACCATTTCCGAAAAAGCAGGAAGTCTTAACCTGGGAATACCCGGCGTTATGTATGTTGGCGGCATATGCGGAGTAATAGGTTCGTTTCTCTATGAACAGAACTGTCCCGGAGAACTTAATCCTTTCCTGGCAATATTCATCCCGATGATGGCCTGTATTCTGGGCTCTCTCATCATGGGCATCCTGTTCAGTGTTCTGACAGTAACCCTGAGAGCAAACCAGAACGTTGTAGGTCTGGCGATGACTACCTTCGGTGTAGGCTTCGGTAACTTCTTCGGAGGTTCCCTTATGAAGCTTACTGGAAGCACGGTGCCTTCCATTGCACTGTCAAGGACAAGTGCATTTTTCAGCAAGAGCCTGCCTTTCGCACATGATCTGGGATGGTTCGGTAAGATATTCTTCTCATACGGATTTCTTACTTACCTGGCGATTGCCATTGCGATTGCCACTTCCTTCGTGCTCAGCCGCACCAGAACCGGACTTCACCTTCGTGCTGTCGGTGAAAACCCTGCAACGGCTGACGCAGCTGGAATCAACGTTAACAGATATAAATACTGTGCAATATGCATAGGCTGTATGATTGCAGGTCTGGGCGGTTTGTTCTACGTTATGGACTATGCCAGCGGCGTGTGGTCAAACGATGCCTTCGGAGACAGAGGATGGCTTGCAATTGCCCTGGTAATATTCACACTGTGGAAACCTAACATTGCAATATTCGGCTCGATTCTCTTCGGAGGACTCTACATACTTAACCTGTTTATTCCGGGTGCCGGAATGGCTGTTAAGGAACTGTACAAGATGTTGCCGTATGTGGTAACAATCATTGTACTTGTGTTCACCAGCATCAGAAAGAGAAGAGAGGATCAGCCTCCTGAAAGTCTGGGGCTGCCTTACTTCCGAGAGGATAGATAGGGAAAGCGACATATAAAGAGTAAAAAAGGCGACAGATGGGATACTCCCCATTTGCCGCCTTTTTTATGTTACAATGAAAACATGCTGAATATATACTATGGGGACAACACCCTGAACAAAGAAAAATTCATATTTAACAGAATAGATATCGAGAGCAAAACGATTCTTATAGTTCCGGATCAGTTTTCGCTGAAGGCAGAGCAGAATGCCTTTGAATATCTCGGTGCTGACAGTCTGCTTAATCTTATGGTGGCCGACTTTTCTTCTCTGGGGCAGAAGGTTATCAGTAAAAGCGGGATTCGTGAAGACCGGCTGATCGACAAGTACGGACGACATATGATCCTTTCGGAGATAATCGATGAGCTGTCGCCTGAGCTTACTGTTTTCGCAAAGGCCGGAAACACAAATTCTTTCGTAAGCCTTATGAACAGCATGATTTCCGAGATGAAAAGATACGGAGTGACATCTGAAGAACTGGCGGAATACTTTGAGAACGGCGATAAAGAAAGCTGGCTGGGATATAAGCTTAAGGATATATGCAGAATATACGGGAAATACGAACAGGCCGTAGAAGGGAAATACGTAGATCCGGAAGATTACATCAGACTGTATGGAAATCTCATGGCTGAGTCGGAAATAATAAGGGGGGCAGCAATCTGGATATACGGATTCGATACGTTCACTCCCCTTAACTTCCTTCTTATACGGAAACTGATATCGGCGGCAGCTAATGTCAATGTTGTAATTACCTGTGACGACGAGTCACGAAAGGGCAGAGAGGTAAAGGATGCGCGAGTCATCCTTCCCGGAGAGGGGGACGGCCTTTTTAATCTGTCTAAATATGTGATAAAAAGGCTGGGAGATATTGCTGAGGAGGAAGGTGTAAGTGTCAGCACATGTCCAATATCCGAGGAGGATGGATGCGAAAGGACAGACAGCCTCTGGAGTGCGCCGGGCTGTGATTCCATAACACTTGTTGAAGCTTCCAATGTATACGAAGAAGCGGAGAGAGCTGCTTTATACATAAGCGGGTTAATAAGAAACGAAGGCTACAGATTCGATGAAATTGCAGTAATCTGCAATGATGTCGATGTCAGAGGAGATATACTCTTAAGGACTCTTCACAGATGGGGGATTCCGTGTTTCGCCGACAGAAAAAGAAAGGTGCTGCATCAGCCTGCAGTTACTTTTCTTATGGCACTGCTGGATATAATGGTGAAGGGAATCAGGAGTGAAAGCATTCTGAATATGCTCAAGTCGGGACTTGCTGATGTGAATCCTGAGGAATGTGAGCTCCTTGAAAATTATATTAAGGAATTCAATATCAGAGAATCCGGATGGAACAGGGAGTTCACAAGTAACAGGGGAAATTATTCGGATGAGGAAATTGCAAAGCTCAACGAAATTCGTGAGAAAACTATAGAGCTTATTAATAAAGCCAAAGATGAAACTGGCAGAAGAAATACTGCAGAAGATAAAATAAGAGGATTGTACTCGTTTCTCGAGGACAGACTTTGCTTGAGAGAAAAAATCGGAGAAAGCGTCAGCAGACAGCGGGAACTCGGTTTGGATGAAGGCGCGGCGGAAACTGCACAGAGCTGGAATATGATATGTGAAGTGTTTGACCAGATTGTCAGGATTTCAGGACAGAGGCGTGTTTCCAATGAGACAATGAGAGATCTTGTGTCGGCCGGCCTGGAGGAAATGGAAGTAGGTATTGTACCTCAGAGCAGAGATTGCGTCATAATGGGGACTATGCAGAGAACAAGACTCAGCAGTGTTAGAGCACTTGTAATTACAGGAGCCAATGAAGGGATTCTGCCTTCGGGCAGTTCTGAGAGCGGACTGCTAAGCAGACGTGAAATCAGAATTCTTGAAGCAATGGACATAAATATATGCGGCAGCGAAGAAATGATGAGGCAGGAAGAACAGCTTGCAATGTACAGAATGTTTTCGACGCCTAAGGAAAGACTGTATGTGAGCAGCGCAACCTCGGATCAGGAAGGCGGAAGCACTGCGCCGTCGGGAATTTTCGCGGCTCTCTCCGATCTGATAGGCAGTGAGAATATATCACGGCACACAGATCCCGAGGACTTTATTGCATCGCCTGACGCTTCGATTCCGTATGTAGCTGATGCGGCGAGGGTTTACGGTGAAAAGGGAGAAATAGATTCGCCGTGGCTTTATGCTATCGGCTGGTATGAAGAAAACGACAGAGACAAATATGAAGCACTTCTTAAAGGAATAGATTTCAGAAACAGGGCGGATGCTCTGGGAGAGGAACTGGCGGAAAAAGTTTTTGCCGGTGAATCGGGAGTTTTGCACTCCAGTGCTTCGAGAATGGAAAAATACAGTGCATGTCCTTTCGCTCATTTTATAAATTACGGACTGAAGGCAGAGGAACAGAGAACGTTCGCTGTGGATTCCCGGGATATCGGCAATGTATATCACCGGTGTCTCATGGATTTTTCACGAATGCTCTGCAGCGGAGACGGCAGAGGTATCAGAGGAGAAAATTCTCCGTGGATGACGATAAGTCGAGAGCAATGTACTGAATATGTTCGCGGGATTCTTTCCGGGTACAAAGGCATATGTGACGGTGTATTCGAAGCCGGAGGTGAAGGTGAGTTCAGAATGGAGCGTATAAGCGACGTCTGTTCGAATGTTGCCTGGGCACTTGTTTCACAGGTGCGAAGCGGACAGATTCGTGAAATGCATTTTGAGGAGCGGTTCCGCGAAGATATCAGCTGTGGTGCAGACGGAAGCAAAAAGGCTGTGATTACAGGAGCAATAGACAGAATGGATGTAATCGATGTTGAAGGAGATGAATTAAACCGGCCGCGGAGAGCTGTGCGGATCGTGGATTATAAAACGGGAGGAAACACCGTTGATGTTGATTATCTTCGAAGCGGTTACAAGCTCCAGCTGATGACATACATGAATGCCGCACTGGAAAAAGTAAAAGGAGATCCGGCCGGAGTTTACTATTTCAAAATAAAAGACGTTCCCGAAACGGATGAAGACAAAATTTTCAAAGCCTACAGACTGGAAGGAATAGTACCCGATAACCGCAGAACCATATGCGCTATGGACAAAAATGCTTTGAGTGGCAAGGCTTCGTCAGTTCTACCCATTAAGTTCAACACGAAGGATGACTGTTTCGTAAGCGCTGCCGGAGGAACACTCATGACGGAAAAGGAGTTCGATAGCCTCCGGGAAGATTCGGAAAAAAACGAAAAGAGAATCTGCACTGAAATATATGAGGGCCGGATTGACATCTCCCCTGCCCGTGAGAAAAAAAGATCCCTTGACGGTAAAAGAATAAACGCCTGCAGATACTGCGAGTACAAAAGTATATGCATGTTTGACAGAGCCTTCGCCGACTGCAGATTCAGAGACGTTTAGGGATAGAGTTAGCAGAGTGCAAAACGTATCATGTTCGAGACGTATGCATATTGCAAAAGCTGAGGATGTAGAATATTATAGTAAGAAATGAATGATTATGAATTCACATAGAGGATGGAGGTAAGTGAGTGGCAAAACGAAGTGACGGATTTATTACGGAAAAACGAATTTTACAGGTTTGTGTCAGGCTTTTTCTCGAGAGAGGGTATCGCAAAACAACTACGGTGCAGATTCTCAAGGAAGCGCAGGTTTCGTCCAGCAGTTTTCAGAATTTGTTTCGTAACAAGGAAGGCGTTCTGATGGAACTGATAAAGTTCATGTTTGAAAATCAGTTCGGTATAGCCAGAAATGTTGTCGGAGGATCCTTTACGCCGATTTATGTATACGCAGTGGAGACCGCTCTGCAGATTGCTCTGATTGAGCAGAACGAGAATCTGCGTGATATTTATCTGGAAGCTTACAAACAGACAGATACGATTGAATATATATTTGAAGCAACAGCGAAGGAACTGAAGAATATTTTCGGTCCATATCAGCCGGAACTTACAGCTCAGGATTTTTATGAAATGGAGATTGGCACATCGGGGCTGATGTGCGCGTATATGGCAAATCCGTGCACCGAAGAATTCACCCTGGAACGAAAGCTTGAAAAATTTATTGCTATGGCGCTGCGCTGCTACAAAGTGCCCGAAGAAGAAATTGACAAAGTGCTTGAATTTGTTGCGGGACTGGACATCAGAAGCATTGCCGAAAAAGTCATGGAAGAACTGTTTCGACGTATCGCCATGCATTATGATTTTTCTTTGGAAGGACTGCTTCCGTAAGTACAAGGCGGCTGCAGCTGCCTTTTTTATTTTCTTTATATAGATGAAGTATGGGAAATCCTCAAAACATCTTGCACTAAAGCGAAGGTGTTTGAATAACACGACTATATTTTGAGAGGGGCATTGAGGTAAAAAAACAGAATGACCGGTGAGCAGTAAGGATGACAAATTTAAACATGAATAATAAAATAGCAGCTGTTATTACGTGTATTGTCATGTTAACGACAATACTTTCGCCTGTCGCTGTATGTGCGACAGAGACAGGAGCAAAGGCAAGAGCCGAAGAGGATACAGAAACAATCCGCGTCGGCTATTTTGCGTTTCCGGGATACCATGAAGTTTTCGAAGACAGAAACGGAATTCAGGGCAGCGGATACGGATTCGATTTTCTGCAGCTTTTGCGAAGATATACAAATCTCAATTACGAATATGTAGGTTACGAAAACAGCTGGCAGGAAATGCAGGAAATGCTTCGAGCCGGAGAAATCGACATGGTTACGTCGGCCAGAAAAACAAGTCAGAGAGAAAAGGACTTTGCTTTTTCCGCTCCAATAGGAACAAGCAATGCGGAATTAAGTGTACGAGCAGGAGATGAACGGTTCAAGCTCAATGATTATGACGGATTTAACGGAATGAGCATAGGAGTTCTCAAAGGCAACAGTCGAAATAACGATCTGGCGGCACTTGCCCGGGAAAAAGGATTTACCTACAGCACTATTGAGTATGACGAAGAATCCGAACTTACAGAAGCCCTTCGCCGAGGTAAAGTGGACGGGATAGTTACCAGCAGTCTGAGAAAACATAAGAATGAGAAAATCGTTGCCAGGTTTGCTCTCGAAGACTTCTACGTAATTGTTCGAAAAGAAGATAAGAATCTGCTTAACGAAATAAACAAGGGTATTGAGCAGATGGATAGCAATGAAGGTGACTGGAGAAACAAGCTTTTTTATAAATATACCACAAACAACGATGAAAGCGATCTGTCATTCACGCGTGAAGAAAAAGAATATATCAAAGCTGTGCAGGACGGAGAGAAAGTGATAATCGCATCGGCACAGCCTGACAGAAATCCTTATTCATATGTTGAAAGCGGAAAGCTGGTCGGCATTATCCCTGATTATTTCGCACATCTTATGGAAAAAGCGGGACTGCCTTATTCCGTTAAGGTTGCCGACAGTCGGGAAGAATACTACAATTGGATAGAAAATAACAGCATAGATGTCTATATGGATATAATGCCTGAGAAAAGCAATATTCTGAAAGAAGACAGCAGTATCGCCACCGATCCGTATATTCAGCTGACGATGTCCAGAGTGACGAAAAAGGATTTCCATGGGGAGATACGCACTATCGCGGTAGCATATAATCAGATGTATAGCGGAATCGATATTGATATGGCGAAAGACGTTAAGACAGTTAAATGCGACACGCGGTGTGATGCCCTGAAGGCAGTCAAGGAAGGCAAGGCAGACGCGTGCTACGTATACACATATATGGCTGAGAAATTTGTCAATCAGGATTCGGAAGGAGACCTGTCATTTCATATTGTCAACATGCCTGCAATTGACATTTCTGTCGCAATTAATCCGACAACGGATCACGAACTTATAAGCATACTTAACAAATGCCTTAAGTCGGACCGGTCTCTGGTGATGGATGAACTGGTTGAGAAGTACACGGGACACAACGAGCACAGCGTCACCCTTACGAATTTCGCCAGGAATAATCCGTGGTTTATTGTTGCACTGATTGCCATGATTGTGGGGGTGGCAACAGTGATTACTCTGATACTTCGGAACAATCGCAAAATGCGTGAGGTGGCAGAGGAAAAGGCTGCACTGGCAGCCAGCCTGCAGGAGAAGAATATGCTGCTGGAGGAATCTGCACGGCAGGCAAAGAGCGCTAACATTGCTAAAACAACTTTCCTTAACAATATGTCTCACGATATCAGAACACCTATGAATGCCATCATCGGATTTACGAATATAGCCATGAAATATCATACTGAACCGGAAGTTCGCAGATGTCTTGAGAAAATCGGAGAAAGTTCGGATCACCTGCTCACACTAATTAATGATGTGCTGGATATAAGCCGTATCGAAAGCGGTAAAACTGAGTATGCACCTGTACCTGTTGATATAACAAAGGTTACGGATACAGTTCTTGATATTATTAACGGCTTCCTCGTTAACCGAAATCTTACACTGACGGTAAATCGCAGCAAACTGCAAAATCCTTATGTTATGGCGGAACCTGCGAGAATAAGAGAAGTCCTGGTGAATATTTTGAGTAACGCTGTGAAATTTACAGATGACGGCGGAAGTATCGAGTTCTTTGCAGACAGCCGAGCCGGATCGGATAATCGTCATATTGTAGTAAGATACCGTATTACGGATACAGGTGTCGGAATGAGTGAAGAGTTCCTTGATAAAGTGTTTGATGATTTTGCTCAGGAAGAAAACGATGCCAGAACTCAATACAAAGGCACGGGTCTGGGTATGGCAATAACAAAACAATACGTGGAGCTGATGGGAGGAACTATTTCCGTTGAGAGCGAAAAAGGATGCGGTACAACCTTCCTGGTGGAACTTCCTCTTGAGCTGACTGACGCAGAAAACATTCCGCAGGAAGAAACACATGAAAAGGCAGAAGACCTGCACGGCGTTCATGTGCTGCTGGCGGAAGACAACGACCTGAATGCGGAAGTAGCTGTAATTCAGCTGGAAGACCATGGAATGAAAGTGACACGTGCCGTAGACGGGAAACAGGCCGTCGATATATTCTCGAATAGTCCGGCAGGTACTTTTGATGTGATTCTTATGGACATCATGATGCCGGTTATGGACGGATATGAGGCAACGAGGGCAATCAGAAATCTTAGCGACCGCCCTGACGGCGGCAGTATTCCTATTATTGCCATGACTGCCAACGCATTCGCCGAAGACGTTCAGGCTTCAATTGATGCAGGAATGAACAGTCACTTGTCTAAGCCTATTGAAACAGAAAATGTTATTAAGACAATTGCCGGCAACCTGGAGGGTAAGAGAATATGAATATAACAGGAAGATTATTCGAACTTGCAGATGAGAAATACGCTGATTTTCAGGCGAAACTTACCCCCGGAATTGATAGAGAACTGTTTATAGGCGTAAGAGTTCCTGCTGCAAGGAAGCTGGCAAAGGAGCTGTACAAGTCAGGAGATTTCGAAGCTTTTCTCACGGAACTGCCACATAAGTATTATGACGAAAATATGCTCCACGGTCTTATCCTTTCGGAATTCAAAGATTATGATGAATGCGTTGAGCAGGTGGATATGTTTCTTCCTTATGTGGATAACTGGGCAGTCTGCGATATCATGTCTCCGAAATGTTTCAAAAAAAACAAAGATCGTCTGATCGGCAAAATCATCGAGTGGTCGGAAAGCAATCTGGTATATACATCGCGATTCGGAATGGGAATGCTCATGACCCATTTTCTTGATGATGATTTCAGACAGGAGTACCTTGACATTCCGGCCCGAGTTAAACTTGATGACTATTATGCTAAAATGATGGTCGCGTGGTTTTTCGCAACAGCCCTGGCAAAACAGTGGGATGCAGCAATTCCGTATATTGAAAACAATGCCCTCGAGCCGTGGATACACAACAAAACAATCCAAAAGGCCAGGGAAAGCAATCGCATTACCCCGCAGCAGAAGGACTACCTGAAAACCCTGAAAAGATAAGACTCATAAATACGATTAGCGAAGCAGCGCCGTTGATGACGCTGCTTTTTGTGTAGGGCGTATAAGCCCATGCCGAGTGCGCTTGCGCGCGAGGTATAATCCACCCGCTATGCGGGTGCGCGACGATGGTTTCACCAAAAAATCACCTTCGAGGTTATAATGTGGTTGTTCAAGCTACATTGTAACGAAAGGAAGGTGACTTTATGGCTAATAAAACAAACAGTT
>JAQXIX010000002.1 GCA_029008005.1 Bacillota bacterium | reverse complement strand
TTAAATGTAACAGTCTCTGGTTCTTGTCATCAACATTATATGACACATAATCATTTATGTTATGCGTTGAATCTTCATTGTCATACCGGTCATTTAACACAACATCCCACTTAATTTCAATATCTGAAGTGTCAATATCAATAACCTTACCTGACTCTTCATCATACTCTTTCCAGCCTATTTCAAAAGTATAATCAATACTGTCTCCGGGCATCGTAGGTTCATTACCCCCGCAATTATCTGTTATTTTTCCGTAAAAATTTCTCACATGCAAATATATTTTTCCGTTACCATAAACCAGTTTATCCCCAATATAAAATTTCGGAATAATCTCTATGCTGGATACCGGACTGTTTTCATTTACTGTCACGTCAAGTCTTTTGGTGTCCTTAGACGTAGAAACAGAATTCGCGTCAATTATAGGTTCCCCTTCTGTTGCTGCTTTTTGAACAACATCCCATTTAACAGTATAGTTGTCTACTTTTTTTAGCGACCATTCTCCTGTCTCCTCGTTGCTTTCATAACGTAACAACTTTGTTGTAAAGCCTGCTGTCTCTCCCGGAAACGCGTAGATGGTATCAGATAATCTTTCTATGTAACCTGCATAATCCACCTGCACAGAGGAGCCGTTCGCTTCCGATTCCTCTCCCAGTCTGGCTGTGTCCTTCTCCTCTGTCTGCTTCTCGCCATCGACGGTGTTCCCGTCCCCCGGGGCAACCTCAGTGTTCTCGTCTTCCGGAATAACCTCAGTATTCTCGTCCACCGGGCTAATCTCAAGCTGTTCAGCTTCAACATTAACCGTCTCGCCTGCTGCACCTTCGCCCTCTACCGGCTGGACGTCTTCACCCGCAAAGGCAGCACTCGCCCCGCAGGTCAAAGCCATCAATACTGCCAGTGTACATGGAATTATACGTTTTCTTAATCTCTTCATAAATGCCTCCTATACATAGCTTGTACAACTAAATACTGCCATATAACGCTACCATTAATATTATAACAGGGCTTATCAATTTCAACTACCCAGTTGCCGCAATTTTTTGGAAACTAAACCAATTAAGCATTATACTTTAACCACCTAATACACAAAAGAGCATGGTTTTCTGACCATGCTCTCTCGCGTATTTCTTCAAATTAAAAAGGAACGGCTTCGTAAATACGTTACCGTTCCAGTTTTGTTATTTCGTATCAGCGTTTTGTTTATTCATTTGTTCTTTTTCTTCTTGCGTAAATTGTGGTGCCGGTTATTCCTGTTCCGGCAATAAGCATAAGTGTAAGCCACAGAGCTATGTTAGTATCGTCACCGGTTTTTGTTGAATCTTCAGCATATGCATTTGAGTCGTTGTCCGGGTCTTCGTCTGTTGTGTCATCAGGTTCAGCAGGACTGCCTTCCGATTTGGTGTATATGTTGATGAAACTCATTTTTTCAGCGGCGTCTTTGCCTTCAACCATTTCGTAATATCCGCCGTCTTCTGTTTTAACATATTCTGCAGGGAAAATAAGCACGGAGTTATCTGCTACTGCATCATCGGCTGCCATAGCCACTATTCCTTCCTTCCATGCCAGTCCCCATACTGCATCGTCAACTGTCCAGTCAGGATAATTCCCATCTGCTTGTTTAACAAACACTTTGTCCCTAAGCATATTCGCAATATCCTCAGAAGCACCCCTTATCTTCAAAGTGCCATCATATTCCCCCTCACCGTTTATCTTAACCGGTGTAGCTTCAACTTCCACCTCGACGGATGAAAGCTTGTCTCCATCGGAACCAAGCACCTGCAGATTGAAAGTTGTCTCGCCCGGTGCAACATTTCCAGCCTGCTTTACTGTTGTTGTGAATGGTAGGTTCACGGTGATAAGCTCGTCCCATCCCGCATAAAGGGTTATGCTCTCGGAAAGGGTTCTGCCAAATTCGAACTTTTGGGTGAGAGCTTCGTCCGTGTACCAACCTGTGAAGGTATAACCATCCTGTGTAGGTTCAACAGGCTCAAGCACTAGCATTCCATCTGATACAACTTCCTTTGCGTATGTGGCATTGCCGTTCATAAAAGTCACGGTCTTTCCAATATTTCCACTTATGTCTTCCGCAAACACCATCTGCGGCATAAGTGCCAGCCCCACCTCGGCAATAGCCTTGATACATTGCCTTGCAGTAATAGGTTTTTCGTCTGTCATTGTTCTCTTTCTTTCCCGTATTCTTCTGTAACCCCCGAAGCGATACGAAACAGCTCCTTCCTTATGGATTCCGGTTCGAGAACAGTTACCTTATCCCGCTCAGTATCGCCGCCGGAAGCGACTCATTCTTAGTTACAAAAGGGCTGCTATGCCATAAATAACTGTTAAATCACCGATATTTTATAATAACTTGTGGCAAACAAGGCTGTGGTGGACCACTTTAGGATGGCAAACAAAATAAAACAGGCCATCGTCAATGCGACAGCCTGTTGTTAAAGCTGATTGTTATTTTCTGCGTCTCTTAGGCATTGTATGAGTTGATTCTCCTATGCAGTCTTCAAGAGCCTCTGCAATACCCTCATTGTATGTAGGGTGAGGTCTGATTCCAGCAAGCAGCTGTTCAACAGTCATATCGTTTGCTATGGCAGTAGTGAACTCGGCAATCATATCTGTTGCACGGGCGCACATCATCTGAGCTCCCAGCACCTTATGAGTGCTTTCATCTGCGACAACCTTAACGAAACCTCTCTCTTCATGGGTTATAAGAGATTTGCCGTTGGCACTCATGATAAACTTGCCTGTAATTACAGAGATGTCCTGTTCCTTTGCTTCGGCTTCTGTAATTCCCACCTGGGCAATTTCGGGATCTGTGTATACACATCCCGGAATTGAGCTGAGCTTAAGTTCAGGCTCTTTCTCATTCATGTAATCTACTGCACATATGCCGTAGGCGCTTGCTGCATGAGCAAGCTGAGTTCCCTTGATAATGTCTCCGATAGCATACACATTAGGGATGCTCGTTTCGAATCTGTCGTTTACTGCGATGAACTTGCCGTCCATTTCGATTTCGACACCTTCTCCGAAAAGACCTTCGATATTTGGTTTCCTGCCTGCAGCACAGATTACAAGTCGTCCCGTCGCCTGAGCAGGTTTGTTCTTTTCTTCGTAATTGACGCAAAGTCCTTCATCCGTTTTTTCTATTGACTTAACGGAAGCTCCCGTATGAATGTCGATTCCCTTCTTCTTGAAAATCATCTTCAAATTCTGGGATATTTCCTTATCCATGTTCTGAAGGATTCTAGGCAGAGCTTCGACAATCGTTACTTTCGCGCCGAGATTAGCATATACGGTAGCAAATTCCACACCGATAACGCCGCCCCCGATAATTACCATGCTTTCAGGCATATTCGAAAGTGCGAACACACCATCGCTTGTAACAACACCCTTAAGATCAATTCCGGGTATAGGAATAAGAGACGGTACCGAGCCTGTAGCCAGAAGAACCTTACCTGCTTCCAGGCTGATAACTTCATTGCCTTCATCGTCAGCTTCTTTGAGCCTGACAGTTACACTGCCGTCTTTTTCCAAAGTGCCTCTGCCGTCGAATCTGGCGATTCCGTTTCCTTCAAGCAGGCCTTCTATACCGTTGACGAGCTCATCAGTAGTTCCCTGTTTATATTCAACGATTTTACTGTAATCGAAGGTTACGTTTTCTGCTTTGAGACCTACCAGTTCTGCTTCACTGTGCATTTCCTCATAAAGGGACGATGCATGAATCATAGCCTTTGCAGGAATACAGCCTCTGTTCAGACATGTTCCTCCTACGCGGATACTTTCGACAACAGCAACATGCATTCCGCTTTTGGCGGCCTTGATTGCCGCAACATAACCACCCGGACCTGCACCTATTACAACCAGATCAAATTTTTTACACATATTATGCTCCTTGATGTTCTGAAAACGAATACTATTCGAATTCATACCTGAGAACCGGATGTCTTGCCGCACCAACTTCGTCAAGTCTTGTTACAGGAGTCTTAACCGGTGCCGCATGGAGTGCTTCAGGATCTGAATATGCCAGGTCATTGAGATCCAGGAACACCTTGATAGCCTCATCAAGAGTTTCCTTTGACTCAGTTTCACAAGGCTCTGCCATGAGAGCTTCATGAACAGTCAGCGGGAAATACATTGTAGGCGGATGGATGTTATTGTCAAGAAGACCCTTGGCAATATCCATTGCTGTTACACCTGTTTCCTTAGCCTGACGGGCAATATCCATAACGAATTCATGCATGCAAACCTTAGGGCTGAATGCTATGTCGTATTTAGCTGACAGCTTGTTCATCATGTAGTTCGCATTGAGAACAGCGTTCTTTGAAGCCTCAGGAATGCCTTCCTTGCCGAGCATCTTAATATATGTAAGCGCTTTAACGACAACCAGGAAGTTTCCGTAGAAGTTCTTCATTTCTCCGAGGCTCTCTTCTGCCTTTGTTAATTTAAGGCTTCCCTCTTCTCCTGTCACCTTAACGCCCGGCATGAATTTAGCCAGATGCGCCTTGCAACCTACAGGACCGGCTCCCGGACCGCCGCCGCCGTGAGGTGTCGAGAAAGTCTTATGCAGATTCAGGTGAACACAGTCAAAGCCCATGTCTCCCGGTCTCGCCCAACCCATAATAGCATTCAGATTAGCTCCGTCATAGTAGCACTGTCCGCCGCATTCGTGGATGATATCTGTGATTTCTTTAATATTAGGGTCAAACAATCCGGCAGTATTAGGGTTAGTGAGCATCAGACCTGCAATTTCGTTGTTTCCTTCGCAGACTTCACGAAGCTTATCAACGTCAACGAGTCCGTCCGGAGTTGAGTCTACATTGATTACTGTCATTCCGGCCATTACGGCAGATGCAGGGTTTGTTCCGTGAGCTGAGTCAGGAACGATAATCTTCGTTCTCTGAGTATCACCGTTTGCCAGATGATATGCTTTTATGAGGAGAAGTCCTGTGAATTCTCCGTGTGCTCCGGCTGCAGGCTGAAGAGTGAAATCCGACATGCCTGTTATTTCAGCCAGCAACTCTTCTGATTCCTTAAGAACCTGAAGACATCCCTGTACCGTATGTTCCGGCTGGAGAGGATGAATCTGTGTGAATTCATCAAATGAAGCGGCTTTTTCGTTTACTTTAGGGTTGTACTTCATTGTACATGAGCCCAGAGGATAAAAACCGTCATTTACACCATGAGCCTTTTTCGCCAGCTCTGTATAATGTCTTGAAAGGTCAACCTCAGCCATTTCAGGCAGATGAAGCTCTGCCTCTCTCATGTCCTCGTCAGCCAGTGTATAAACTTCAACATCACACTTAGGAAGTGCACTTATTCCTCTACCGGGTCTTGATTTTTCAAATACCAGCATTAATTACACCTCCTTTACGATTGCTATAACTTCATCAATATCTGCCTTGCTGTTCATCTCAGTGCAGCACCACAGAATTCTGCTGTCGTCAAGAGCCAGACCACCAAGAATTCCCTTGTCTTCCAGAGCCTTCAGAATGGCTTCGGATGACTTGTCTGATTTTGTAACGAATTCATGGAAGAATTCTGTTTCAGGAACTTCCAAGCCTATCTCAGCGAATTTCTGTGCCATGTAATGGGCCTTTGAGTAACACTGTGTTGCAACATTCTTAAGGCCTTCATTACCCATAGCAGACAGATATACGCCAACAGTCAGTGCGCAGAGAGCCTGATTTGAACAAATATTACTTGAAGCCTTCTCACGTCTGATATGCTGTTCTCTGGCCTGCAGTGTCAGAACATATCCTGTCTTACCGTTATGGTCTACAGTCTGTCCGACGATTCTGCCCGGCAGATTTCTCTTCATTGAATCAATACTTGCCATGAATCCGAGATATGGTCCGCCGAAAGCAGGCGCCATGCCGAGAGGCTGTCCTTCGCCTATAGCGAAATCAGCACCGTATTCTCCAGGTGTCTTCATTATGGCAAGAGTAATCGGGTTTACTGACATTATGTATCTGCAGTTCTTAACAGAATGAGCGATTTCACCGATTTCCTTTGCCTTTTCCAGATTTCCGTAGTAGTTAGGATGCTGAATAAGAACACAGGCGGTATCGTCAGTCATAAGCTCCTTAAGAGCTTCAATATCAGTAACGCCGTCTTTCTCCGGTGCAATAACCAGCTCCATTTCGTTACCGAAGCAGTATGTTTCGATAACCTTCAGGGCTGATGGCTGAATGCACGCAGAAACAATTGCCTTATTTGATTTACGTCCTCTGCATGCAGCAACAGCTTCTCCTGCTGCTGTTCCTCCGTCATAAACGGACGCATTGGAAACATCCATCCCCGTCAGATCGCATATCATCGTCTGATACTCGAAAATTGACTGGAGAATTCCCTGGCTTATTTCAGCCTGGTAAGGTGTGTATGCTGTCTGCAGTGTTTCGTTGCTTACTACAGTATTTACAATAGCCGGAATGTAGTGTTTATAAGCACCTGCACCACGGAATACAGAATCGAAAACAACATTTTTCGATGCAATCTTCTTCATGGCTTTGGTGACTTCCATTTCCGACATGCCTTCAGGGATATTAAGTTCTCCCTGAAATTTAACAGCGTCAGGAATGTGAGCAAACAGGTCATCGAGTTTCTCGAATCCTATTTCCTTCAGCATTTCCTGCTGTTGCTCTTTGGTATTAGGAACGAAAGTACCCATTATTATTCCTCGCTTTCGCAGAATGTTTCATATTCTTCAGGTGACATAAGTTCTGATTTGTCGCCAACGCCTTCAACTTTAATAAACCATGCAGCGTATGCATCTTCATTAATCAGTTCAGGTGCGTCGAGGAGCTCCTCGTTGATCTCGCATACTGTTCCTGAAACAGGTGAATAGATATCTGATACAGCCTTTACTGACTCAACATCAGCAAAAGTTTCACCTGCAACAACTTCGTCACCTTCTTCAGGAAGGTTAACGAATACCAGGTCTCCCAGTTCGGACTGTGCAAAATCCGAAATACCGATTACTGCAACGTCGCCTTCAAAAGCAACCCATTCATGTGATTTAGCGTAAAGAGCGTCTTTTTTAAGTTCCATAATTTTCTCCTTTTGTCCTTTTATGCTTTAGTACAATATAGTCTAAACTAAGATATATTTTATCTCTTATAGAAAGGAAGTTCAACAACTTCTGCTTCTACTCTTCTTCCTCTTACATCAATTTCCATCTTTGTTCCGATTTCCTTATATTCTCTCGGAACTCTTGCCATTGCTATCGGATAATCGAAGAATGGGCACTTCGTACCTGAAGTTGTATATCCGATTTTCTCATCGTTGACATAGATGTCCTGATGTTCACGTGCAATACCCCTGCCCGTTATCTTGAGGCCGACTCTTACTACTGCAGGCTTTCCTGCTTCTTCCATAGGCTTCTTGCCGATGAAGTCGTCTTTCTTCATCTTGATTGCAAACATGAGGCCTGCTTCTCTAGGTGATATTTCTTCATCCATTTCATGTCCGTAAAGAGGCATTCCTGCTTCCATTCTCAGTGTGTCTCTGGCACCGAGTCCGCATGGAATCAGTCCGTATTTCTCACCGGCTTCGAGAAGAGCATTCCACATATCTTCAGCCTTTGCTGCAGGAAGATAAAGTTCAACACCGTCTTCACCTGTATATCCTGTAGTTGAGCAGATACAGTGGATTCCTGCCACTACTGCATCCTTTTTACAGTGATAATACTTGTCGGGAATTGCATCTCCTTCGGAAATCTCAGCAATTATTTCCTTTGCCTTAGGACCCTGAACCGCAATCTGCGCATACTGATCCGATACGTCTGTAAATGTTACGTCACCGTTCTGATGGTCGCATATCCACTTGTAATCCTTATCTTTGTTTGCGGCGTTTACAACGAGAAGATATTTTTCTTCTTCAAGCTTGTAAACAATAAGGTCATCGACAGTTCCGCCGTTTTCATTGCACATCGGTGAATATCTGGCCTGTTCAATAACCATGTTTGTAAAATCGTTTGTAAGCAGCATGTTGAGATTAGCCAGTGAATCAGGTCCTTCACAGAGTATTTCTCCCATGTGTGAGACATCAAACATTCCGGCTTTTTCTCTTACAGCCATGTGTTCTTTGATTACTCCTGAGCTTTTGTACTGAACAGGAAGAAGATATCCTGCGAATGGTACAATCTTGCCGCCTGCTTTCAAGTGTGCTTCGTAAAGGGGAGTTTTAAGTTCCATATAAGCCTCCTGTGTTGTATAAAAAATTTACTTTATTTTTCTTGCTTCAATGTAGTATCTCTTATCCTCTGCATGACCCATTGAGAATGTCTTCCTTGGAAGTGCTCCGTCATTGATTACTGATTTGAACAGATCGCCCTTGTCCATTGCAGGCAGAAGGAATGCTATGCATCCCGGCTTGCTTCCCAGTTCGATTGTTATTTCATCACCGTGTACGTAGTCAATCTTGGCACCTGTTTCCTTGATATATCCGTCAAGGAATGTCTGAAGAGTTCCTACCTCAAGCTGAGCTTTAGGGTTCTTGACTGTGATGTATCCTTCTGTTCCTTCGTATGCATAACGGATAACGTGTCCTTCTTCTTTACCTTCAACAGTATCAGGATAATATTTTTTAAGCGCATCCATAAGTGCAGCCGGATCGATATCAAAGAGCACTCTGTGGATAGGTTCGAATTCCAGAGCGGAATCATAAAGGTTAACTATCTCAACCAAAGCATATCTTGAAGGAAGTGTATTTTCGCTTCCCGGTCCGAACTTGGCTTTCTCTTCTTCGTAATGAGCCTTTGCTGATGCCAGTGAATGATTTCCGTCACCTACTGCGAAGAGGAGAGGCTGCTTGTCTGCCAGTGCTTCCAGTGCTGCTGAAGCCTTTGCTTTAAGCTCATCGGGAACGAGCCATGCCTTGGCATGTCCGCCACCTGCCATAAGGTCAAAGTCATATAATACTTCACTGCACTCCGACATAGGTCCGATAACACTGTTTTCAACATCATCGATAAGCAGCATTACATGGGGAAGTTCAACTGCAGCATCGCGTCTTACTGCCTGGCGAGGAGGAATTCTGTCGAGAACAGTTCCTTCTGTTGCTCTGACCAGTGAAGTGCTTCCTACGTTATAGTCATATTCCTCAAGGTCGATTTTACCGATAAGTCCGCGTCTGATCTTGCCATCACTCTGTTCTCTCTCAAGATATATCATAGCGTCCGGATATTCCTTAAACACGCCGTCTGCCAGATACTGTCTCATTGTTGCGTTAATCTTGTCGATATGTTCTTCTGTGTGTCCGTCCGTCAGCTGTGCTTCAGGCAGAATAATACGGAAAGTTGATGGTCTGTCTCCAACGGTTTTCTCAACATTCTCCCAGTATTCCGGCTGAGAAGTGAACTGATCGCAGGCTACTACAGCCCATGTTTCATAATTTCCGTCTGCCGGCAGCAGAATATCTGCTGCTGAAAATCCTGTCTTGCTCATTTTTAATCATCCTTTCATGAATTTTCTTTTACTCTGTCATAGACAAAAATAGGGAGGGAAAATCCCTCCCTGTCGTCTTCTTCAGAGTTTCGTCCAAATCTGTTCCTGATACCTGAGAGTTTCGGCATTGCTGTCGCCTTGCCCCTTCGGTGCCTGACATCCCGCTGATTAAGATATCAGGACTCTCACAGATTTTTCAACCGATTTTGTTTTATCTTTTAAAAAATAATATCACAAAACAAAACCTGTTACAATGACTAAATTTATTGCTTTACCACATTATTATCGCTCTTACGGGACATACCGGCGCACAGTATCCGCAGGTAAGGCAAATATCGTAATTAACATCTGCAAGTCCCGAATCATTCATGAAAATAGCCTTGTTCGGGCATCTTTCCACACATGTTCCGCAGCCTTCGCAGTCTCCCTGATCGATGTGGATTTTTTTGAATGAAACATCCGGCTGGAAATTCTCTTCAAGTCTTCCCTCGGCGTAGTCGACGAGATTGTCAATTTCTTCTTTTTTACCCATTCCGATCATTATGGAATGGCATCCCAGCTCACTTACATAGTCAAGGGCTTTCATGTAGTTTCCTGTAAGATTTCCTCCTCCGAAAGCTTTCATGGCGAAGATTCCCTTTCCTGCATCGAGACATTTTTTTATTGCAGCCGACATTTCTTCGGCAGTTCCGGGTTCTGTGCCTTTGCGAATACCGAGACCTGCATAGTTAATAAGAGGAAACACAATATCGCACTCTTCAATGCTGGCCATTTTTTCAACAACGTCAATGTGATGTGTGGATACTCCGATAGCACCGATTATTCCTCTGGCTTTATAATCAATCAGACACTGCCATGCGCCTGCACGATTCTGCCAATCGGGATCCTGTCGTACCTCATGAAGTTTGAAAATGTCTATTTTATCAAGATGCAAAGCCTCCAGACATTCTTTTATGGCATATTCCATTGCCTCATATGAACTGTCCAGGCATTTACTTGCTATTACAGGTCTCTCCGGATTCTCATCAGACATATCAATATCCTTAAAAGCCTCTGCAATATATGGATAGGTTTCGTAATACTGAGCCGTATCAAAGAGTCGAATGCCCTTATCGTAAGCATATCTTACGATTTCAGCGCCTTCTTTCAGCGGAAGGTTCAGCTGTGTATTACCGATTGTCAGAACTCCCAGACCTACAGGTGTAACTCTGATATCTGTATTTCCCAGTTTTACTCTTTTCATTTTATGAAGCCTCCTCCAATAAGAATGTCATTAACATAGAATACTATTGACTGCCCGGGTGTAGGCGCACGCTGAGGATCATCGAATATGCAGCTGACAGTTCCGTCGCAGTTGTTTCTTAACATTGCTTCCGCAGGCCGTGCGGCATATCTTATCTTAGCCGTTACTCTTATTCCGTCCTTAAAATCACATGCAAAGACATTATCGGAAGATATCACTTCTTTTTTGAACAGTTCCTCATTGTCTCCGAGTATTATCCTGTTATTGTCTCCGTCGATTTCCGTTACAAAAGCCGGCTTGCCCAGTGCTATTCCCAGACCTTTTCTCTGTCCGATTGTATAATGAATTACTCCCTTGTGTTCTCCGAGGACTTCCCCCTCGCGGTTTACAAACCGGCCGGGTCTGCTGGTTATGCCCATACGTCTGATAAAATCCTCGTAATTATCTTCTTTATCGATGAAGCATATCTCCTGACTGTCTGATGCATCTGCATTGGACAGTTTCATTGTTCTGGCCTTCTCTCGAACCTCTTCTTTATCGGCCACATCATTAAGAGGAAGAATCAGTCTGGATATTATGTTTTGTGGCAGCCTGTAAAGCATATATGACTGATCCTTGGCTTCGTTTGCTGCTTTCCTGATATGCCAGTTTCCCGTAGCTTCATCGTAAAATGTTCCTGCGTAATGACCCGTTGCTATGTATTCAGCCCCTATTTCATCGGCTGTATCCGAAAGAACTCTGAATTTAACATTGGGATTGCACATAATACATGGATTAGGTGTTCTGCCGCATATATATTCGTCACAGAAATTCCGTATTACTGTTTTTTCGAATTCCTGCGACATGTCCTTATATATAAACTGTATGCCCAGCTCCTTGGCAGCTCTTTCTGCCTTTTCTCTGCCTTTGCGTATGTTTTCCCGGCTGTTTATGCATTTTTCAGAAAGAACGTTAAAGTACAGTCCTGTCACTTCGTAGCCCTTCTGCTGCAATAACAGACAAGCGGTGGTGCTGTCAACACCACCGCTTAAACCGAGTACAACTTTCTTATCCTTCACAGGAATCACATCCGTCTTCATGATGATCTCTCTCTTCATCAGGGTCATATCCCTCAAGTCCGGCATATTCTTTGCCGTTCTTCTGGGCATAATCATAAATTGCGTTCTTAATAGCATGCTCTGCCAGTACGGAACAGTGAATTTTAACTGCAGGAAGTCCGCCCAGCTCATCTACGATTTTCTGGTTGCTCAGCTCAAGTGCTTCCTCTACAGTCATTCCCTTAATCATGTCTGTAGCCATGCTTGAGGATGCTATAGCGCTTCCGCATCCGAAAGTCTTAAATTTAGCATCTGTGATCACGTCGTTTTCATCAACGGCTATTGTAACCTGCATCATATCTCCACATACAGGGCTGCCGTATATTCCTTTTCCGTCTGCATTATCAATTTCTCCGACATTATGCGGATTCATGAAATGCTCCATTACAGTATCATTATATAAAGCCATTTTTTACCATCCTTCCATTCCGTTAACAGGTGACATTTCTCTCAGCAGTTCAACAATCTTCTTTAGTGAATCTGCCACATAATCAATATCTTCTTTAGTTGTAAAGTCTCCAACTGTAAATCTTATCGCTCCGTTTGCCTTGGTTACCGGAACCTTTATTGCATCCAGAACGTGTGATGTTCCAAGGGAACCTGATGAACATGCGGATCCTGTGCTGACACATATACCGTAGGCATCCAGTCTGAGAAGAATCGCTTCACCTTCAATATAGTCAAATGAAACGTTCAGATTACCCGGATGTCTCTTCGTGAAATCTGCAGGTCCGTTAAGACGGATATTAGGAATATCCTTTTCGATTCTCTCCCAGAGATATGCTCTCAGCTCCGATGAATGTGCTATATGTTTATCGAGTCCGGCCTTCGCCAGCTCTGCTGCTTTGCCGAATCCCACAATACCGGCTGAATTCTCGGTTCCGGCTCTCTTTTTCTTTTCCTGCGCTCCGCCGTGGATAAAGTTAGGAATTGTAATTCCCTTTCTCTTGTAAAGAGCGCCTATTCCCTTCGGTCCGTATATCTTGTGCGCCGACATTGAAATAAAGTCAACATCCAGATCCTTAACATCAACAGGCACGTTTCCTATTGCCTGCACCGCATCTGTGTGGAAATAAACACCGCGTTTCTTAGCTACCGCAGCCAGCTCCTTAATCGGCTGAATTGTACCGATTTCATTGTTCACCATCATGATGCTTACGAGGACTGTATCGTCTCTCAAAGCCTTTTCAAGGTCTTCAACACTTACGAAGCCCTCACCGTCAACTTCCAGATATGTCACTTCCATACCGTGTTTTTCAAGATACTGACAGGTGTGCAGAATAGCATGGTGTTCTATGTTAGTGGTGATAATGTGATTACCCTTCTTCTTAAGCGCATCTGCCACTCCTTCAAGAACCCAGTTATCTGCTTCAGTTCCGCAGGATGTGAAAAATATTTCACCGGGCTCGGCATTTATAAGCTCAGCAACCTGAGTTCTCGCCTTATCAAGGCCTGCTTTCGCAGCAAGTCCCGGCGCATACAGGCTGGACGGATTACCGAATAACTGTGTATAGTAAGGAATCATCTCATTGACAACTTCCTCTTTCACAGGGGTCGTTGCCGAATAATCCAGATAAACCTCTCTCATATGAATTATCTCCTTCCAATCTTTACTCTTTAAGTCTACTTATATATTATACCTATTTAGTCCTCTTTGCAAGTTCTTCTTTTAATTCTTCTTCCGTCAAATCTTCAACGAATTTAACGGTGGAAAGGGAACTTCTCACCTGTCCTCTGATTGCCGCCAGGTATTCTATGTACAGAGCCTTTTGCTCCTTAAGTTCCTCCTCATTGAGCCCCACGCTTTTTTTCTTGTGAGCCAGCTCGTTAATTCTGTCTATCATTTCTTTTGTTATCTGTGCCATAAAATCAGTCCTCCGGATTGTATTCAAACGACGGCATAGGCATTAGCTTAAACAGATTCATTTTATGCCGTCTGTCAATATTCTTCTTTATCTCTTCATCTTCACATATGCCCTCCCTGATGTATCTGTCGAGAACTGCATAAGTGAATCCCAGATTATCTTCGTCGGTCTTGCTCTGGAGACCGTCAATAGGAACCTTGTCCACAAACATTGACGGCAGTCCCAGGGCTCTGCCCACTTCCTTAACTTCCTGAACCGTCAGATGACAGAGCGGACTGAAATCTCCGGCGCTGTCTCCGTATCTGGTGTTGTATCCAACCCAGTCCTCCGAAAGATTACATGTGTTGGCAACTCTTCCGTTTACAGTCTGTGAAACGGCATACAGCATTGTCATTCTAAGTCTCGGCGGAAGATTTGTTTTAGTCTGAACAGACATTTCACCGAATGTGCGGTTCATTTCTTTCTCGATGCCTTCATATGCATCCTGTATGTTCATTACGATTCCTTCAATGCCCAGGTGTTCAACGAGAGCGTGGGAAACATCTATATCGAACTGTTCTCCTTTTGGCATCATGACTCCGAGAACTCTGTCTTTCCCGAGAGCCTCAACACAAAGCGCAGCGACAATTGAACTGTCTTTTCCTCCGCTCAGTCCCACTACTGCCTTGCATCCGTCTCCGTTCTCTGCAAACCAGTCTCTTATCCATTCAACAATATCATTCTTTACTTTTTCTGCGTTAAACATTTCTTACTCTCCCACATATCTGATAATCGCATCCAGCACATGGCCGGAATTAATTGCAAAGGCTTCAAAAGGCTGTTCCTTAAGTTTCCTGGGATCCCAGTATTTTTCTATGTATTCCTCCAGCATCTCATCACGGCTCAATCCCCGCGACTTCATGTCCTTTACCATATCAATCTTATTGAAACATTCCGTGACAAAGGCATCAAAAAATGCTTTTTCACTTCCTTTCGGAAGCATTCCGTAATGAGGAAGACACACACGCTCCGGATTCAGCTTTCTGCATTTTTCCAGAGAATCAAATGCGTCTGCGAAATTTTTGAGAACAGGTGTATGAACATAATCGTCCCATTCAAGTATGCCTGTACTTTCACTTGTGAAAAGCAGCCTTTCCGGTTCCAGCATGTATCCTATCGAGCAGTCTGTATGACCTTTCATTTCCCAGGCGCTCACTTGTACTCCTCCACCGAGATCTAAAAGGTCACCATCATGCAGCACTCTGTCTACCCTGAGGTTATCGGTTCGGATTTCTTCTAAGCTGTCAGGTTCATATAGATTTCTCGCATCTGTTCCCAGCTTTCTCATAAGAGCCTTCGCAGAATCTTTCTGTAAAATGCTTTTGCACTTTTCTCCTCCGCATACTGTTGCTTCCGGGTATTCGTCAAGAATATACGGAAGTGCTCCGATATGGTCATAATGAGAATGACTCAACAGGATGAAGTCCAGCCGGTCTGTTATTTTCTTGATATTTTCGACTGCCTGTTTCCCGCAGTATGCCATACCGCAGTCAAGCAATGCGTACTTGTCTCCTCCTCTTATCAGAAGAGCCTCTCCGCCGTGTCCTGCAGTTACTCTGCTTATTCTGTCAGGAAATACAAATCTATCGTTTCGTTCCATAATCTGTCGTCTTAATTTCTCCGTAAGTAAAAAACGCAAGTCCGATCCATACTATCACAAAGGCAATAAACTGAACAAAATCAAATGGTTCCCCGAGAAGGAATATCCCTATTACAAGAGATATTGACGGCGAAACGTATTCGAGAATTCCCACCTCTACAAGGGGTATTCTCGTAGCCGCAGCAGCGAAAAAGCTTAGCGGCGCCGCAGTCAGCACTCCGCAGCACAGCAAGAGAATGTACTTGCCCGGTGTTGCTACGGCAAGCGCTCCCTGCCCAGTCGATTCCAGATAAATGATAACTGCCAGAGCCGGCGGCATCAGAAACAGTGTTTCGAGGAACACCGACATTATTGCAGGAAGGTTAAAGGCTTTCTTAACTGCCGCATATAAGGCAAAGGATCCCGCTATGCCCAGTGCAATGAACGGAATCTCCATAAAGTGAAGAAGAATCACTACTATTCCTGCGAGAGCAAAGAACATGGCAATGGTCTTGAATTTCGTCAGTTTCTCCTTAAATAAAATAATGCCGAAGAGACATACAACAAGTGGTTCTATATAATACCCGACGCATGTCTGGATAACATGATCCTCGTTTACAGCCCAGATATATATGCTCCAGTTACACGTAATCAGAAGACCTGCCAGAGGATATTTCCAGATCATCTTCCTGTTTCTCAGGCATTCGAGTATCTGATTCTTACCGTATATCAGAAGTGCTGCGATCCCCGAAACCAGGCCGACAAGAAAAATCCTGTAAAAAATAATGGTTGATGATTCAATCGGTCTGAGCGCCTGCCAGTAAACAGGAAGGACACCCCAGAGAATATCACATGCAAGCATCGACATTATTCCGCGTCTGTAGCTGCTGTCATGTTTCATTCCGTACCTTCATCCTCCGTTAAATTAACGAGCTCAGAAAGTGACATGGTGTACCCGTCAATCTCATAATTTAGTGCATTTTCGAAGCTGTATCTGTAGCTGTCTCCTCCAAGGCGCTCCATTCTGGCGCAGGTTATGGCATCTCTCAGACACATTATTTCTCCGATACTGTCATCTTCAGGGATGACTTCAACTTCGGATTCCTCCGAGTACCAGCATCTGAACCTGTACAGTTCCGATGCAAACATTCGCATATCATGTTCTGTCTCTGCGTTGGTAACAAGTCCCTCGAGACACATTTTTATCTGATCCAACAAGGTATATATTTCAGCCGAATCATCCGGAAGTCCGTTCATTACTTCCTCGAAATATTCGTCTATAAGCTGAGCTGTCATTTCATTGTCGGCCCCGGAAAACAGTGCATCAAGGGCTTCCTGTTCAATGTAATCCTCGCATTCGATAAGATCGGCCATTGCTTCGAAATATACGAAATCATCGGGTGTATCAATATCAAGATACAGAAGAAGTTCTTCATAATTCATCGGCGCTGTCCCTCCTCATTCGTTCCTTTTCAAAATCAAAGTTCAGGAATTTAACTTTAGCTTTTTCATTTTTGAATATATGATCTATCATGTTCAGGAAATTCTCGCTCAGGTCACTGGCAAAAAAGACATTTTCGAAATCAGATTTCTGCGCGAACATATCTCCGGCTTCCAGTTCCTGCTCTATTCTGCTCACCACAATGCTGGACGGATTGACAATATTCAGTTCCGGATATATTTTTCTGATATTATCCTGAATCAGCGGATAGTGCGTACACCCCAGTATTACTGTATCGAGCTTATTGTCTCTGACAAAGTCGTCCATGTAATACCTTATTGTGAGATTCATTATCTCATTATCTATTATTCCCTCTTCAATAAGAGGTACAAAGGCCGGACAAGGTGTTTCGAATATTTTAATCCGGCTGTTGCCTTTGCTTATGAGATTCCTGTAGGCATGACTTGAGACGGTTACCTTCGTTCCGATTATACCGACTCTGTCATTTTCATCGCAAATTTCCGCCACCTCTGTCGCAGTCGGCTCTATTATTCCGATTACGGGTATTGACGGAAATCTCTTCTGTATATCATCCAGACATGTTGCACTTACGGTATTGCAGGCAATCACAATCATTTTGACATTTGATTTAACGAGAAAATCTGCAATTTCTAGGCTGAAGCTTCTTATTGTGCTCTCGGCCTTCGAACCGTAAGGTGTTCTGGCTGTATCTCCGTAATATATTATTTTTTCCTCAGGCAGTCTCTTCATCAGATACGGGATACATGTAAGGCCGCCAAGTCCCGAATCGAAGAATCCTATAGGTCTGTTGTCCATCTATAAATAAGCCTCTCTTTGTTGAATAATTAACCATAATATTATACAATATGGTGAAGTTATTGTAAATTGAATGGAGGGAAAAATGGGTTCAAAAGAAATCAAAACAAGAGATGCGTCCGATAACAGATATAAATGGAATATTAAGGCAATGATGCCCGACGAAAGTATAATTGAGGCTGAACTTAACAGGCTTACGGAAGCCGCTTCTCAATGTGCGTCAAAGTATTCGGGACATCTTACAGACAGCAGCGAAGCGTTGTTTGAGGCTTTTGCCGAAAAGGACAGCATTTTCAGACAGGTTGAGAAAATATATGTGTACGCTCACATGAAACGTGACGAGGATAATTCCAACAGCATCTACAGCGGCATGGTTGACAGATGCATTTCCGTAATCTCTGCAGTCTCGGCAGCATTTTCATTTTTCACTCCCGAACTCCTGGCTGCCGACAAGAAGCTAATAGACGGTTTTATCGAGGAAAACGAAAAACTTCGCACATACGAATTCGCAATAGAAGATATGTTCAGAGGCAAGGAGCATGTTTTGAGCCATGAGCAGGAAGCTCTTATGGCACAGATGAGTGAAGTAAACGGAGCAACTAATGACATATTCACCATGCTGAACAATGCTGACCTGACTTTTGACGACGTAATCGACGAAAACGGCGAGAAATCACCTCTCACCCACGGAAGCTACATTAAATTTATGGAGAGCCGCGACAGGAATGTTCGTGAGAAAGCCTATAATTCAATGTACGATTCATACAAGAAGCTGATAAATACTATTTCGATAACTTACAGCTACAACACCAAAACCGATGCTGTTATTTCACGTATTCGCGGATATAAATCGTCGAGAGATGCCGCTCTGTTCGGAGACAACATCCCCGGCGAAGTTTATGACAACCTTGTTGAAACTGTAAACAGCAATCTTTCGGAGCTTCACAGATACACAGAGCTTCGCAAAAAGCTTCTCGGCTGTGATAAGCTCTATATGTACGATATGTACGTGCCCCTTATAGATGTTCCTGACAGAGTTGTTCCATTTGAGGAAAGTATCGAAATAATGAGCAAAGCCCTCAAGCCTCTCGGAGACGAATATATTTCATACATGAGAGAAGGTATCAGTCAGGGCTGGATAGATGTGTACGAAAACAAAGGAAAAACAAGCGGAGCATATAGTTTCGGATGCTATGACAGTTACCCTTACATTCTGCTTAACTACACAGACACGCTCAAGGATGTCTTTACTGTTGTCCATGAGATGGGTCATTCCATGCATTCTCTCTATACCAGAAAAGCGCAGCCGTATATATACGGAAGTCATTCCATTTTCACAGCTGAAGTGGCATCAACGGTAAATGAAAACCTCCTGATGCATCATCTGCTTGGAGAATGCAATGACGCTGAAATGAAAAAATATCTTCTCAATATGCATCTGGAAGAATTCCGTACGACATTGTTCAGACAGACAATGTTCGCTGAATTTGAAGATATAACTCATAAGGCCGTAGAACAAGGACAGGTTCTGACAGTCGATATGATGTGTGATGAATATGAGAAACTCAATGCTAAATATTATGGACCTGCTGTTGAGAAGGATGATACAATCAGGTACGAATGGGCACGTATTCCTCATTTCTACAGATCATTTTATGTTTACAAATATGCTACCGGCTATTCGGCTGCTACTGCCATTGCTGCCAAAATTCTCAACGAAGGTAAAGGCGCTGCCGATGCATATATTGATTTTCTTAAAACCGGCGAATCAGACTACCCTATCGAACTTCTTAAAATAGCAGGCGTAGATATGAGTACTAAGAAGCCGGTTGAAGATGCTATGAAGGTATTTAAGGAGCTTCTCGACGAGTTCGAATCACTTATTTAGTTATTGTTTATTGCTGGCAGGTAGAAGAAAATGACAAGAGATAAAATTTCTGTTTTTACAAACGGTACAGATGTATCCGATAAGGTTTTTCATAAACTGAAAAAAATTCTTGAAGATCACGATCACCATGTAGTTCCGCACTATTCCGGCGATTCTGATTTAATCGTCTGCATCGGCGGTGACGGGGCATTTCTCGAAACCATGCATAAATGTGATTTCCCGACTTGTCCTATTGTCGGAATCAATACAGGTCATCTTGGTTTTTTTCAGGAATTTCTGCCGGATAAGCTTGAGGATTTCATTCAGGCTTACGAAAAGAAACAGTATTCTCTTCAGCAGCTGAATACCGTAAGGTGTACGGTATCAACACATGCTGGAGAAAAGTTCAGCCATATAGGATTAAACGAAATTGCCATCAAAGGCGGCAATTCATTCTCAGTACACCTGTTTATTTCCATTGACGGTAAGCCAATAGAAAAGTTCAGCGGTGACGGCATACTTGTCGCCACCTCTGCCGGAAGTACTGCTTACAATTATTCTCTGGGCGGCAGTATCGCAGATCCCAGATTGAAGCTTTTGCAGGTTACGCCTATAGCGCCTATGAATACAACGGCATACAGGTCATTTACATCCAGCATTCTCCTTCCATCAGATCTTTCCATCGGCGTGGTTCCCGAAGGCGATGAGAATGAAATCCGTATTCTAAATGACGGTATTGAGACAGAATACGAAAATGTGAAGAACATTCAGGTGACAGCTTCCGACCAGGTTGTTAACCTTATCAGATTTAAGGATTACGATTTCTGGCACAAGGTAAAAGATAAATTTTTGGAGACAAACTAACAGATATGACACAGTTTAAGCACACGGTAACAAAAGAAGATGAAGGAATGGAAGTCAGAGACATTATGAGAAAGTACTTTGACTTTTCTTCGCGTTTAAGGAATAAGATAAAGAGGAACAAGCTTGTCAGTCTCAACGATCAGCAGGCTGAAGGCTGGTACTCGGTTTCTGAAGGTGATGTGATTACAATCGATCTTCCCGATGAAAAAAGCGACTTTCCTCCTCAGAACATTCCTCTGTTTCCCGTATATGAAGATGAGGATATGCTGATTCTGAACAAACAGCCGGGACTGATTGTCCATCCGACTAAGGGTCATCCCGTAAATACTGTTGCCAATGCACTCATGTATTATATGGATCAGAAAGGCGAATCCTGGAAAATCCGTTTTGTAAACAGGCTTGATATGGATACTTCAGGTCTTCTTGTTGTTGCCAAAAATGCCTACTGCCAGAATGAATATACAATTCAGTCAAAAAACAATCTTGTTAAAAAAACTTACACCGCAATTGTCCGCGGTACTGTTGAAGCGGATTGCGGCACAATAGATCTGCCTATCGGCAGACCCGATCCGGTTGATGTAAGACGCGGAGTAATGGAAAACGGTTCTCCTTCTGTTACTCATTACCGTGTTCTTGAGCGTTTTGAGAAATATAACTACACACTTGTTGAGCTTCTTCTCGAAACGGGGCGTACTCATCAGATAAGGGTTCACATGTCCCATATCGGGCACCCGGTTCTCGGTGATCATCTCTACGGAGGGGAAAACGTAAATTTAATTGAAAGACAGGCGCTCCACGCATCGCGCCTGTCCTTTACCCATCCAATAACAAAGGAGCCCCTTGAATTTGAGGCTCCTCTTCCTGATGACATGTTAAAGGCTACTGATTATCTCCGAAATGGATTTACTCTTTAGTTCTTTCTCAAGAACTGACTGAACTCTCTTCATTTCCTTGTGCATCTGACACGGCTCATCGTTTGTGTTTCTGACACATTCTTCATTCATACAATGCACTATCGAAAGATTCTCTTCGGTTATGCTGACAATATCGTGAATGGACACATCCTTAAGATCTACAACAAGGCAGTACCCGCCCATGTTCCCTCTTTCAGATTTCACAATGCCGTGCTGCTCCATTTCACGGAGTATTTTATAGGCGAATGCTTTAGGGATGTCCTCTGTCTCGCATATTTCCCTGACATTGTGGATTTTTCCATCCTGCAGTGCTCTGCATATTCTCATTGCATAATCGCTTCTTCTCGTAATAATCATTGTCGATCTCCTATTTTATCTTTCTGTATAAGACTCCCTTTTGGGGCAGTGAGCCTGTCTTATATTCCACAAGTTCATTTAACGTAACTGTCTGATAACCGTGTTCTCTCAGCCAAGGCACAATCAGTTCCGTTGCATCTGCTGTTTCATTGTATATGGAATGCATGAGAATCACGCTTCCGTCTAAGTTCTTGCTCTTTTTCACAGATTTAAAAATTGCTTTAGGATTTCTTGTCTTCCAGTCAAGTGTATCGATTGTCCACAGAAATGACGGCATACCTATGGCATCAATAACTCTGGTGTCATATGCTCCGTATGGCGGTCTTGCTACATCCGGCCTGACTCCGCATGCTTTTTCGATTGCATCGCCGGTCTTCTTCACCTGCTTCCTGATTTCCTTATCTTTAAGCTTGGTGAGAAGATCGTGATTCCACAAATGACTTCCTATCTGACATCCTATTTCATCTGCCTTTTTAAGGGCATCCGGATTAGTGTGCACACGATTTCCCAGATAGAAGAATGTCGCTACACTTCCGTTATCCTGAAGACACTTCAGAATCCTTTCTTCACTTTCTCCGCCGGGGCCGTCATCATATGTTATTGCCACCATCGGTGCCTGCGGATTAATATATCTTTCAAGAATCTGAGATCTTACTGCCTGCTCCATGAATCTTGATGCTATTGATACCGACACAGCCCCTTCTTCCTTATCGAGAACCGTATCTTCATCAAAGATGAAAATTATATTGTCACCGCTGAAATAAAACTTATTATAATTTGATCCTTCAGGCTTCGTGAATTCCTCCCATCCGGGCTTAAGCTTCTCGTCATCGTATTTATTCTTAAAATAATTCTCCGCGTATTCCGCCGCCTTATATTTATAATTCGTATTGAGAACCTGCAAAGGCTGCAGTCCTCTGCCTGTTTTCGATGAATAAAGATGTGTTTCTATATTGTTCGTTATCAGGCAAACTTCATCGCTGTTCTCGCCGTATAGTCTGTAGCTTATAGCGATGCTGTCGGCTCCGGAATCAGTCTTATCCTGATAGACATCCCATATCAGTGCATATGACATGTCATTATCACTATTAAGGTACTGATTTCTGAAATAATTTGTTACACTTTCTATACGACTGTTTCTGTAGTTTTTGATTTCTTCCGTACAGTTATCGTCCATACGTGAAGCCACAGAGAAATCTTTGTCGAAGGTGTATGAAACAGCTGCATCATCATTGTCTAACTGCTGAGTTTCCCGGCTGTATACTCTGTCTGCGAACTCCTTAAACTGTTTCTCCGTTCTGAATGCTCTGCCGGCGAAATAATTGTAAACGACAAGAGCAATCAGACAAGCGATGATTGCCAGTACAGCCAATGCTATTATTTTTTTGATTTTACGTTTTTTTCTCCTTCTGGCGTCTCTGTCAATGTAATTTCGCTTTGCTTCATCGACGCCTTTATTCATCTTTTCGTCAAGTTCAAAATTCATGCCTTAATAATCCCGTATCCTTCTTCCTTTATTTCAAATGTATTATATCATAAAATGGACTATTTTAGTACACCTTAACTTGTTTTTTTATTAATATACTTGATGTTTATTGTTTTATATACTAAAATTAAGTGGCATGCCCCCATAGTTAAATGGATATAACATATCCCTCCGAAGGATGTATTGTCGGTTCGATTCCGGCTGGGGGTGCCATATTATCGCAATTAAAAAGCAGAGACCGGAGCCGAAAGGTACGGTCTCTGCTTTTTTCTACATTTCTCATACGCAAATGATTTCTTTCGGACGCCGTATGATTAAGTGAAT
>JAQXIX010000001.1 GCA_029008005.1 Bacillota bacterium | reverse complement strand
CTGCAAGGATAACAACATCAATACGGTGGTTATAGGGGATATTAAAAATATCCGTAAGGATAATAACCTTGGGCATGCTGCAAACCAGAAGCTTCACGCTTTGCCTTACAGAAAACTCTACGTTATGCTTGAGTACAAATTGTCTCTCGAAGGCATAAGCTTTTTCAAACAGAACGAGTCTTATTCAAGCCAGACAAGCCCGCTTGCTCCGGCGGTTGATAAAAGTCATGCCTGCAAGTCGAACCGCGTAAAAAGGGGTTTGTACGCTGATAATGATGCAGTTTGGAATGCTGATTGTGTTGGTGCGTTCAACATTGTAAGGCTATTTCTTAAAAAACATAAGAAAGCAGTTACCCCTGATCCTATGGCGATACAAAGCCCATACATATTAAAAGTAGCTGTATAAAAGCAGTATTGGTGTTATGGACGCACCCTGGATCTTATAGGCAGTTTATTGGCTGTTCTATAACCAGATGCTCGGTAATTCAATTGCCGAGTAGTTCACTAAAAAATGTAATGTGATAAGACATATATCCAATTCAGAAGAAGACTGAAGGATATTACGTTGTTATTGAGTTCAAGGCTGCACCAACACTGCCTAAGGAATTCAACAGAAGACTCAAGATTTCAGACAACGTTATGAGACGCCTGATTGATAACAGAGATCAGAAATAAGAATCTGAAAGGGGGACCAGCATGAATAGTGTTATACTTATTGGGAACCCGACCAGAGACCCGGAACTGAGATATTCGATAGGCCAGAACCAGACTGCTGTCTGCAGATTCACCTGCTTATGATAACAAGAGACGCGGCGGCGGAATGAGAAAAAATAAAGTCCTCAAGGCCTGTAAAATACAGGCTTTGGGGATTTTTTAGTTTCACCGGAAAGTCCCATATCTTCTTATATTTTCCCTGAAAAATGGTGCAGAAAATAGGAGTTACGATGAGAGTACATTACTTGACAATTTTTTGCTTGTGTTATATTTTGTCCAATTAATTATTGCTTTCCTCACCACCGGGTGGGGACCAAAAGGCATTCAGAGAATTTCCGTAGGTACGGCGTTTTATACGTTATGCAGAACTTCTGCAGAGGACATTACAGTGTTTGATTCCACGGGTATAGCTCTTCAGGACCTTGCATCAGCGGCACGGATACTGGAGGCTGCAGAGAAAAACAATGTTGGTGTTATTGTTGAGTTATAATCCGGGTTGCTTTTTCTATGGTTCCATATTCATTTCAGTCAAATAAATGGTATCTGCATATAGCTCAGTGATACATTCTTTAATCAGATCCATATGATCTTTTACAGACAGCTCCACATCAGGAGCTGTTTTTTTATTGTAATTTCTGTACCATATGCGGTGCTGGTGCGGAGTATGTTCATGCTTGCGCTTGAATTCCCTGTAAAAGAATTTAGGATCAGAAAAACCCACGCGGTAGCCTATATCCGGAACAGAAAGTTCCGGCTGACAAAGCAGCAGATGCTCTGAATGGTATACACGTATTTCGTGCAGGAAATTACGGAAGGTTTTCAGTGATGAATCTTTAAAGAACTGGGACAGATAGTTGTAACTTATGTGCTCTTTGTCGCAGATATCCCTCATGGTGATTTTCTCCGCATAGTGCTCCAGCAGATATGCCATGATTCTTTCAAATCTGTCCATCATTTCCGGAGGATACATATCTTCGTCAATATTGATATGGTTATAGTACTGGAAGTGCTTCCGTACGATTTCAAGGATCCTTTTGGAAATGTCATGGGTGCGGTGATCATCAGGATTTTTCAGATAAAATGACAGCAAGACAAGAAGTAAGATTCGGAGTCGGTTTATGAGATACATTCTTTTAGGATTAGTATCATCGCTGGTGCATATATAATAGAGCAGATCATATCCCTGTCCGACAAATAGCGGATGTGTCAGATCAAAATGGAAAGATACCATCAGATTATCTTCTTCTGATGAGACTGAATGGATATCAAACATATCGGTCTGGATAATATCTCCCGGTTTCAGGAAGTGTTCCTCGTGCATATTGTAAACTGTCGCACTGCCCTTAAGACAAAGAATCGTTTCTATTGTGTTCCTGTGATAATGGGGTATCTGGCGTGCACATTTATATATGGAAATAGCAACAGGTGATCTACCATTGTAATGGGGTCTGATTTCAGATGCTAACATAATATTTCTACGAAAAATAGTTTATATTTACGATAATTACTTATAATATGGATAAAAATGTCCATTTTTTTGAATATACATCAGATATATAATTAAGTCAACAAAAAAATATCCGGTTATTTGTTTTATGGTTAGATTAGGAATCAATTAAAGGAGGGAGTCCGAATGAAGATGTTTTCATTGGAAGGAAAAGTCGCAGTTATAACAGGTGCAGGATCTGGTCTTGGTCTGGCTACTGCAAAGAGATTCAAAGCAGCAGGCGCTCAGGTTGTCATGGCTGATATCAGTGAAGTGGCTAATAAAATCGCACGTGATATGGACTGCTTTTTCGTAAAGACAGATGTCAGCAAAGAAGACGATGTAAAAGCGTTGATGGAAAAAACAGTAGAGCATTTCGGAAAGAAAATCGACATTGTTGTAAACAATGCTGGAATAATTTGTCCGGAAGAGATGCTTATTGATGCAGACCGCCATACATATGAAAGACTTTTTTCAGTAAATGTCATGGGAGCGGTTTTTGGTATCAAGTATGGTCAGCAACACATGAACGATGGCGGTGTGATTCTGAATACAGCTTCCAATTCAGCGAATGGTGACTATGCAGGATATGGTCCATATATTATGAGTAAAATTTCAGTTGTAGGAATCACGAAAGTTGCAGCAATTGAATTGGCGCCTAGAAATATCAGAGTAAACTGTATATGCCCTAACACCATCGACACACCGATGGCATATGCGGAAGGTTGCGAAACTGAATTGATGGCAATGAAGATTCAGACACCGCTGGGAAGGATGTGCAAGCCAGACGAGGCTGCAGCACTGTTCCATTTCCTGGCATCAGATGACTGTCAGTACATAACAGGCGAAGATATATATATAGACGGAGGCCTGAAAGCAGGCCCGGCAAACCAGCTGATCGATGCGATACTGGCGAGCCTCGAAAAATAACAGGGGGGAAATATGGCTTTAAAGATCAGGTATGTCTGATCACAGGAGCAGGTAGTCCTACGGGGATAGGCTTTTCCACAGCTAAAATTCTTGGGGCACTGGCAGCCAACCAGTTCGCAATTGCTGTAATGAGAGAAACTCTGGCAAATGTTGCAACCGAAGAAGCCTTCGAAAAAATGTTCCGCGGGCAGGAAAGACTGTCCGACGGTCTGAAAGAAAGTACTCAGTGCCTCAATCTACAGGCACTGAGAACTTTTGTGATGTATTAAGAGAAGAGCTGCCGCCCCTGAATGCACGACGAATACCGAACGTTTTTGACATAAACTTTAGTAAAAAATATGTTGATAATATGCTTCCGGATGTGTATAATATTATTTAGTGAGCGCCATTAGCTCAATTGGATAGAGTAACGCACTACGAATGCGGAGGTTTGGGGTTCGAGTCCCTAATGGCGCGCCAAGGAAGCTTGAGATATTCAGTCTCAAGCTTTTCTGTTAATGAGAAAAGATTAGGAGAGTAAGAGATTGAAAAAGGTGTAATATGAGTGAGGATATTTTTACCGGGAAACTGACGGGAAAACGTTATATGAATTTTATATGGCCATCGATACTTATGATGGTTGTATTATCACTGTACTATACGATTGACACTATTTTTGTTGCCAGATTTATTGGCGAAGAGGGTCTGGCTGCACTTAACATTGTATACCCGATACAAGGCTTTGGCTGGGGATTCGCAGTAATGTTTGCAGCAGGTACGAGTGCGTTTGTTTCAATCGAGATGGGCAAGGGAAGAAAAAGGGAGGCTGACGAGAAATTTACACTGGCATGTGTCTTTTCCGTAGCATCCGGTGTAGCGTTCGGCCTTTTCTGTATGGTGTTTATGAGCCCGATTGTAAATATTCTCGGAGCTACGGAAGTCCTCACACAGGATTGCAGAATATTCCTAAGCGTTTTCGTATGGGGAATCCCCGCTTTATTCGCGGGAGTTGCCTTTGAATTTTTCATAAGATCAGACGGAAATCCGGCATTTACTATAGCGCTGTATATCGCAGGAGGAGTTGCGCATCTCGGTTTCGATATTCTGCTTATGGGTCCGTTGCATATGGGACTTGCGGGAGCAGCGCTTGCCAACATACTCGGTCTTCTGGCAACTGCACTGATGGGATTATATTACTTCTGTTTCAAAGGCCGAAATCTTCATTTCAGAAGATTTCCTCTTGATTATAAATACATAGGACACAGTATTATTAACGGTTTGCCGGAATTTATCAATGAATCTTCAGCCGGAATTATGGTTTTCTGTTACAACCTGGTTGTAATAGAATTGGCGGGAGAAATAGGAGTCGCATCAGTTGCGGTTGTTCTGCAGATGCATTATCTGTTTATGAGTGTTCACCTTGGCTACCAGGTAGGAAGTATGCCGCTTATAAGCTATTACTATGGGGCGCACGACTACGAAAAAATAAATAAGATAATGGCATACACGAAGAAATATATCATCGTTTCATCGCTGGTTCTGGGAGTTGTTTTCCTGGTAGGAGCACCTTTGATTTCATGGATATACGCGCCTCCGGGAGATGAGCTGTATGAACTGAGCGTTACGGGACTGAGGCTTTGTTCAGTATCGATATTTGTTGTCGGAATAAATGTCTTCGTATCAGGCTTTTTCACATGCTTCGGAAACGGTCTTATTTCAGCAACTATCTCACTTTCCCGCGGACTTGTGATGCTCCTTGTAGGACTTTTCACTCTTTCACATTTCTTCGGAATGGCGGGAGCATGGCTTGCCCTTCCTTTCGCCGATATAACCACACTGGCACTGTCCTTCGGAATGCTGAAAAAATACAGCAGCAGATATCATTACAGAATATTGGGGTAATAACATGGTTGATAAATTTATTGATGAAATAATGGAACTTAACGATTTGCCGGGAATCGCCATAGGAGTATCCATAGGAACTGAGGAGAACGGCGGATTCACAGAGCAGACGGCGGCACGGGGGTATGTTGACATTTCTCTGAAAGGCACAGATGGAGAGCAGCTTCTTACTGATGACAGCATTTTTCACTGTGCCTCGGTATCCAAGCTGATTACATCAACATGCATTATGAAGCTGGTTGAAAAAGGAAAGCTGAATATATATGACAGACTTTCGGATGTTCTTCCGGAGTTCAGTATGGATGATGAACGGTTTAGGGAAGTAAGACTGTGGAATATGATGACACACACATCAGGGCTTGGAGATGTGGATGATTACCACTGGGAGAGACCGGAGACAGAAGATGATTCTCTTGAAAACTACGTGTATAACTCAGATGAAGTGAAGAAAATACCGATGCTGTGGGATCCTCAGACTTCTCCGGCATTTTACGGCAGTGACGAGAACCTGTTCAGATACAGTAACATAGCTTATGAAATTCTGGGACAGATAGTTGCCGAGAAATCGGGGATGAGCTACGAGGATTTTGCAAAGGCTGAAGTCTTTGAACCCGCAGGGATGACTGAAACGACAATGAAGACCTTCGAAAGAAAAGAGTGGGCGGCAAGAAGAGAAAAAATGAAACACGGAATTATGGCGTTTCCTCATGAAAAGAACCGGGCGAGAGATATTTGCCTCTGTGAGTTCTATCCATATACGAGATACCATGCACCGAGTTCAACTCTTACATCATCCGTCAGAGAGCTGCTGAAGCTGGGAAGAGCATATCTTGACAGCGCATCGGGACGGAATGAGAGAATCTTTCAGAAGGAGACCTTCGATACTGTCTGGAGAGAATATGCTACAGTTCCCAATAACGGTGAAAAAATGGGACTGGGCTGGTTTATGAGAAAACAAAAAAACTATACCCTTGTCGGACACGAGGGTACAGATGATGGATTCAGAGCAAGTTTCTGGATGTGCCCGGAACTGGAGACTGTCACAGTAGTGCTTGCAAATATGTCTGGGGCGCCGGTTAAAAAAATAAATAAGAAGCTGTTCGATAAAGTTACAGAAACTTTTTGACCAGATGAACGGGGAGACCGATGACATTATCCAGGTCTCCTTTTATGTGATCTGTATACTTTCCGAAAGTTCCCTGAATAGCATAGGCGCCTGCCTTATCGTAGGGTTCATCGGTATCGACATAGGCTTCAAGAGACTCATCTGAATAGTCACCGAAAAAAACGAGAGTCTCATCATAAAAACATCGCTTGATTCCCCGGTGAATAATGCAGCATCCTGTAATCACACTATGGGTATCATTCCTCAAAGCTTTTAGAATTTCAAGTGCATGATTGCGATCTTCAGGCTTGCCGATTATTTTCCCCTTATGAACGACGACGGTATCCGCCGCCAAAACAGGAAGGTTATCGCATGTATCGCAGGATTGAGAAACAGCCATGGCTTTACAGAATGCCAGATACATGGTTGCCGTTTCAGGGGTCATTTCGAAAGGAATATTTTCTTCGACAGAAGCCGGCATGACAATAGGGTCATAACCGGCTTTTTTCAGTAGTTCGCTGCGCCGTGGCGACTTGGATGCGAGAATCAGTTTCTTCATTTTATTATTTCCTGAGTGTTACAGTCTTGCTGCCAAGACTCTTCTGTGAGTTTTTATCGTATATGGTGAAAACAAGATTTCCTTCTTTCATGAACATAGGAACTGCTGACAGCAGGCGGGCTGTTCCGCGGGAACCATCCTTCCAGCCTGTTCCTATGTCGGCAACTTCCTTGGAACCGTTTGGCCACGAAGCCTCATAGTATACGTTTTTAGTTTCTCCGGGAGGGCCTCCGCTGACAATTACATGGAAGTATATAATGTCGGATCTGCTTGCCATACTGATATCACCTGAAAAATCTTCAGCTGCCAGATTAGCGATTACTTTGAAATTCCATGCGTAGTATTTGTCATATATTTCATCTATTCCGGCATAACCTGATTTCTTCAGTTCGTTAAGATATTTTTCAAAAGTGTTTCCGCCTTTGGATATGTTGTCTGAAACATATCCGAATTTTGCCTTTTCTATTTTATCGCTGACATCGTCGCTGTCCTTGATTTCAAGGGCATCTGAATAATATTTTATGGCCTTTTCGTAATCCTTCGATTCCGATGCGCTGTCACCGGCATTTACGAAGGCTGTGAAGACAGGAGACACATAATCGAAATCACAGCAATCTGTTACAGCTGTCTGAAGGGTTGACGACAGACTTGCATCCTGTTCTGCGGCATTCTCGTCAATTGCAGGCTTAATAGCGTAAAAATACGAAAACAGTCCACAGCAAACGGCAAGGACGGCAACTGCTGCAATTACAACGATAAGCTTCTGTTTCGAAGAAAGTCGTCCTTTAGGAATATGAACCTCTTCATATCTTACAGGCATACCTTCATACTCCCCGGGATTCTTGCCGGGTTTGTGGAGGATATACAGAGATCTGAGAAGTTCACGTTCAAGACCGCAGTTCGAACATCTGTCGCCTTTGTTTGTGTTGCCGCAGCTGCAGATCCAATAGTCCCCGTGTTCCTCGAAATAGTATTGAGGCTTGCTTGGTGAGGATTCGAATTCCTCCATAATGTCCTCATAATTTTCATCCTCCGGGGAAATCTTCACCGGGGTGAGGTCATCGCCATCCTCATCAGATGATTCTTCATAAGAGTCATATGTGAAATCATCGACAGGGCGCAGACGACTGCTGCCGAAATTATGAGTCATACTCAAATCATCAGAAGAATGTGATTGTTTCTGAAGCTCCACAAGGTCCTCAAGCTCTTCAGCATATTGAGTATGCCTGGAGCTGACGCCGCGACCCTCTTCATAATCTCCGGAGTGACTCATTATTTCGGATATTTCCTGTAATGTCAGGGTTTCGGTACTGAACCCTTTTTCTTTTTTCTTTTTCCACTTATCGCTTCTCAAAGTCTTAGTTCTCCATATTTGAAATATAGATTAAGTATAACAGCAGGGGACGCCGGTAACAATTAATATATTTAAATGTAATGCATTCCTACAAAAGCCTGACCCAGGGCAATTCCGCCGTCATTAGGGCTGACAGAAATATTGTAAAATGGTTCGAAACCTTCATTTCTGAGCTTTTCGAGGACGCCCTCCATAAGAATTTTATTCTGAAAAGTTCCTCCTGTCAGAGCTACCTGATTAACCTTGCTGTTTCCGTCTTTTTTTTCTTCGGAATTGCGTATTCTGATGCAGCCCTCCAGAATTAAATCAATAATGCGTTCATGAAAAGACAGTGCCAGATCAGCCTCGGGACGCACTCCCGGATTTGCCTTTGCGAAGGCAGCAGCGTCTTCCAGCATTATGGCACATTGACCTTCGTAATCGTTGTATGACTTTATTCCCAGAAGGGCAGAAACAGCATCAAACAGACGACCCATACTCGAGCTTCTGACAGTGTTGATTCTGTTTTTCAGGGCAGACATTATAACAGGGGCATCGGGATCAGAGAGAAGTCTGTCACGGCCGAAACTGATAATATCTGAAATATCCACGGTTAATACATCGGAATCATCTGTGGAAGCAGGTAGGCTGCTGCTGTAGATATAGCTTAATGCTGACTTTCGTGAATCCTTCATGGAAGAATCACCGCCGATCATATCAACGTATTTGAGATGTGCGGCACGAGTCATATTACCGCCGCAGCAAAGCAGAAATTCTCCGCCCCATATACAGCCGTCCGTTCCGTATCCGGTACCGTCAAAGCAGACACCGATTACCTTGTCACGAAGATTATTCTCTGCCATGACCGATGCCACATGTGCGTGGTGGTGCTGTACCTTTATCAGAGGCAGGTTGTTGTCAGCTGCATATTTTTCAGCAAAGGCAGTAGTGCTGTAAAGAGGATGCATATCGCATACAACAACTTCAGGAGTGATCCTGAAGAGTTCTTTCATTCGCCGGATATTCTCCGCATATATGGTTCTGTTTTCCTCTGTGTCCATGTCACCGAAATACTGACTCATGTAGGCGAATGGTCCTTTGCTTAGGGAAAAGGAGTTCTTCAGCTGTGCGCCTGCAGCGAATATGCTGCGTTTTCCAAGGGCGCTGCCGGCTTCAAGATACAGAGGAACGGGAGCGTATCCTTTGGAGCGACGAATCATCTGAGGATGATTATCTATGACGCGTGTGACAGAATCGTCTACTCTTATCTGTATGCGGCGCTTATTGTAGATAATAGCATCTGCACCAATTGATTCAATAGCATCATCATCTTTTATCATTGGCATATCGGATATGTTGGCACTTGTAAATATAAGCGGGCTGATTCTATCCAATAGCATGTACTGTGCAGCGAAACTAGGCAGGAAAGAACCGATAAACCGGCTTTTTTCAAGATCACTGAAATCCTTCCCTTCATGCTGATGGCTGTTTTTTATTTCCTGCAGCCTGTGTTCAAGAAGAATAATCGGCCGTGCAGATGAACTCAGAAGATTTGCCTCAACATTATTAACATGGCAATAGCCTCGTATTTCTTCAATGCTTCTGAACATCAGAGCGAAAGGTTTACTCTCACGCCCCTTTAAGTCTCTCAGCTTTTTTACGGCTTTTGCGCTGAAGGGATTAGCTGTCAGATTGTATCCGCCGACACATTTAAAGGCGATAACGCCATCGTTTTTAAGTATTTCAGATGCCTTATCCAGTATTTCATCGTCTGTTACGGGAGCCTTGCCCTTATAGATTCCGGATTTCCAGAGCAGCTGCGGGCCGCAATCGTGACAGGATATTGTCTGTGCGTGGTGGCGTCTGTCATGAAGATCGGTGTATTCTTTTTCACAGAAATCGCACATAGGAAAATCCACCATAGTGGTGTTGTCCCTGTCGTATGGAATTCTGTCAATAATTGTGTAACGGGGTCCGCAAACCATACAGCTTATGAAGGGGTGCATATATCTCGGATTGCTTTCGTCATAAAGCTCATCCAGGCAATGAGGGCATATGGCCAGATCGGCAGGAATCATTGCAGCTTCGTCATCTCCGTCTCCGCTGCCTATTATCTCGAAACTATTGAAGTTCTCAAATTCTATAACAGTGCGTTTAACGTGCACTATCTCCGAAGGACCGGGTTTTTCTCTTTTTATAGTTTCGATGAAGTGTTCAATGCGTTGTTCGGAATCGGTCACCGTGATTTCAACAAGACCTCCGATATTTAGAACTGTTCCCTTCATACGGAGCTTTTCGGCAACTTTAGCAACAAAGGGCCGAAAACCGACCCCCTGAACTATTCCCCATAATTTAATTTTTTCTGTATGTAATTCATTCATAATTATAGATTGGATGCTTTCTCTTCAAGCCAAGCTGCCACTTCGGCGAAGCCTTCTCCTGTTTTACCTGAAACCTTGAATACCGGGACATCCTTATTCAGAGCACGAACACCCTTCATAAAGAAATCTTCATCGAAGTCAAGGTACGGAATAAGGTCAACCTTATTCAGAATGATAATATCTGCCTTCTCGAAAGCGAGAGGGTACTTGTACGGCTTGTCGCTGCCTTCCGTAACAGTCGAAATCAGCATCTTAACATGCTCTCCTATGCTGAACTCAGCAGGGCATACAAGGTTTCCGATGTTTTCTATAAAGAGGACGCCGGGTTCATCGAAGCTCATGTGATGAGTCATATGCTCTATCATAGGAGCATCGAGATGGCAGGCGCCGTATGTGTTTATCTGATGAGTTTCAACGCCGAGGCTGTTAAGATCCTTCGTATCAAGATCCGACTCAATATCTCCCTCGATTACATAAGGTTTGAGACTGAGATGTTTGAAAATGTTCTTCAGAGTTGTTGTTTTACCTACTCCGGGTGCTCCCATTTCGTTAACAACAAGAACCTTGTGGCTCTCCATATGTTCTTTAACATGTTCCGCAATATGATCGTTTTCGTCAAGAATTCCTTCGCGGAGATCGATTTTTCTTATATCGTGCATTTGTTATCCTTTCGTGATTTTTAGCAAAATGAACTGTTGCCAGATTGGTTATATACGACTATTATAACAGTAGAAGCAACAAAAACCAAGGAGTTACGGACATGATTTCAAACAAGCAAAGACTGATATGGAAGCTGTCAATCGCTGTTCCCTTTACTGCCGTAATAATGATTGCAGTATTGCTTTTTATCGTAGGAATCACTGATGATTACAGCGTTTATGATAAACGTACGGACTATAAGGTGTCATCGGTAAAGCCTGATGAACGTAAAGAAATAAATAAGGCTGACACGCCGATTGGAGTTGCGGAAGAATACACTTTCAGACTAAATGATTCAATCAGGCCCGATACGTTCTTTTCCTTTTATTCGTCGCATCACTATGTGAATGTATATTTGGGAAAGGAGCTTGTTTACAGCAAAGGCCCTGCTGACAAATCGATAATAAAGACAACAGGAAGCAGCTGGACAAATGTTCCTGTATATGAAGAGGATTCGGAAAAAACAGTTACTGTAGAGCTTATTCCTGTTTACGATAATTACCGAAACAGAACAATTGATTTTTATCTGGGAAATAAGTACGATATTTTCGAAGAGCAGATGCGTAAGGATATTCCGCAGATTATACTGTGTATTATTGCGGTTTTCGTAGGTGTGGCGATTATCGTTGCCGAACTGATGAACAGGATAAAGAAGAATTCAGTAAAGGGAATGATTTTTCTTGGTGTGTTTTCCATACTGATCGGGCTGTTCAGAATAACGGACGCACGTTTCGCGCCGTTCATAATTGAAAGCAAATCTTCATTTCTGTTCTATATTACCATGTGTGCGCAGCTTTTGTGTGTAATTGCCTTTGCGAAAGGAGTAAGGCCCATGCTCAAGTCCGGTAGCCGCATGGTGATGGATATATACTGTGTTTTCATGTCAGCCGTAACAATAGTGCAGATTATTATGCAGTTTGCCGCCTATGCGGATTTAAGAGAATACATGTTCCTCAATCACGTAATTATTCTGTTCGGAATCATTATGTATGTAGGGTGCCTGATTTATGACCGTATCAGAAACCACGAGAGAGTGTTAAGCAGATTAAGCACATATACGAGTATAATACTTATAATCGGAGTTACGGCTGATATTGTGGTGTTTTATGTTACGAGAACATCTTCGGGTCTGATTTTCTCTCTTCTGGCAATGCTAATGTACGTGTTCGTTGCAGGATTAAAACTTCAGACAAGGCAGATAGACCGGGAGAAACAGCTGACTGAGGGAAGAATAGCACTTATGATGAGTCAGATAAAACCTCATTTTATTTACAATACTCTGGGAAGTGTGGAACAGCTTTGTGAAATAGATCCGGAAGAAGCGGCATTCCTGGTTCATAATTTCGCTCACTATCTCCGAGGAAACTTCAGTGAACTCGACAACCCTAAACCAATCAGGCTGTCAAAGGAAATAGAACATACAAGAAACTACGTTAGTATTGAGCAGGTGAGATTCCCTGATATTATGGTGATATTCAATTTAAAATCCGAAGATTTTCGCCTGCCTGCGCTTACAGTACAGCCGCTTGTTGAAAATGCAATCAAGCACGGGCTGATGAAGAGAGAAAAGGGTGGAACTGTTGTAATATCTTCATACGAAACAGCATCCGAGTACTGTGTTTCGGTAGAAGATGACGGAGCAGGTTTTAATGTGGGTAGCATGTTTGACAACGAGAAAAGCATAGGGCTTCGCAATATTGGAGAACGACTGAGGATTATGTGTGAAGGCAAGCTTTCTGTAGACAGTGTACCGGGCAGAGGCACGAAGGTAGTGATTAGTATACCAAAGGCGGTGGGATAAATGTTAAAGGCATTGGCAGTTGATGACGAAGCGCTTATGCTTCGTGCATTGGTTAAGGCAGTGGGAGCATCTGATGATATTGAGTCTGTAGCTGAGTTCACTTCCTGCGAGGAGGCGCTGGCGTATGTGCGCGAAAATCCCATTGATGCAGCGTTTCTGGATATTGATATGCGTGGAATGGGTGGACTTGCCCTGGCAGAGAAAATCAATGAAATACAGCCGGAATGCAGGATAGTGTTCTGCACGGGATATGAAAAGTATGCCGTTTCAGCAATAAAAATGAGAGTGTCGGGATATCTGATGAAGCCCGTTTCCGCTAAAGACGTCCAGGAAGAAATAGACTACATCAAAAGTCAGATACAGGGGCAAAAGCCTCTGACCGTAAAGTGCTTCGGCAATTTTGAAGCATACTGCGACGGTAAAAATCTGACATTCAAGCGTTCGAAAACAAAAGAACTCCTGGCTTTTCTGATAGACCGAAAAGGAGCAGGAGTATCAGGAAGAGAAATAGCATCCAAATTATGGAGTGACGACGGAGAAGGTGAGAAACAGCATAATTATACGAGACAGCTGATTCATGATCTTCGAACGACTTTAGATGCGGCGGGATGTGCTGAAATATTAAAACAGAACAACTACAGATATTATCTAGACATAAACTGCATCGAATGCGACTATTACGATTACCTTAGAACAGGCAGACCTGAATTTCACGGTGAATATATGACACAGTACAGCTGGGCTGAGGAAACATGCGGTTTGCTGTGGAAGTGACGTGCTTTTGTAACAGCTTTGTAACAGTATTTGTGATATATTCTCAATGTTATGTTGAATGAAAGAAAAATTGATTCAATTGGGAAAATAAAAGATTTAATATTATCGGACAAGTTTGGTTCTGATTTTCTTTTTTGTGCCGTAAACGGAGCAATTGCCCTGGTGGCACTTATTATGACGTGTATAAATTTAGCTACGGGAGAAAAGGTGTTGATGGTAATAACACTTGTTTTCGCCCTGCTATGTATTGTCAATCTAACATTGTATGGCCGCAGCGGGATTAATAAAAAAGTCGTTCATGTGGTCTTCGGTATTGAGTCGTTTATTATACTTGCTTTTTTCATAGTAAGCGGGATTCCTGACGGATTCAGTGTTTTATGGATATGTCTTGTGCCGAGTTTCTCGATGTTTGTTTTCGGAAGAAGGGAAGGCTGCATATATTCTCTGGGTATGTTCGCGATGATTGTTTTTCTTTTCTGGGTTCCGGCAGGAGAACAGGTTCTCATGTATTCATATTCAGAGACATTTACTATGAGATTCCCGTTTCTGTACTTTGCTGTTCTGCTTGTGTCGGCAATAGCGGAGTGGTCCAGAGAAGAAACAAAAAAACGATTGGAGAACAGTATAGATAAGTACTATTATCTGTACAGACATGACGCGCTGACAGGAGTGTTCAACAGATTCGGCATCAGAGAGCATATAAGCAAAATCTTTGAAAATAACAATAATCTGCCGATATCGGTAATTCTTCTTGATATTGATGATTTTAAATCGATAAATGACAGATACGGTCACGACTGCGGAGATAAAGTCCTCAGAATGATTGCGGAAATACCCCGGGGAATAATATGTGAGCATTGTCAGATTTCAAGATGGGGCGGGGAAGAGTTCCTGATGATAATGCAGTGTGAATGTGATGCCGCAGTTATTGCTGAGGAAATAAGGAAAGAAATCGAAAATACGAATGTTATATATCAGAACAGTGAGATACCGGTAACCGTAAGTGTCGGCGTGTGCATCTCAGGCAATTCCGGTAAATCGGATATAGAGAACGTAATAATCGCAGCGGACAGGGCATTATACGAAGCTAAAAACAACGGTAAAAACCGGATCTGTGTGCGTTGTATGAACCAAGTCGTATGAACCAGATAGTTTAATACTTATTCTATTTCTATAGTATCTATATAGAATTCTTTACCAATATCAGTCATTTTTCCCTGTCCGTCACAGTAAGGACAATCAAAAGACAGCATCTGCTTCTTAAACAGACGGTTACATTTATTGCACCGCAGTTTAGGCTCAACGTGTTCGATTTCGACTACGGCACCTTCGCAGAGGGTGCCTTCACCGATGATATCAAAATACATTTGAACAGAGTCTCCTACATAACCGGAATAGTCTCCGATAACAAGGTTTACTTTGACAACACGTTTGCCGTTATTGTCGCGGCAGTGTTTTTCTGCAATTTTTATTATATGTTGTGTAATCGGTAATTCATGCATGACTATATTATATAGGAGAAATCATTTTCAAACAACTTGAAAGTGCAATATTTTCAAATACAAAAATGCAAAAAAATATTTGTTATATAAAAACAAAATCACATTGACAGGAGCTCTCTGAATCTTATATAATCATTCTGTTATTTTATATCAAATTTTTTTTATGAGGAGAGTGAACTTACGTGAGAGAACAATGGAACACAAAACTCGGATTTATCCTCGCTGCCATAGGATCGGCTGTTGGTCTGGGAAATCTCTGGAGATTTCCTTATATTGCGGCATCCAACGGCGGCGGCGCATTTATCCTGCCGTATTTATTTGCGATACTTACAGCAGGTATTCCTATTCTTATTCTGGAATACACGCTTGGTAAAACATATAAATCCGGCGCACCGGGAACTTTTGCCAGAATCAACAAGAAGTTTGAAGTACTTGGATGGTTCCAGGTAGCAATTTCATTCCTTATTACCGTTTACTATTTCGCAATAGTCGTATGGGTAATCTGCTATCTCGGATACTCCGTTACACTTGCCTGGGGAGACGATTCGACAACATTCTTTGTTGCAAACTTCCTTGAGGCGACAAGTTCGGCTGACGGAACCGGCGGACTTAATACGAAGCTTATTATCCCATTCCTTATTGTGTGGGCAATAACGGCATTTATTATGTACAGAGGTATCAACAAGGGCATCGACCTTGCATGCAAAATATGCCTGCCTATTCTTCTTCTTTGTGTAATAATCATTGTAATCAGAGGACTGACGCTGCCGGGAGCAGTAGACGGACTTGCTTACATGTTTACACCGGACTGGTCAAAGATTGCCAGCGCGGATGTATGGGTTGCGGCATACGGACAGGTATTCTTCAGCCTTTCAATAGCGTTCGCTATTATGATTTCATATTCCAGTTACCTGCCTGAGAAGGAAGACGTTGTCAATACAGCATTCCTTACAGCATGTACAAATCATGGATTTGAAATATTCGCAGGAATCGGTATTTTTGCTATCATCGGATACATGGCATCTGTACAGGGCGTTGCAGTTGAAGAAGTAGCAGCAGGCGGAATCGGTCTGGCGTTTATGGTATTCCCTACGGCAATCAGCACGTTGCCTGCCTTAAACGCACTTTTCGGTGTACTGTTCTTCCTGTCATTGTTTACAGCCGGAGTAACTTCACTGATTTCAATTATCCAGGCAGTTATTTCAGGTGTTCAGGACAAGTGGGAACTTTCACGCAACAAGGCTACTACAGCAGTCCTTGTTCCTGCATTTATAGTATCCTTTGCATTCATTACAAGATCGGGACTTGATTACCTTGATTTCGCAGATTACATTGCCAATAACTTCGGTATCGTTCTGGCAGGTGTAATTGAAGTAGTCCTGATTGGATGGTTCTTCAAACCGGAGAAAATCAGACAGGTTGCAAACCTTAATTCCAATTTCAGCATCGGTGTATGGTGGACTTGGTGTCTTAAGGTTGTAACTGTTGTTGTTCTCGGATACACATTCATCAGCAACATGATTGTATACGTTAAAGAGGGTTACGGCGGATATCCTTCATGGATCGGAATCGTATGCATAGCATTCCTCGTAATATCAGCAATTGTATTTACAGCCATTAAGGGTAAGCCTGGTTTCTATGAGAGACCTGAAGGCGCGCCGGGGTATGATGATTAACAGAAGGAGGAATCATAAATGAGTGCTAGTGCAATTATTATGATGATTGTTGCCTGTGGCGGATTGTGGGGCGGAGTCGCCGTATTCCTTTCAATCATGCTTAAGCATAGGGGAAAAGAAAAATAAAAAACACGACAAACTAATTATGACGCTCTCCGTTTTCAAATGGAGGGCGTCATAGTATTATATAGGTATGAATACGAAAAACAACAAACTGACATTTGGAAATAAGTGCGGGTACAGCTTCGCTGCAGTAGGAGACGCAGTGGCGTACACCTTTATAAACACTTTTATACTGTTCTTTTTAACTACGGTTGCCGGACTTCAGCCGGCAGTTGCCGGCACCATAGCCGCAATAGGGTCAATATGGGATGCTGCAATTAATCCTGTAATCGGGTACCTTTCCGACCATTCAGTATCGTCCTTCGGCAGAAGACGAAAATATATGCTTGGATTCTGTTTCCCGCTTTTTGCGTCGATGGTACTGCTTTATACTGCAGTGGATTTCACATACAGTGTTAAAGTTCTCTATTACGGTTTTATGGTAATAGCATACTGGACATCATTCACAGGTTTTTTTGTTCCTTTTTATGCGCTGGGTGCGGAATATACACAGGATTACGGAGAAAGAACATCACTTCGTTCCTTTGCATCGTTTTTTAATACCATAGGCACGTGGTTCAGTATGGCCATGCCTACATTTATTGTTGAATTTCTTGAAAACTGCGGATTCAGAACATCTTCGGCATGGTCTGTTACCGCAGCCGCATTGGGCGTGTTTACAGTTGTCAGCATAATACTGACCGTATCCTTTGCGGCACCTTTTGACAGCAGGGGAGAAAGGCTCAATCATCACAGAGAGCCGCTCAGCTTAATGAAGCTGTTCCGTGAATACTCAGGACTTCTTAGACTGAAGCCTATGCGGATGCTGCTTATGACATCATTGTTTTTCCTTATTGCCTATGCTATGTTTATCGGTGATTTTATGTATTTCGTAACGTATAACCTGGGATTTGCCGGCGGAGAAGTGTCAGGGATAATGGCACTCAGGTGTTTTGCGTGCATGATAATAATACCGCCAACGGCATATCTGTGTAAAAAAACCGATAAAAGAACAGCTCTTATGATTATTCTTGCCGGCGGCGGAATGGGATGCGCGCTGATGAGATTCATAACTATGGACAATATGTTTATCATATGTGTTTATATTCTCATAATGAGCATAGCCACGTCAACTTACTGGCAGATTGTTCCCGCAATGTTCTACGATGTCTGTGAATATGACGAATATGCAACAGGACAGCGGAGAGAAGGTACGATTGTTTCTGTTCAGGGCCTTGTCGAAGCGGCGGCAACAGGAATAGGGGCGCAAATTCTTGGTATTATTCTGCAGTTTGCCGGTTTTAACGGAGAAGCCGATATTCAGACAGAGGCAGCGCTTGACTGGATATACAACTGTACCACATGGGTGCCTGTAATATTTATTGTGATTGCCATTGTGGCTTTGTACAGATTTCCGATTACAAAGGAATACTTCAACGAAATAATGCAAAAGCTTGAAGAAAGAAAGGAAAAGCAGAAATGACAGAAGCAGTATTGACCGGTCAGAAGGCTCTTGAAGAGCATGTAAATAAAACGCTTAAAGAGAATAACGTTGATCAGAAAGATACTCTGAACGGAATGATGAAATCGTCTTTCGGAGGATGTTCATACGAAGAAAGGTCGATTACTTTTGAATTTCCCGTTCAGCAGTGGCAGGCCAACAGAGTGGGAATAATGCACGGCGGAGCCATATGTTCGGCTTTTGATCTCACTATAGCTGCATTGGCACGATTTTACGCCAGAGAAAACTTCGCACCTACGGTAAGTCTTGATGTTAATTATATAAGACCTGTTAAAATCGGAGATACTCTGGTGGTAAAAGCAAAAGCCGTATCTGCAGGCAAAAGAATAAGCCAGCTCACGGGAGAAGCTTTCTGCAAAAGCACCGGCAAGCTGGCTGCAACTGCTGCATCAATGTATCTGAACGTAGACACAAGCAAATAAAATATTCGGATTTAGAGGAAAAGTGTTTTAACCAGAACAATCAGAAATGCCAGAATGAACACAGCTGTTTCTGCGAGAAGTATCAGCTTCATTATCATTCTGATTTTTCTGGAACCCCCGGTGTTCATATCACTTCTGACTTTACCCTCCATATTGCGGATAAGCAGAAACATAACAGCGATTCCGAATATTAAACATACCAGTAATATTATCATATTAATAACCTTTCATTTATCATCATTCTTCCAGTACCAATAGTACCAAAAATCTCAACTCTGTTCAAGAGTATCGTATGTATCGTATATTAAAATCTGTCACTGTAGTTAAGCATATTTCTCAGTACGCCGCTTTTGAGTGATTCTTTACCTGCCACAGTGTTGTAATAGACGATTGAGGCATCGAGGCTCTCTTCGGATGTTCTGATAATTGCATAGGAACCGCCGCTTCCGTCTCTTGGAAGTGACAGACTTCCGGGATTGATCAGCCTGAATTCGGATGTGTTTTTGCCGGCACCTGACGATCCGGGAACAAGAATGTTCTCGCTTATATGAGTGTGCCCGTAAACAGCTGCACAGCAGCCTTCCTCCAAAGCTCTGTAAACCAGATTGTCTCTGCTGTAGCCTGCACCTTGTTCATGTCCGTGAGTAAGAAATATCCTGCCGAATTCTGTTTCTACAATTTCGAAATCATTGCGACCGCCGCCGTCACAGTTGCCTCTGACGGAAATTACGGGAATCCCGAATTCCTTTTCGATTTTCCGACCGTCTGAACCGTAGTCGCCTGCATGAAGAATCAGATCGAGATTTTTAAGCTTCGGCATGATTTCTCTGAGTTTATTAAGTTTTCCGTGTGTATCACTGACTGCAAGTATTTTCATAGGAAATAGTATAACATAGTAAGGCGTGAAGTCTCAATCCCTCTTGCCTGAGAAGGGGAATTGAAGTAGAATATTTATGAAACAATCATGAAAGGACATTAAAAATGAGCGATACGAATACAGAGAAAAAAACAGTTGTCACAGATGGACAGGATCTGGTTGAAAAAGCTGATAAAATGAAGGCTGACGGCGTGACAGATGTTATTGTTACAGTAAACACATTTAATTATACAAGATATTCGGAATCAAATGACGGCAAGGAGCTGCAGCCTGTAATCGACGGCATTAACAAAGCCGTGGGAGCAGGTCTGAACATAAGGCTGGATGTAGGTCTCAAAGAAGGTTTTAACGATGACGAGATTCTCGATTTCCTCCAGCTTACGCTTTTGCATAAGTACGATATCGTGTTCCTGCCGACAATGGATTATGAAAAAATAAAAGAAAAAATGCCGGGTCTCCGTCACATTGACAAGGATTTCGGTGATGTTGACATGTACAAATATGCAATAGCAAAGGGTCGTATTGGTTTTATCAAGAACAAGTGAGGTTCCGATGGATTCGCATTTAAGAGAATTAAGGGCCGGTCTGCATGAGATTCTAAAAGGGAGACCCATGCTTGACAAGGCAATTCATCAGGTAAACAGAATAAATATGATAAAGGGGACATTGATTGCACGCTCCGAAAATCACAGAGATATTCCTGTTTCCGAAATATTGGAGGGACGGCTGGATACCGGTGTGTCACTGGGTGATTACACATATATGGAGAAGGCTAAAGAACTCGTAAAAAAACTGTACGGCAGCCTGTCTATGGGAAATTCGGTAGACAGGAATTTTCTGCTGAACTGCTCCAGAGTTCTTACTGAAAACCCGGAGGCTTATTTCAGAAAGGACAATCCCGTAATATATACATTTAATCACGTGCCGCCTCACAGAAGTGACGTTGAAGAAAATCTGGCGGCGCTTATTCGAAAGGTGTATGAAGGAAATACGGATAATAATCCCGTATTCAGGGCAATGCTCCTGCATAACGGGATAATAAATATCTGGCCATTTGAGGAATATTCTGCCGAAATAGCGTTGTTTGCAATGAACTACTTCCTGATGGAGAAAGGATTTATTCCTGTTACTTTTGATATGCCGAGAAAAGAATATCTTGAGGTTGTATCGGACAATCTTAAAGGAAGAAGAGAGAAGGAGTTCTATTATACTTTGAGGGAAGCGGTTACAGATACTCTTGAAGAGGCTGTTGACGCATGTGCCGGATACCGGGGGTAAAACCGATGAGGGTAAAACTCGAAAGAAAACATTACCAATGGGGAATCACAGCCTTTCTTGTCATATGTGCGGGGCTTGCTGTGTTCTTTATCATATACAGATTTGACGATATTAAGGGTGTAGGCAGTACCTTTACAAGCGTTCTGTCTCCTTTTATTTACGGACTTGTGATGGCTTATCTGCTGTGCCCTATATACAACTGGACTGTCAGCAGGACTTATCGGCTGATGAACGGCGGAAGCAGGCATTTCAAACATGATATGACAATCTCAAAGGCCGTAGGAACAATAGTATCCCTCGCCCTTCTTATTGTTGTTGTTGCCGGAGTCATGTGGATGGTTATTCCCGGACTGCTGGACAGTATCGTAGCTGTAATAGATATGCTGCCATCGGGAATGGCTGCTTTGAGCGAGTGGGTGAATGTAACCTTTAAGAATCTGCCCGTTGCCAAAGATACCATGGATCAGTGGATAGAATATTTCACGCAGTTTGCTTTGGACTTTGCCAAGAATAAGATTCTGCCGGGAACCGAGTCGATTGCCATAGGAATTTCATCGACACTTATAGGAGCGGTCAGTGCGGTTCTGGATTTTGCGGTGGGAATAATAATATGTGTATATTTTCTCAATATTAAGGATACCCTGGCGGCACAGTTCAGAAAGCTTATAGTCGCAGTGTGCAAAGAAAGTACGGCGGAGGAGATTTTCGAAGGAGCCGCCTATACGAACAGAACTTTCGGAGGATTTATTAACGGTAAAATAATAGATTCCGCCATTATCGGAGTAATATGTTTCGTATGCATGAGTATATTCGGATGGGAATATTCACTTCTCGTAAGCTGTATAATAGGAATTACGAACATCATTCCGTTTTTCGGACCTTTTATCGGAGCAGTTCCGTCGGCACTGCTTTTGCTTATGGTACACCCGATGCATGCGCTGTACTTCCTGATTTTCATTTTGATTCTTCAGCAGTTTGACGGGAACATTCTCGGACCGAAGATTCTCGGTGACTCAACAGGACTTGCAAGTTTCTGGGTTTTATTCGCCATTCTGGTGGGAGGAGGACTGTTCGGATTTATAGGAATGGTTCTGGGAGTTCCTGTGTTCGCCGTTATATACGCATATTGTTCCAGGGCGCTGAACGGCAGACTGAAACAAAAAGGCTTCTCGATTGATGTTTCAGATTATAAAGTAGACAAATATCGTTCAGGAGAAAGGGAAAAGAGAAAAGAAAATGATAATGAAACTGAGTAATGCTTTGCCGGAGGAATGCATTGTAAAGGATGCGCCGATGGCTGAATATACATCATTTAAGGCCGGAGGAAATGCCGACTGGCTTGTTGAACCTCAAAATAGCGAGCAGCTTTCTTCCGTGCTGCAGATTCTTGCGGAAGAAGGAATTCCGCATTTCATTCTCGGAAACGGATCTAACGTACTTGTAAGAGACGGAGGATACAGAGGAGTTATTGTAAGACCCGGGGACGGATTCAGATATGTCCGTTCTGATGGGGAGAAGCTTATTTGCGGCTGCGGTGCTTTAATGTCAACAGTAGCCAGATATGCGGCCGACGAGGAGCTGGCAGGATTCGAATTTGCCTCCGGAATTCCCGGGAGCATCGGCGGAGCTGTTTTTATGAATGCCGGTGCATACGGCGGTGAAATGGCAGATATAATCGAGAGTGTCGAACTGATGTCGCCTGACGGTAAAACAGTCAGAAGAGCAGTATGCGACCAGCTCGATATGGGATACAGACACTCAGCGCTTCACGAAAGCGGTGAAATAGTAACGGAAGTTACGCTTAAACTGTCTGCGGGAGACGGTAATGAAATAAAGGCCAGGATGGCAGAGCTGACAGAAAAGAGAAATTCAAAGCAGCCTGTCAGATATCCAAGTGCAGGAAGCTTTTTTAAGAGGCCTCCGGGATATTATGCCGCCAAGCTCCTTGAGGATGCAGGATGCAAAGGCCTGACGGTAGGCGGTGCACAGGTATCGGAAAAACACAGTGGGTTCATAATCAATATAGGCAATGCCACAGCGTCGGATATTCTGAAACTCAAGGACATTGTTACAGCCAAAGTCATGGACAACTTCGGCGTTGCCATCGAACCGGAAGTGAGAATAATCGGTGAAATAGAATATGAGATGTTATTTGACATTCATACCCATACGACATATTCTCACGGGAAGGGGTCTGTCGAGGACAATGTAAGGGCTGCTATCGATAAGGGATTGGAATACATAGCAATATCAGATCACGGCCCCGGACATCTCTTTTACGGAATAAACAGAAATGATTTCGTAAACCTGAGAAATGACATCGAAAAAATGAATGTTAAATACCAGAATATACAGATCCGGTTAAGTGTTGAAGCTAATACGGTACACGGAGGAAACGGACTTGATCTGAGGGAAGAAGAATTCGAGGAATTTGATTTCGTTATGGCCGGATTCCACTTCGGCCTGTTTGGATGCAGTTCTGTAAGGAACTGGCTATGGAGTCACGGAATAAGAATCGGAGAGGAAACACTCCGTGAAAAGAATACAGAAATGATTGTAGGCGCACTGAGAAAGAATAATATTTCAGTGCTTACCCATCCGGGAGATAAAGGACCTTTTGACCTGAAGAGAATCGCAGAGGTGTGTGCCGAAACAGATACTCTTATGGAAATTAACTGTCGCCACGGTCATCTGACTGCAGACGAAATAAGAGAAGCGGCGGAAGTACCGGGATTGAAATTTATTGTAAGCAGTGACGCACATGAACCGGAAGCTGTCGGTAATTTCATGCCGGGACTTAAGAGAGCCTTTGAAGCCGGACTGGATATATCGAGAATTGTAAACATCAGGGAGAAAAAATGAAGGTAATAATTGTAACCGGTCTTTCGGGAGCAGGTAAAACTCGTGCAATGGATTGTCTCGAGGATATGGGATATTATGCTATTGACAATATGCCGCCTGCTCTTGTTAAAAACTTCATAGACATGGCATCAAGCGGTAAAGGAATAGATAAGGCCGCATTCGGAATTGACGTGAGAGGCGGAATCCTATTTGATGATTTCAAAACAGCTCTGGAGGAGCTGAAGCAGGAAGGCATAGATTATAAGATTCTCTTTCTGGAAGCTACAAACAATACTCTTGCCAGGAGATACAATGAAACACGCAGAGATCATCCTATGGCCGAAGGTGAAACTGCAATCAAGGGTATTAAGCGTGAAAGAAAGAAGCTTGAGGAAATAAGAAAGGATGCCGATTACATTATTGATTCCTCAAACCTTAAGACATCCCAGCTTGCAGCCGAAATAGAAAATATTGTTTCATCCGGAGAGGATGAAAGATCCTTTGTGGTTCGCGTTATGTCATTCGGTTACAAAAACGGAATGCCCGTTTCCGCAGACATGGTTTTTGATGCTCGATTCATTCCGAATCCGTATTATGTCAAGTCTCTCAAGGAAAGAACAGGAAACGATGCCAAGGTGCAGAATTATGTGCTTAAGCACGATATTTCGAAACAGTTTATGGACAGCGTTACGAGTATGATAAATACCCTCATTCCATATTACAGGAAAGAAGGAAAGTACAGTCTCAATGTCTGTTTCGGATGTACAGGAGGGCGCCACAGATCCGTAACTCTAGCCAACGAACTTGAAAGAAGACTTGCGGAGCTGGGAGTGAGAACAACTGTAGCTCACAGAGATTTATAGGTTTATATACTGTCATTGATTTAATGATGGCGTAGTGATAAAATGATTTTGATGATTTTAGAGAAAAGGAGAAACTTATGGAAAAACTCATTATCGCAGCCTGCATTTGCGGCGCAGAGGTAACGAAGGAACACAATCCGGCTGTTCCTTACACAGTGGAAGAAATTGTGAGAGAGGCTAAATCGGCATATGATGCGGGAGCAGCCGTAATACACCTTCATGTAAGAGAAGATGACGGAACTCCGACACAGAGCCACGAGAGATTTCAGGAGTGCATGGACGCTATCTATGAAGTATGCCCTGATGTAATCATTCAGCCTTCAACAGGCGGAGCAGTCGGAATGACAGATCTGGAGAGACTGGATTCGACAAACGTTACTCCGACACCTGAATTCGTAACTCTTGATTGCGGAACCTGTAACTTCGGCGGAGACGAAATCTTCGTCAACACGGACAACACAATCAAGAATTTCGCGAAGATTATGCAGGAAAAAGGCATGAAACCTGAACTGGAATGTTTCGATAAGGGAATGGTTGACATTGTACTCAAGACAGCGGGACGCAAGGGATATCTTGATATGCCTATGCATTTCGACTTTGTACTCGGCGTTCAGATGGCAGCTACAGTAAGAGACCTGAGCTTCTGCGTTGATTCACTTCCGCCGGGATGCACGTGGACAGGATGTGCAATCGGAAAGGACGAGTTCAAGATTGCAGCTGCATCAATAATCATGGGCGGCCATGTAAGAGTAGGCTTTGAGGACAACCTCTACATAGAGAAGGGCGTTTTGGCAAAGTCAAACGGTGAACTGGTGGAGAAGGTAGTGAGAATTGCCAAGGAGCTTGGAAGAGAAATAGCAACTCCTGATGAGGCAAGAGAGATACTTTCAATTCCTCCGAGAAAGAAATAGTAACAGGATTGAATTGTAATTAAACCGGAGGCCTGTGGTTTCCGGTTTAATTTTTACAAAGTATTAAGTACACCGAGGAGAGTGTTTGAATGTCCTTTGCAACAGAAACGAAAAATGAATTATCAAGGATTTTACCCGAAAAAAAGTGCTGCATGCTGGCTGAAATTGCCGGTTTCATGCGTTTTGCAGGAAGCGTGGGGCTTGCCGGTCTGGGAAAATTCAGAATTTCGATGACGACACCGTCCGTAGCGGTCGTTCGTCATTACAAGGCGCTGATAAAGTCATATTTTCAGGTGGATACGGAGATAGAAGTCGGCAAGGGAGAAGGCTTCGGAAACAGCAAGACGTATACGATTACAATAGGACCGGAAAACAACAGCGAGATGATTCTTCGAGAGGTGGGGATTCTCATTGTTCGTGAGGGATTTAATACCATAAGTGACGGTATATATGAGAGCCTTGTAAGAACTAAATGCTGCCGCAAGTCATATCTCAGAGGCGCTTTTCTGGCGGCCGGGACAGTGAGTGCACCGGACAAAAGCTACCACCTGGAAATTGCTGCATCTACAGAAATTCAGGCAAAGGATCTCAGGAAACTCATCAACACATTCGTGGATATATCACCGAAAACGATAAAACGCAGAAAAGGCTGGGGCGTATACCTCAAGGCCAGAGAACAGATTGCAGATACTCTGGCAATAATGGGAGCATCGTCAAAGTTTTTCGAGTATCTGGATGTGATAATGAGAAAAGATATATATACGAAAGCCGGCAAGGCCGAGCGTCTGGATCTGGCCAACATGGATAAAGCACTTAAGGCTTCCGAGAAACAGCGGGCTGATATAATGAAAATAGCAGAAACAAAAGGTCTTGAGTTTCTATCAGCCAAGCTCAGAGAGGTTGCGGAAATCAGGCTTGAACATCCCGATGTGGGAATCGAGGAACTGGGGAAGCTGCTTAATCCTCCTTTAAGTAAGTCAGGGGTAAACAACAGATTGAGAAGAATAAGTGAGATAGCGAGGGAACTGTAAAGGTAAATATTATGGAAAAAGGACAGACAGTTGATCTGAATATTATAGATATGAGCACGGAGGGTGCGGGAATAGGCAGAGCTGCTTCAGGTGATGCTGCAGGTGAAGGCTTTGTTGTATTTGTTCCCGGAGCAGTATACGGAGACAGAGTTTCCGCGAGATTAAAGAAGGTTAAGAAGCGTTATGCCTTCGCGGATTTGATTGAAGTTACAGAAAAATCGCCTCACAGGAGGGAAGAATACGAAGTTTGCGAATACGTTGAAATCTGCGGCGGATGCCCATTAGGCAAGTTGAAATACGGTGCACAGACAGAACTCAAGGAAATCCAGGTAAAAAACAAACTCACAAGACTCGGCGGTGTGAACTTCGAGGGAGAAAGCGTATTTAATCCGATTATTACCATGAGTCCCGAGGATAATGACGGCGCAGGAACCGAAGGGTACAGAAACAAAGCACGAATGACAGTATCCACCGGCGGATATATTACGGAAAAAGGCGGAATTCGCCACCCGGTTCATGAACCGAGGATTGGATTTATGGCCGGAAAATCACATAATGCCGTGGACTGCAAAGACTGCAGACTTCAGGCAGAGACGGCTATGGCTGCAGCAGAGGCTGTAAGACGTTTTATGGAGGAAGATAACATTTGTTCCTACGATGAGAGATGGGGCAAGGGTCTCATGGAAGCAATGACTGTGAAGACAGCATTCGGAACAGGTGAAGTTATGGTGATTCTGGAAATCCACGGCAAAGGAATTCCGGGAGCTGCGAAACTCATAGAGTACCTTGATGAATACATATATGAAGCGGGCGGTTCTCTGGAGTCGGTTGCCATAAGGTACTGTGACGGCAAAAATGCCGGAGAAACAGAAATTCTGGCGGGAGCGCCTGTTATCAATGACGAGATTTCCCACCCCGGCAAACCCGGAGAAATCCTGAAATTTGAGATTTCCCCTAACAGCTTTTATCAGGTTAATACAGCCCAGATGATAAGGCTGTACGATAAGGTAAGAGAGTATTGTTTCACCGGCGAAGAACGCCCGGTGATTCTCGATTTGTACTGCGGTATAGGAACAATAGGTCTTTATCTTGTCGACAGAGCCGAAGCTGTTCTCGGAATTGAGTCAGTAAAAGATGCCGTAAGAGATGCCAACAGAAACGCAGTAATAAACGGAGTCGTCAACGCCAGATATGTCTGTGCGAAGGCCGAGGAGTTTCTCCCAAAGGCTGCAGCAGGTGCTTCCGGCGAGGACAGTGATATAGATGAAATGGTTCAAAAGGCTGCAGTGGCAGTGATGGACCCGCCTCGGGCAGGAGCCGACAGGGCACTGCTGGATACTGTGAACAAGGTTGGAATCGAAAGGGTTGTTTACGTGTCCTGCGATCCGGCAACCTTAGCACGCGATGTTAAATATCTCGGTGAACTGGGGTATAAGGTGGTTGAAGCTACACCTACAGATCTGTTCCCGGATACGGCACATTGTGAGGCGATTGTCCTGTTGCAAAAATTGCAATACTAACTCAACAGATGGCGCGAATACGGACGTTCCGTCCAAGTCTTCAGATATCAATTATAGTGAAAATGAACTGTCACATGAACAGAAGGAGATACTATGAACGGCATTAT